>JASGDV010000048.1:0-17842 GCA_049841255.1 Sphingobium sp.
AACTCATATCGCTTCACGCCCATCCATAGCCTCCGCTCAATCGCGGAACCCTATGAATCAGCACTTACGCCCTTTGGGAATCCTGAATGTCGATCGGCCCTAGCCCACCATCTGGAGAAGACCGGCGGCAAGCGCGGTCTCCCGACGCAGTGCGTCGGAGTTGGCAAGGTCCGCGCCCTTGCGGTTGAATGGCTTTGATTTGCGTGGCGGCTCGATTGCGGCAGCCTGAGCGGGAAATCCGTGCGATATGTCGGCGCGGACCTCTTGGATAGTGAGCCTGAGGGGTTCAGCAGGCGGCGGTTTTCGTGCCCGTAAGCCCGCTGGCGAGATCGCGATCGTCGCGCATGAGGAAAGCGCCTTCCTGGTGAAATGTCGTTGGCGACACGAACAGATCGCCGAACAGCCCCGTATATCGATAATAGACCTCGACGAACATCACGGCGCTGCCGGAAGGCGCTGTCCCCTTGGTGCTGCCGCTGCCCAGACTGGTGACGGTGCTTCCTTCCGTCCCGTAGGCCGACGTCGCGGCCAGATCGCCCGTGCATCGCTGCCAGTGGATATATTGCGTATCGGTGGTGCCGGATTTCACTTCGAGACTGGAGAGGATGACCTTGCCTTTTGCCGCCAGCGAAATGCCCTCTCCCTCGAGTTGGGCGCCGGTGAGGACCGAGTTGACGTCGGCTTCCGTCACGGTAGGCGAGGTTCCGCTGTTGTCAGATTGCTCCATGCGCGCCGCGTTGTCCGCGACCGACAAGGCGATCTGGCTGACCTTCATGTGGGTGATAGTCATGTAGGCGATTTCGGCGCCATACATACCGAGCACGAGAAGGACCGGCAGGACGAGGGCGAACTCGGTCATGGCGATGCCCTGCCGGTCCCGCGCGAGATTGAGCAGCCACCTGCACCTCGATCTGCTCATGTGCAGGTCCCCGTGGTGGAACTGTAGCTTGTCTGAACGGCAAAAGGCTGGTTCTTGCGAACGGACTTGGCCGTCAGGGTAACCGGATTCTCCGAGTTCGCCAGCAGGGGAACGCTGATAAGCGGCGTGTAGGTGACTGTAGCGGTGTAGACGACGATATCGTCCGCACCGCCATTGCCCGACGCGCCCACATCGGCATCCCACTGGCCATTGCCGTTCTCATCAATATAGGCCTCGCCGTTGTCGCAGCTGCCGTCGCTGTTTGCGTCGGTGAACTTTTCTGCCCGTCCAACGTCGGTGAAGTCGTAGTAGCTCACGCGCTTGAACGTGAATGTCGCCCCCGGCACGATGGGAGCAACGCTCGCTTCGACCAGAGTGTCGGCACTGGTCGTATCAGCCGTTTCCGTGGTGCTGGAGCGCCCCGCCTGTTCGACCGCTCCATTGAGGAGCGCCTTGGCATAGAGCATCTGTGCGAGGTCGCAGATGCCGAGAACGAGAAGAAGGAATATCGGCAGCACGAGTGCGAACTCGACGATCGTCGCGCCGCGTTGCGAGGCCAGTAGCGAACGCACGAAACGGCGCGTCATTGATCGATCCGCAGTTCGCCGATCTGCTTGGCGATGTTCTGGAAAGCCGTGTTGAGACCGGAAGCATCGCTTGCCGTATAGCTGCTATTGGACGAGGCGCAGTAGGAAAGGTCGGAGGTCAGGGACGTCGTGAATCCGATGACCCAGATGCGGATGCCTTTTGCCTTTACCGCATCGCACAGCGCCCGAAACCGGTTCTCGTGCCGTGTGTCGTCGTCGCTCGAACCGTCATCGGTAATCCGCTTGTCGTGATATTCTATGCCATAGGCCTGCTGGCTGTAATAATTGGCCTGTGGTTCGCCATCGGTCATGAAGATGAGATGTCGCGAGACGGTCTGGCCGTTCGAGGGCGCGGCGGTGACGACCGATGAGAAGATGCCGGTGGGCGAACTGAGCCTGGCGCCCCACAACATACCGATGTCATGATAGGTATTGCCTGCGGCCGTCAGGCTGCTGGCATAGCTGTTGAACGCGGTTTGCGACATCTCGGCCAGGCCGGATGCAGCCGCGGGGCAGGGTGAGGACGGTTGCGACCCGTTGACGCTCACGAGCGCGCTGTTGAGCGATGTTCCCTTGGACGAGCTTGAGGTCGTTCGATAGTAGGCAATAGCCGACCACATCGGCGCCCATTTGCTGCTGTCATCGCTCGAGGGCGCGGTGTCGATGTCGAGGTCTGTAGCGTCGGTCGGATAGATCTCGTCCGAAGAATAGCTGAAATCGGATTCGGAAACCGTGTGCCGCTCCTCGATGCAGCCGCCCCAGGTTGAGCTTTCTGAAGCGCCGTTGCTGCCTGTCGTGGTCGATACGGACGAGAATGCCTTGAAGCTGCTCGTGTCGACCTTGGCCATCTTGTAATCGAAATGGTCGAAGGTGTTCGTGGTCGACACGCTCGATACCGATGCGCTGGTGCTGTAGGTGTAGCTATAATAATATCGATAGGCGCTGTAATAATATATATAGTAGATATCGCCTGACCGGCCACAGGTATAGGATCTCATGATCTGAGGTTGCGTGACGATGGTCGTCGACACGTTGGAATTGCCGATCCTGGTCGTGGTCGATGTCGAGGAGGACGATCCGTTGTTCGTCCAGGCCGTATCCGACGGCATCGCGTCGATACAGTCGTTGAGGCTGGAATAGCTTCCCGAATAGGTCGAGGTCGATGAGTTGGGTGTGGCGTAATAGGCGGTCTTGTATTGCGGGACCGATGTGCTCGTACCCGAGAATATCTGGGTTACCGTCACGTTGAACCGGGCCACGCGGGATTGCACGCCGTAGCTGTCGACGAGGTAGGAGGGGGACAGGTTGTAGAGGAGCCTGCCGACATTGACCGTCGAGCTATAGGGCACGAAGGCATAGCGGACACGGGCGCTGCTGCTCGCAGTCGCGTTGTCGAGGGTGGTGTAGAAGCTCTTCATGGCCAACTGGAGGGCCGCGAGCCGGGTCGTCGAGCTTCCTGAAAGCGTGTTGCTCATCGATCCGGTCGTGTCGAGAACGAAGGTGACATCGACATTGCCGACACCCTCGGTCGCGGTGCAGTTTGCCGACACATCGATGGTCGAGAAGCCGAAGACCTTCATCAGGACCAGCGGCACGGTGGCGGTGGCATTTCCGTCGACCGTCACGCCGTCGTCGCTGGACGATGGCGTGAAGGACAGGGCGGTCACGTCCTGCTGGTCCTTGTCGAAATTAAGCGCGAAGAAGGTGTTCGCCTGTGTTTGTGCGTCGCTGTCGAATCCATCGGTATCGACAGCGCGGCGGCCGGCCAGCGCGCCGGCATCGCAAGCGGTCTGAAGGCGGCTCTTGACGCGATAGGCGCGGCTCATGTCGACCGCGCCGCCCACCAGCGCGATGATGACGAAGATCGCGGCCGCGCTCAGCATCAGGACATTGCCAGCGGTGTCGGAACGCAGGCGCGCGATGGACCGGCCTAGGCTGCCGAGAATGTGACGCAAACTTCCCCCCTTCTGCGACACGAGATCGCGCCAGGGGTAACGGCGAATGTCCGTTCATGCCCCTTGGCGGCAACCTCGCCGGGGACTTTTGCCTCGAGATTTCACGAAAATTTCAGTTATGATGGGCGTTCACCCATCCCCGGGCGCGTCTTCGAAACGCGAGTGAAGGGAGCGCGCGCGCTGCAGTCGGGTATTCTATCGCTGGCGCCTGGAGCCGGCCGTGAGGGCGCGCCAGGCCAGAAGGCCAAGGGCGAGATAGCTCGCCAGTGCCCCCGCTGCGACCGCCCAGGCAGCGCCGGATGGCCCCGTATGGATGAGGCATGCCAGCCCGATCGCCAGCATTACAGCTCCGCAGCCTCGGGCGAGAAGGGAGAGACTCACGCGGCCGGCGGAATGCAGGATCGGTTCGAAGACGACGCCGGCAAGCTCGGCGCTTGCGGCGATCGTCAGGGGAACGAGGATGGCGGCGCCCCGGATAAAGTCTTTCCCGCCGATCACTCCGAGCAGATATGGTCCGAACTGCAGCGCGGCAAGAATCACGACAATGCCTGTGCAGCCTGCGATCAGGCTTCCTTGCGCGGCAAATCTGCGGAATTTGGCGGGTTCTGCGGCCACGTGCAGACGCGCCATCTCGGCGTAGACGGATCGCGCCAGCAGCGAAGAAAGCTTGTTCAGGGCGCCGGACAGCTGCGCGGCAAGCCGATAGAGACCGGCGCCGCTGGTGGAAAGGAAGGCGCCGATCGCCAGCACGGGTCCGTTTTTCACGAAGCCGTCGAGAGTCGAGCTCACATAGGTCACGCGCAGGAATTGCCATAGGCGCTCGTTCTCCGCGAACGTGTCGCGCCAGTTGCGCAGATGCGCGAACCGCAGGCATCGTGGGCAGATATGGCGGACGACAAGCCAGTAAAGGAGCGCTTCCATCGTATCGATGAGGAGCCACGCCAATAGAAAGCGCTCGACCGACGGCCCCGCCCACCAGATGAGCAATGCGGCAACGAGACGTCCGACCGGAACCACCGCTTCGATCCGCATCGCGACATCGAACCGGTTGAGCGCGCGCATCAATCCGGTGGGGGTGGATGCGAGCGTCCAGCAGGAAGCACAGCAGAACCAGAGCGCGGGAGCGACATATGCCGGGTTGAGATCAAGCTGGCGGGGAAACCCCATGATAGCGACAAGCGCGATGATGCAGCCGATCATGGCGCTTGCTGCATCGAGCAGACCGCAAACCATCGTGAGACGCCCCAGCCGGTCCCAATCGGTATGATGAACATGGCGGACGCCGTAGCGCACCATGACGCGCGTGGTCTGGAAGCCGGCGAAGGCGATCAGCGCCTGGGAGGTTCCGACGATCAACGAGAAATGGCCGAAGTCCTTGAGCCCGAGACCCTTGGCCAGGATCGCCAGATAGGCGATGCCGCAAAGAGCGCCCAAACCCTTGCCCCCCAGAAGCCAGCCCGTGTTGCGCAGGATATGCTGCAGTGGCGACCGGCTTCGGCGCGGGCCGTGCGCGTTTGGCGGTGAAGCCACGCGTCGCGCCGACCTGTCGCGGCGGATCTGCATGCGCAGGGTCCGGGCCGCTTCAGGCCAGAGATCGGCTGGCATGCGTTTCCTCGCGTGAGGGCGGAGAGGCCGGGCCGTTCGCTGGCAGTGCCGGTTGCGCCCTCACGCGCGCGGTAAGGGTTCGCATTGCTGGACCGTAATAGGCGCGCAGCCGGGCCCGGGTCTGCTCGCTGAGAATGTCGGTCATGCCGAGCGGCCGTCCGAACCGTCCCGACGCGTTGGCGCGGCGCAGCAGCCGGCGGCTCAACCCATACCATCCCGGCACATGCACGATGCAGGCTTTGTCGGCGACCGCGCGCCGCGTGAGCAGATTGGCGGCGCGGAACAGCCGGAGCAGGCAACGGCTGGGCGAGGGGTTGCGGACGGACCGGTCAAGGCCTGCGAGATCGACGTCGAGACCGAAACGCCGGGCAAATGATGCGGCGAAGCGTCGTGGATCGGCCCGAAAATCCTCGTACGCGAAGACATGGACCCGGTCCGCGCCGAACAGGGTATCGTAATGGGCGATGAGCCGCGCATAGTCGAAATGCTCGAGGCGGAAGCCGGGGCATTCGTCGCGTTCGGGCGCGCAGGCGCGCAGCCGTTCGCGGCCGAACAGATAGCGCTCGACGCCATATGTGCCGTCGCCTTTCACATATTGGAGGTAGGCCGAGGCGATCGCCGAGCAGGGATCGCGCGTCATGATGACGATATGGGCATCGGGCAGGGTCGCGCGAATGCGGAAGGCGACGTCCTTCGAGAGGTTGCCGGCGAGCCCGCCATTGTGCAACCCGCCGCTCAGATTTTCCTCGCACAGGATAAGGCGGTCGAGCTCGTCGCCGAGCATCGCCCGGGCGGTGTTCGCGTCGAAATGCAGCGCGCCAGGATCGAGAAAGGCTTCCCGCGCCACACGCCGCGGGCGATAGACGCGATCGCGCACCGCCGGATAGAAACTCTCCTGAAACCAGGTCGTGCCGGTCTTATGATAGCCGATATGGATGATCGGCGCATGGGATGCATGGTTGCCCAATCATCCCTCCGCCATGGCGTGGGGGAGGGACGAAGACGGCGGCGAGTGCCGCACCAGCCCTGAAAGGGCGACGGCGCAATGCTGTTGCCAGGAGAGGTTTTGGGCGGCCCATTGGCGGGCCTTGTCGCCGAGACGCTCACGCAAGGCCGCGTCACCAGCCAGCAGTTCGAGCGCACCGGTGATGGCGTCCATCGAATGTCCATCGACAACCAGACCGGTCACGCCGTCGCGGATGAGTTCGGCGGGACCGCCGTCCTTGCCCACGATGCAAGGGATGCCGTGTGCCATGGCGTCGGCAATGCTGAGGCCAAATCCTTCGATCTCGGCGCCGTCTTCCATCGCGATCTGGGGATGCAGGAAGATATCGGCCGTGCGATAATGCTCGGCCAGTTCTTCCTCGGAAACATAACCGGCAAGCACGATCCTGTCAGGCCAGTCGTGGCGGGCAATCGCGGCCTGGGCCATCGGTACGTCGGAACCCCGGCCGATCACGATATACTCGAGATCGGCTCCTCGATGGATGCAGATGGCGGCAGCCCGCACCGCGGCCGGAATGTTCTTGCGCGGCACCAGGCGGCAGACGCTGATAACCTTCACCGCCTCATCCTTGCGCTGACGCGGACCACGCGGGCGACATGGCTGCACGCCGTTCCAAGCGGTTCGGCACCGCGTCGCGAGCGAGGGGATGCGCTTGAGCAGCAGCGTCCTGGTGACATCGCTGACCGCGATCACGCGCTCGGCGCGTCGCAGCACGAACCGCATCAAGGCAAAGGCGGGTCCCCTCGGTCTCCCGATTTCGCGGCCATGCGCAGTGATGACCAGCCTCGCGGGGAAGATCAGGGCGGGGATCGCCGCCCGCCAGGTGCAGGCGTGGATCGCCGCAGGACGTTCACCTGCCCACCAGGCCGCGATCATCGCCCGCAGAAGACGCAGATAGACCAGCAGCACACCGCCGGGTCCGACGTCGATCAAAGTCAGCGCATCGTGAGCCACATGACGGGGACCGGCGGAGGACTTGGCGAATAGTGTGACTTGCCAGCCGGAATTGGCATAGGTTTCGGAGATTTCGCGCACATAGGTCTGCACACCGCCTTCATCCGGGGCATGGACGCGCGCCACGACCCAAAGCCTTGGCTTCGCCTCACTCATGAGCAAACGCGCCCTGCTCGGGAATGGCGCCGCCGCGGTCGGCGATGGCATGCACCAGCTGACGGCGCGTCAGGAACGTGCGCACGACCCTGGCCGCGTTGGCCGAAGGGCGATCTTCCAGTTCGCCGAATGTGTCCGCGATCCCTTCATATTGAGCGTGCGCGTATCGGTCATGGCTGGCGATCGCCAAGGCCGCCTTGTTGATGATGTACTCGCAGTTTTCCAAGACAGGCCCGTAGTGCCAATGCCGATAGTCGGCATTGTCCTGCCAGGAGGCGCCATGGGCGTTGAGGAACAGGCAGGGGCGCGGTCGCCTGATATACTCGTAGACCTGGCTGCTGACGTCTCCGATATAGAGCGAGGCGGCTTCGACATAGCGCATATCGACGCAGGCGAGGCTGCCGAGGTCGATATGGATATGCGGCAGCCGGGAGAATTCGGTCAACCGGCGTTCCATGGCCGCGCGCTGCGCACGATTGTCGAAAAGGCGGATATGCGGCGCGACGATCAGGTTGAACCGGTCGTCCGCGGCGAACTGCTCGATGATGTCGATCCCCATCGAGTCCCAGGAGGAGAGACGCTTTGAGAAATGGGGATTGTAGAGCACGACGGGCCGTCGTTCCGGAAAGAGGCCGTCGGAATCCTGGGCGCTCGCGAGTTCGAACTTGCTGTAGCCGACAATCGCGTAATGCCCTTCGCGGATCAGCCCTTTGTCGAGCATGCGGCGACGCTGCTTGTCGCCTGCCAGCAATACGAAATCAAAATTGCGGATACGCGGGTCGTAGCCGACCGCGCGATCGCCGGCGCCGTGGCAGGTATGGATGAAACAGCTGTTGCGCAGTCCCAGATGACGCAGCAGCAGGGATGTCCGTTCGGCAACGACGATGGCGTCATAGTTTCGCAGGGTTGAGCACGCGGCGATCAGGGAGGGCAGTTTGGGAGGGGTGGAGGAGCGGGATAGCCATGTTAGTGCGGAAAGCCCCGCGCCGCCTGTACGGATGAAGCGGATATCCCCGGCTCGATGGTGCGCCGCAATCTCGCGTGCAAGAGCGAGATGTCCTTCCGATGGAGAGACGATGTCGACATGAAAATTGGGATCGCGTGATAGTTCAAGTGCCAGAGGAAGCGCATGAAAAAGATGATGGATCTGCGCGTTGAAAAAGAAGCATATCTTCTGCAGGGATGAGGGGAGAGACTGCGTGTCGCTGCATTCCTGAAACATCGGCTTACCCATGGTTGCTCTCGGCAATCTGGCGCGGTGCATTCTCCTGCGGATTTCAGTCTTATTTCACGCTCGCTTCCACACTGGTGGTCGAAGACGGGCCGATAGCTTCGCAAGCGTGCTGCGTGACGGCCTCTCAAGGCCGGCAATCCGGCCAAGTCCGCTTCGTCCGCGCGACTGGGAGGGGCGCGGACCTGTCGCCAACATGGGCAACCGTTCCGGGTTTCCGCTTCGTTGTCTGTGACAAAGGATTGAAATCTTACCGAGACATGCCATCGGTAGCTGTTCCCTCGGGCGCCGCGGGGCGCTCGAACACATGTGCGGAAAGGCATGAGATGCTTCAGTCGGCTGCTCGACAATCGCAGAACCATTCCCGACCGGGCAAGCGCTTGCCAATGCTGACCCGACCCCGCCCCGCGATCCGCATCGATCCTTGCCCCGGCAGCTCGCATCCGCCTCTGGATCGCCACGCGGACGCCAGGGTTCCGGATATCGAACGGGCGACTTGCCGGGACTGCGGCTGCGGGCTGATGCGGACGCTCGCGTCGCGGCGCTGGACGTTCTCGGGACAGATGGGGTGAGCGCCATGACTGGCAGAGCGAGGCTTGCCGGAACGTGCCGTTGCTTGCTGGCGGCGCTGCTGGCCGCTTCGACCGACCCGGTACTCGCGCAGCCGGGTATGTGGGGCGGACCGGAATGGGGGTCGCACGCCGGACCCGCGTGGGATGGGCCGCGCCGCTCCGCGTCGCGCGATTCCCGTGAAGGACGCGTGCAAGTTGAACAGTTCATCGCCGACGGGGCCATGGCCCAGCTCGGACAGGGCGATGTCACTGTCGCCGTGTTGCCGGGAACCACGGCGAACGCAAGCGATCAAGCGACGTATGAAGCGGCTGTCATTGATCAATTGGTCAAGGCCGGCTACAATACGCTTCCTACCGCTGCGCAAACGGGCCAGGTCGCAGAGATTCGGATCGTTCGCGACGTCGTGGTTCCCGAGGAAACGAAGCGCAGTCCAGTCAGCGGATCGATGGCAGTGGGCGTATCCAATCGCGGTTCGATGACGGCGATGGCCGTGAACGTCGATCTGACCAAGCCGAAGAAATCTCTGATATCGACCCGCCTGGAGGCGCGCTTTCGGGACCGGGTCTCGGGCGAACTTCTGTGGGAGGGCCGGGCGAGCGTCGTCACGCGCGAGGGTGACAGTCATTGGAGCAAGCAGGCGATTTCAAACCGCCTGGCGGGTGCCCTCTTCGAAAAACTGCCCGCCGCCAGGTCGAGGGCGGGTTGAGCTGCCCTGCCGTTCGGGCGGGATCGCCCGCGAAAGACTTCTATCATCGGCCTCTTACTGGCCGGTGCCAATGCAAAGGAGCCTCTATGCTGAAAGCCCTTCTCCCGCTGGCGACCGCCGCTTTCCTGGTGTCGGTGCCGGGAACGGCAGCAGCGCAGGCCGGTGCGCAAAACCGGACTGCTCCGGCCCAGCAGCAGCCGAACTACGGCAGCTGGAACAACAGCTGGGGATCGCGTCCGCCAGCACCGCCCAGGCACTGGACCAGGAGCGGCGACTGGTATCGCCACGTCCGTGCCTGCCAGCAGCGCTATCGGTCCTACAATCCGCGCACGGATACCTACCGTACCAATAGCGGGCAGAATCGCCGCTGCACTCTTTGATGTGCTGTTGGAGGGCCATTCCGCTCGTGGCGGCGGGATGGCTCTTTTCGCACGATTTCAGATACAGGATCACACATGGGCAAGTTCGCTCTGTGCCTTGCGGCGCTGCTGCTGTCGACATCCGCGCTGGCGCAAGGCGGGCCTCCCGGTGGGGGCAGTCCGGGCGGTGGTGGACCGCCGGGCGGCGGCCGGGGCGGCATGGGCCGACCACAGCCGATCAAACCCCTCAAGTTCGAGAAGCTGGAAAAGGCGGTCCGGGGGATGTTCCAGACGGCGGATACGGACCGGGACGGTTTCGTCACCATTTCCGAACTCCAGAAGATCGTTGAGGGCCGGCGCGACGCCGTCATCCAGGCGCGCTTCCAGAGGATCGATGCCGATCGGAACGGCATGATCGACCAATCGGAATTCTTCACCTGGCAAAGGTCGCTGGGCTCCGCAGTCATGGAGGAACCTGAGCCCCTGACGCGCAATGGCGGTCTCGTTCCGGACAGTATCGAGCCCGTGCTGGGCGACAGCCTGGAAGACGGGTTGCTCAGGCGACTCATCGAGCCGCTCAATGCCGTGATGCTCGCCAATGCCAACACCAACTACGATACGGGCGTGACCTTCGAGGAGCTGCTCGCCTGGCAGCGTAAGCGGTTCGACAAGGCGGATAGCGACCGGAACGGCGAATTGTCGATGGAAGAGCTGGGCTCGTTTGGGCCACAGGGCGGTGAGCGTGGTCCGGGACCCGGTGGACAGCGCGGACCCTTACGGCCCGGCGGCGCTCCGCCGGACTGATCGATCTGCAGATGCGGGATTGCGACGCGGGATGCCGTCAGGTCTTTTCCTCGATGCGGGGTTCGCATCGTCTGTGTCGTGACTCTGAACAAGCATGGCCAATACCAAGGCTGAAACAATGTCATCTGCCAACGCTTTCATGTCCCGTCGCACACTGCTGGAAAGCGCGGGAACATCGCTTCTCCTCGCGCCGCTCGGCGCAAACGCGGACTGCACCGCAGCGTTCGAGACATGGCGCGGCCGACGGTTCCTGGGCCACTGGAGGAACGCGGGCGATCGGCGCAAGCGCGCGGTTTCCCGATCCCTTTACGTCCGACCTGTCCTAGGCCTGCCGGCTGACCTGCACAACGACGATCGGCCCGTGCCATACGGTCTCTCCGGAGCGCGTTGATCTGAGCGACAGATGGGACGGCTCGCCGCTGTGTCTGGCGATGCGCGTGGTCGATTTCACTCGCAAGCCGGTCGAAGGCGCGATCGGACAAGGAAGCTGTCTGTCAGGCGCGAGGGGCCGGTGGTCCCGGAGGCCCGGAGTGCCGCACGCCTCCGCCTGGAGGTTTCGGGAGCCCCAGGCGATCGTCCGCGCGACAGATAGGCGTTCAGAACTGGAAGCGCAGACCGAGCGAGAGGGTCGTGCTGCCCCCAGCAACCGCACCGAACGTGCGCTGGGCCTGCGTATCGAGCCAGAGCTTGCGGCCGACGTAGAAAGTGCCTGACAGCCCGATTTCCTGCCAACTGTCCGGCGTCGGACCCGGCGAGACTTCTGACGATCCCGGCGACCCGGTGAGCCGCCAGGACGTCAGCCCGTTGTCGGTCTCATAATGGGCAAGCGACAGGCTCACATAATGCTGTTCCTGAGTGCCCAGCGTCCGATCGATTCGAAGTGCCGCATTACCCGTCAGCGCTTTCTCGCGGAGTTGAAAATCCTGCGGTTGGCCGGATAAAAAATCGATCCGGTGTCTCAGCGACTTCGTCTCGGCATATTGGAGCCCCAGCGTTGGCGTCACATACCAGCGGGGCGCGGGCCTGAAGACGTGGCCGGCGCGGATACCGACCGCGCGATAGGGCGATCCCGATCCAGCCTGACTGGCGCGCTTGCCGGCCGGTGTTTCCACCTGCCCATAATCCTGGTGCCCATAGCTTGCGAAGGCATCGAAAACCCAGTCGTTCCAGTTGCCGCCAGCGCCCAGGGAACCGACATAGAAGTGGGACGGAAGAGCCGCATCGACCTGCTGCACCGTGCCCCGCCAGGCGGTGAGCGCGCCGCGCAGATAGAAATTGCCCTGGTATCGGGTCAGTGAGAGGGTGCCATAGGGACTGGTCGGTCCCCCGTCGCGGTCGAGCAGGCCGCCCGACACGCCAGCGATCCACACAGGCCGCGTTTCCGTCTCGTTGGTCGCCTGATCGGCGTGCGTCGAGGCCGAGTCAGAGGCCGTAGGGGTCACATCGTCTTGCGCCCAGGCGGCCCCCGGCTGGAGCACCGCCAGCGCGGCCATGCACATCGACCAGTGCATCAGGCGGCCCTGCGCAAGGGACCATCATGGAACACAGGCAGGGAGAGGCTGGCGACGAAGCCCTCGGGGCGCTGCTCGAAGCGTATATCGCCGCCATGCGCGCGCGCGATGGACCGGCAGACGGCGAGACCCAGGCCGCTGCCGGGCTTTTCGGATTCGAGCGCCTGTTCGCAGCGGAAGAACGGCTCGAACGCTCGCTCGCGCTCGTCTTCCGGGATGCCGGGCCCGTCGTCGATCACCTCGGCGACCGCGACATCATCGTGCATGGCGACGCGGACCCGCGCATGCTCGCCATATTTGACGGCATTTTCGAGGAGGTTGGCGAGCAGTCGCCTTATGCCGACGGGATCGGCCTCGACCGGGATCTGGCCGGAGGTTTCGATCTGGATGTCGCTGCCGGTCAGGCGGGCGTTCCTGACCGTGCTTTCGGCGAGCGCCGCGAGATCGATCCGCTCGCGCGGGCCCGGGGTGGAGGCATCGCGGATGAAGGCGATGACCTGGCTGATCATCAACTCCATCTCATCGACATCGGCGAGCAGGTCGTCGCGCTGATCGTCGGGCACGTCCTCGAGCCGGAAGCGCAGCCGCGTAAGCGGTGTGCGCAGGTCGTGGCTGATTGCGCCGACCATGGCGGTGCGATCGTCGACGAAGGCGCGCAGGCGATCGCGCATCTGGTTGAACGCGCGCGCGGCGCGGCCGATCTCGGCGGGGCCGGACAGCGGCACGACGGTCGCCGAAGGATCGCGTCCGAGCGTCTCGGCGGCGCGCGCGAAGCCTTCGAGGGGTTTCACGATCCGCCGCGTGAACAGCCAGATCAGCGGCGCGACCACCAGCAGGGACAGGGTGAACCAGAGCATGACCCGCTTCTGCCAGCGGTTGGGGAACGGTTCGGCCCTGGGCGCCACCGCGATCCAGCTACCGTCCGCCTGCCGCATCGCCGCGATGAAATCCCCTTCGATCAAGGGCGGCGTCGTGAAGGAGAGGATGCTCTTCGTTTCGCGGAAGGGGATGGGTTGCGGTCTGTCCGTTGGGGCCGCGGGCCGCGCTGTCGGACCCGCGGCTGGAGTGGGGCTGCTCACGGGCGCCAGCGCAACCGTGTCGGGCTGCCGCGCCACGGGGACACGGGCAGGTGCGGTTGGCGCCTCCTCGAGGACGGGAGTGCGTGATCGCGCAAGCGGTTCGCCGGCGGGGGAAAGCGGCTGGGCCGGCGATGCGCGCAAGGCCGGTCCGCCCACAGGGGACGGCGCGAGAGGCGAGGCGGGAGGTGCGCCCGGTGACAGGCCCGCGGCGACACTTGGCGGACCTGCCGCGGGTGCCGGCGCTTGCCCCGGTTGCCCGCTTCCTCCCACGGCCTGCGCGCCGGGTGCGGAACCGGCGGGGGCTCCTTGAGCCGATGTCCCCGGGGCCCTTCCGCCCGGGGCGCTGCCTCCTGGCGGACCGCCACCGGGTGCTCCACCCCCAGGCGCTCCGCCCGGCGCACCGCCGCCGGGAGGCCCACCACCGGGCGGTCCCCCGCCCGGAAAGCCACCTCCCGGAAACCCGCCACCCGGCATGCCGCCCGGTGGAGGCCCGCCGCCGGGACCGGCCTGGGCATGGGCGACGCCGACAAAATTCTCCCACAGGATTGAGCCTTTGGACGGTGAGCTCGTTGAAGCGTCACCGAGCCGCGTGGAGGGTTCGTTGACGGGAAACGCCGCGCCGCCGACGGGAAGCTGGGTGTAGAAGGCGAGCACCACATCGCTCACTGGCCGCTTCACCCGTTTGGCCAGCGCTTCGCGCGAGCTTTGCGAGACCAGCCAGCCCGGTTGGCTGATGTCGGGCGGCCCGCTCATGCGCCGGCGCTCTAGCAGATCATCATCGTCCTTGCCGAGCAGGCTGGCTGCGACCATGTCGAGATTCCAGCGCTGGACGGGGGCTGGCGGGATCAGGATCGTGAGGGCGAGCGTTACGATCTGCGCGACGATCAGCGCCCCGATGATGAGGCCCAGCAGCTGCAATCCGAGCGGAAGCGCAAGCTGCCGCCGGGAGAGAATGGCAGACATGGACAGGGATTTGCCACGGGATGGCAGTAAAATCGATTCCTCATTCGAGGACACCGCTTCACTCCATGGCGTGGCCAGCCAGTTTTCGGCTTTCCCGAATATCGACGATGCTGCGCGTGCCGTTTCGGCGTCCAAGCTGGACGACCACGTCGATGACTGAGCGGGCATAGGCCAGGATATCCTCGCGCGCGAGACCGAGGCCGGCCTGCAGGACCATCAGGGCCAGTTGGTCGAACGCGCCCGCGCAGCTGTTTGCGTGAATGGTGGAGAAGGAGCCGGGATGGCCGGTGTTGATGGCGCGCAGGAAGGTGATCGCTTCCTTGCCCCTGAGTTCGCCGAGCACGATGCGGTCGGGCCGCAGCCTGAGGCTCGCCTGGAGCAGGTCGTCGGTGGTGACGCGCGCCTCGCCCATCTCGCCGCGCACCGCGACCAGCCCCAGCGCATTGGGCGCGGCAACGCGGATCTCGGGCGTGTCCTCGACGAGGATGACGCGTTCGTGCGCGCCGACCTCGCGCAGCAGGGCATTGAGGAAAGTGGTCTTGCCGCTCGAGGTGCCGCCGGCGATGAGGATGGTGCGGCGCGCGTGCACCTGCTTGACCAGCCAGCCGAGCGGATCGGCCGCCCGGTCGGCTTCGACGGCGACATCCGGCTCGCCCAGGCCGCCTTGCGGCCGCCAGGCGCTGAGCGGCACGTCGACCATCCGGTGCCGGCGGATCGAGAGGGCCCAGTGTCTGCGCGTGGCGGGCGGCGCCACGAACTGGACGCGCGCGCCATCGGGAAGCGTCGCCGCCAGCAGCGGTTGCTCACGGCTGATGCCTTGGCAGCTCACCCGCGCCACCTGTTCGGCGAGGCGTTTGAGCAGCCGGTCGTCGATCGCCGGGATCTCGATGCGTTCCATCACTGCGCTGCCTGCGCTTTCGATCCACAGCTCGCCGGGGCGATTGACGAGGATCTCGGACACGTCGGGGCGCTCGAGGAACGGCCGGAATGGTTCGAGATAGGCGGAGAGGTAGATACCCTCGCCCGTTTCCGCTTCGGTGACGCTGGTTCCGGTGTCGACGAGAGCGAGGTTCATTGCCCGGCTCCCGAGAAATCAAGGTCGCGCGCAGTGAAGACGCGGATGGGCTGGCCCTGCGCGACACGGATGGTCGGCGGGATCTGCCCGTCGCGCTGCACGGCCGCCGAGGCGGCGCTGGTGCTCGAACTGGTGATGACCAGCGATGCGCCGCTGGACACCAGAGCGCCGAGACCGCCGATGACCGAAAGCAGCGAGGCCGCGCCGAAACGCTTGAAGAAATGGCTGTTGACCTCGCCGGAGAGGCCCGAGCGACCGCTATATTCGACGGCGGGCGAGGCGAGCGCCACCGAGACGCCGTCGGGGCGGATGAGCCGCGTCCACATGACATAGGCGCGCGTCTGGCCCGCCGCGAGGCCGCTCTTGTACTGGCCGATAAGGCGCGAAGAACGCGGGACGAGCACGCGCTTGCCGTCGAAGGAACGCACGTCCTCGCTCACGACCGCGCGGACATAGCCGGGCAGGTCGCTGTCGATGGCCGTTTCGAGGATGGCGGGAATGAGGGTCCCTTGCGTAACGGTGTTGGTGGGATCGGCAAGTCGCGTCGCGCTTGCCGTTCCCACACCAACACCGCCGAGGCGCGACCCGAAGGCCTCGGTTTCACTGAGTCCGGCCGTCGAGACGGCTGGCTCAGGTCCCGCCGCTTTCGCGGTGGAAGAGTGCGCGTCGACCTGGTCCTGGGCCGACGTGTCGTAAACCATGACGGGCGACGCCCCGAGCTGGGCGGCTGGCTGGAGCGCTGGCTTGTCCAGCATCGCAAGGGGCGCCGCGGCGGGCTGCGGCGCGGGCGCTACCTCGGGCGTGGGCTGCGCCGGAATCTCCGTGAGCGCCTGCGCGGGAAGCTTAGGGGGAACCTCGGCGACCTCTTGCGGGGGCGCTTGTTCCTGCTTGTCGCCGGTGGAGAGGCCGACGAAGGTGAGCGCGCCCAAGGCCAGCGCGATGGCGCCGCCGAGCATCAGACCGCCGCGATCGCGTCGCCGCGCGTCGCCGGCCACCACCGGGAAGGCGTTACGGCTCGCCGCCTCCAGCGCTTCCTCGGAGAGCTCGCGCCGCGGATCCTCGTCGAAAGGCGGAAATTTCTCGAAGCTCAGATCACCCATGATCGGTCACCTTGTCTGGGCGAGCAGGCTCGCCTCGGCGGGAGCGGTCCGGCTCGTCTCGATCGTGGCGACATCGCCGCCCGAGCGGAGAACCAGCCGGTTGTGGAAGCCCTCGACCACGAGATACTGGCCGTCGGCGGTGAAATTGACCGGGCCCTCGGTCTTGCCGTCGGGGCCGATCGAGAGCACGGCGGGGAGCGCGCGGCCCTGCGCCCAGGCGAGATAGACCGACTTGCCGTCGTCGAAGATGCGCTCGGGATAGAGCTTGCGCGTGCCCTTCATGGTCCAGGTGAAATTGAGATCGTTGACCGGCAGATCCCTGGTCTGGACCGCCGGGATCAGCGGGAGGGTCGCGGCCTCGGGCGGCAATGCCGGCGGCGCGCTCGGATCCTCGGCATAGGTGAAGCGCAGCAGATAGACCGGCGTTGCCCGCGCGGCGGGCCGCAGCTCGAAGAGATAGGTGTGGCGGTCGGTGACCACGGTCATGTTGGTGACGGGCGCGGTCGCCGCGACGGGTTTGATGAAGAGGAGATTGGCGCGGCGATTGGGCGTAACCTGCCAGGCGGCGCTTTCGCCGACCGCGACATTCTCGATCCGCTCGTCGTCGCCGAACTCGATCGTCGACTGGAAGCCAGCGCGGGCGGAAAAGGTCACCACCCTGTTCTCGACATAGTCGCGGGTGGCGACGCGGGCGTCCTGGGGTGAGCCTTCTTGCACAGCCTCACGAGCCCCCTCGTTTTGGGCGAACGCCGGGTTGGCGATGGCCAGCAGGAGGGCCGGAACAAGCATGCGCCGGTTGGGACGAGGGGAGATCATGCCAGCGTCTCCTTGATCGACTGGGAGGAAGCCGCGCTTCGGACGGAGCGTCCGACGTCACGCGCGCGGAGCGATGCGGCGGGCGCCTGCACGGAGGAGAAGGGTTGCACCGCGACTGTGCCGGCCCCGGGCAGATGGATAACGCGGCCGCCGGTCTCGGGTGCATGGTGCGCGGCGGGCACGGAGACCGCGGCGACGACGGAGCGGACCCGGTCGTCGCGTTCGGCCGGGCGGAGCGGTTCGCTGCGGCCGTTCGTCAGGACTTGGGTAACGACGGGCGCGGCGGGCAGGACGGCCGGTGCCGGCGCGGGGCGACCGGCCGTCTGCGGCCGGGCGGTGCCAAGCGGCAGCTGCCAGCCCGAGGTCAGCGCCGAAACGAGCTTCAGCGACATGACCATCAGCGCGCAATGCACCGCTGCTGCCACGAACACGGTCGCGGCCTG
>JASGDV010000049.1:0-3727 GCA_049841255.1 Sphingobium sp.
CACATGTCCCTTCATCTCACTCACTATGTCAAAGAGCTTCCAACATTGAGGCGGGACAGCGACCCTTCCTCGAACTTGCATCCGAGGGAAGTGCTTCCCGTCTATGTTGGCGACCAATCGCAGCGAAAACCGTGGGTCCTCACCGCGTCGGTGGAGTGGCATCTAGGCGCGTGATCTGAGTCGGTCAACAGGAAAAGTGGGAGATTTCAAAATTTCTCTCCGAACGTCCGCCTTCATGGGTTCCGATGGCATTCGTGCCGTCCATGCCCAGCCGGAAGGAAACATCCGCCCACAATGGAAAGCCGACATAAGGACTCCCCCTTGCGTCCCATCCTGCCTCTGGATAACAGCGCGGTCGCGACAGGTTCCCCGCATGGGGATTGAAAGGGAAGTCGGGCGCAAGACCCGCGCTGCCCCTGCAACTGTGAGCGGCGAGCCGACCGGCCAACACGCCATTGGAACCCTCCGGGTCCCGAGAAGGCGGCCGGACCGGCATTGACCCGCGAGCCAGGAGACCTGCCTGCCGCAGTCGTTCTTCGTCCGGACAGGGTGTGCCGGACGGACGGAGGAATCCTTCGCTGAGCGACAGTCAACGCCTTGCCGGCCGGGCCGCGCGGGGAGCAGTCCGTCGCGCACGGCATATGCTTTCCTCTCCAAACCCATCCGGCGGGCTTTAGCCGTCCGGAGGACTTGAATGTCATTATGCCGTATTTCGCTGTTGGGCCTGCCTCTGTTGTTCGCTTGCGGACCCACCATCGCCCACGCGGCGGATGTGGCGGAACGGCCCGATGACGAGCTGATCGTCACCGCCTTTCGCACGCCGGTCGAATGGGACAAGGTGGCGTCCAGCGTCACCGTGCTCGATCAACAGGCCATCGAGCAGGCGCAGCCGCTCGCCCTGACCGACATATTGGTGCGCACCCCCGGCATCAGCCTGTCGCGGAACGGCGGTTATGGCGCGGCGACGTCGATCCGCATCCGGGGCGCCGATGCGGGCCAGAGCGTGATGGTGATCGACGGGATGCGGATGTCCGATTCTTCCTCCATTGCGGGCGGCTATGGCTTTGCCAATCTGTTCGCCGACGACATCGGCCGGATCGAAATCCTGCGCGGGCCGCAATCAATCCTCTGGGGCAGCGATGCCATCGGCGGCGTGGTCAATGTCCAGACGGTCCGGCCCGCCAAGGCGCTGGAAGGCAGCTTTTCGCTGGAAGGCGGATCGCGCGACACGGTCAACGCCCGCGCGGCGGTCGGCGGAACGAGCGAGTTGATCGACTGGCGCGTGGCCGGGTCGGCCTTCTCCACCGGCGGCATTTCGGCGCGGTCGAACGGAACGGAGGAGGATGGATATAGCCGCCGCGCGGCCAGCGGCACGGCGACGGTGAAGCTGTCCTCCGAAATCTCGGTGGACCTGCGCGGCTATTGGGCGAAGGGGCGCAATAATTTCGACGGCAGCGCGGGCGATACGCGGGAATATGGCGCGACGGAGGAATGGACGCTTTATGCCGGGTTCAACGCCGTGTTGCTGGATGGACGCTTCACCAACCGGCTGGCCATATTGCAGAGCGACACGCAACGGCGGAATTTCGACCCCCGCCGCACCACCCGGCCGATCAATTTCGATGCCCATGGCCGGACACGCCGTTACGAATATCAGGGGACGTTCACCCTGTCCGGCATGACGCAGATCGTCTTCGGCGCGGAACGGGACGAACAGCGGATGACCACCGCTTCCCCCAATGACAGCGCCACGCCTTATATGCTGACGCCTCACCGCACCGACACCGACAGCCTCTATGCCGAACTGCGCCTCACGCCCGTCGCGGGGGTGACGCTGAACGGCGGAGTGCGGCGGGATCATAACAGCCGATTCGGGAACAACAGCGTTTTCAGCGGCGGGGCCGTCTGGTCGATCGATCAGGGAAACACGGTGCTGCGCGCCAGCTATGACGAAGGGTTCAAGGCCCCGTCCCTCTATCAACTGTTCAGCGATTATGGATCGGCCGGTCTGCGCCCCGAAAAGGCGAAGGGATGGGAAGTCGGGATCGAACAGGCCGTGGGCAATATCCTGCGCCTGTCCGCGACATGGTTCGACCGCGACACGGACAACCTCATCGACTTCGCTTATTGCCCGACCAGTGGAACACGGCCTTCGGACTGCTATATCCCCGGCACGGACACGCAACGCTTCGGCTATTACGCCAATGTGAAGAAGAGCCACGCAAAAGGTCTCGAACTCACCGGCTCGCTGGAATGGCGCGGCCTGTTCGCGGACGCCAACTATAGCTGGATCATGGCGGAGGACCGCACGTCCGGCAGCACATATGGCCGCCAGCTTCAGCGCGTCCCCCGGCACATGGCGAATGGCGAACTGGGTTATCGCTTCCCCTTCGGCCTGAAAGCCAGCGTGGCGGTCCGCTATTCGGGCGAAACCTATGACAAGGCGACGGGGACGGCGAAACTGGACGATTACTGGCTCACCGACCTGCGCGCCGACTGGCAGCTACTACCGGGCCTGTCGCTCTATGGCCGGGTCGAAAATCTGTCCGACAGGCATTATGAGACGGCGAGCGGCTATGGCACTCTGGGCCGCAGTTTCTATGCCGGTATCCGGAGCAGATTCTGATGTTGAAGCCGGTTCAAGCGGGCGCATCCGTGGTCGTGTGCAACACTTGCCGCCTCTCGCCCGACCGGCGCGAGGACGAAGGGGGACGGCGCGGCGGCGCGCTGCTCGCGGAGGCATTGCGCCGGGTGCAGGCGGAGGATCCCGCCTATGCGGAGGTCGCCGTGCAGGAAATGCCCTGCCTCTTCGCCTGCCAGCGCCATTGCGCCGTCCACATCCGCGCGCCGGGGAAAGTCGGCTATGTGCTGGGCGATTTCACGCCTGATGAGGAAGCCGCGCGCGCGATCCTGCGCTATGCCGCGCTCCATGCCCGAAGCGCGGAAGGCGTGGTGCGCTATGCGGAGTGGCCCGAAGGGGTGAAGGGCCATTTCATCACCCGCATGCCGCCGGAAGGATTTGTCTGCTCATGATCCACTTTCCCGACAAGGCGGCTTTCGAAGCCGCGCTGGACGCTCTGCCCCTTCCCGACGCGCTCGCCACCGATGCGGCGGCGGCGCGGCAGGCGCAACTCACCAAGCCGCCCGGATCGCTGGGGCGGCTGGAGGAAATCGCGCTGTTCATGGCCGGTTGGCAAAGACGGCCGCGTCCCCGGATCGACACCGTCCGCGCCGCCGTGTTCGCGGGCAATCATGGCGTGGCGGCGCAGGGGGTCAGCGCCTTCCCGCCCGCCGTCACGGCGCAGATGGTCGGCAATTTCCAGGCAGGCGGCGCGGCGATCAATGCGCTGGCCCGCGCCTGCGGAGCCGAACTGCATGTCGTGCCGCTGGAACTGGACCGTCCGACCGGCGACATCAGCCTCGAACCGGCGATGACAGAGAGCGAATGCATTGAGGCGCTGAATGCGGGCGCCGCCATCGTCAGCACCGATGTCGACCTGCTGTTCGTGGGCGAAATGGGCATCGCCAATACCACGCCCGCGGCGGCGCTCTGCGCGCAGGCCTTCGGAGGGGAGGCGAGCGACTGGACCGGACGCGGCACGGGCGTCGACGATGCCGGAATCGCCCGCAAGATGCAGGCCGTCGCCCGTGCCCTCGCCCTCCACGGCGGGGCCTGCGCCGGGCCTTTCGAAACGCTGCGCCGCTTGGGCGGGCGAGAGATCGCAGC
>JASGDV010000050.1:0-13091 GCA_049841255.1 Sphingobium sp.
AGGGGCAGAATGTGAAGGTCGCTGGCCCGTCGACCCCGGTCGAGGTGCTGGGCCTGTCGGGCGTTCCGCTGGCGGGCGACCAGTTGACGGTCGTGGAAAATGAAGCCCGCGCCCGTGAAGTCGCCGCCTATCGTCAGGAGCAGGCGACCCGCAAGCGCACCACCGCCGCGCCGACCAGCTTCGAACATATGTTCTCCGCGCTCAACACCACCGTCATCGAATATCCGGTGGTGGTGAAGGGCGACGTGCAGGGGTCTGTCGAAGCCATCGTGTCCTCGCTCAACCGCATCTCGACCGACGAGATCAAGGTCCGCATCCTCCATTCGGGCGTGGGCGCGATCACCGAAAGCGACGTCACGCTGGCGGCTGCCAGCCGCGCGCCGCTGATCGGCTTCAACGTGCGTCCCAATGCGAAAGCGCGCCAGTTGGCAGAGCGCGAGAAGGTGTCGCTGCGCTATTATGACGTGATCTACGACCTTCTGGAGGAAGTGCGCGGCGAGATGGCCGGGCAGCTTGCGCCGGAACGGATCGAGACGATCGTCGGCCGCGCCGAGGTGCTTCAGGTCTTCCCGGCGGGCAAGAAGGACAAGGCGGCCGGTCTGCTCGTGCTCGACGGCATCATCCGCAAGGGGCTGGCCGCGCGCCTTACCCGCGACGATGTCATCGTGTCGCGCACGCATATCGCCTCGCTCCGTCGCTTCAAGGACGATGTGTCCGAAGTCCGCGCGGGCATGGAATGCGGCGCGGTCCTTCAGGACACGAACGACATCAAGCCCGGCGACACGCTGGAACTGTTCGAGGTCGAGGAAAGGGCGCGCACGCTGTAAACGGACGGCGCTGCCCGGCCCCGACTTTTCAGGAGAACGGAAATGGTCGAGCTGGGTAGCGTCACGCCCGTCCTTCGCAGCTTCGATGAGGCGCGGACACGCGCTTTCTATTGCGGCTTCCTGGGGTTCGATCTGTTGTTCGAGCATCGTTTCGAACCTGACCTGCCGCTTTACATGATCATGGCGAGGGAGGGATGCGTCCTGCATCTGTCCGAACATTATGGCGACGCCACGCCGGGATCGGCGATCCGCGTCGCCGTGGACGATGTGGCTGCCTATGCCCGGCAATTGCGGGAAAAGCGGTTTGAAAATGCCCGGCCGGGCGCTCCTGTGGAAACGGAATGGCATAGTTTGGAAATGACGATCATCGACCCGGCCGGAAACCGGCTCATTTTCCATAGCGACCTGCCGGAGGCGAGGGCATGACGGAAGGTCCCTCCGTCCGCCTGCTGCGCGTGGGGGAGCAGGTGCGGCATGTCCTGTCCGACATCCTCCAGCGCGGTGATGTGCATGACGACGTGCTGACGAGCCATGTCGTGAGCATCACCGAAGTGCGCATGTCGCCCGACTTGCGCCACGCCACGATATTCGTGAAATCGCTGCTGGGACAGGATGAGGAAGCGGTGCTGAAGGCGCTGCGCACCAACACCGCCTATCTCCAGCGGGAGGTCGCGCGTCGGATACGCCTGAAATATGCGGCGAAGCTCAAATTCCTGGCGGACGAGAGCTTTGACGAGGGAAGCCATATCGACCGCCTGCTGCGCGATCCGAAAGTCGTGCGTGATCTGGAAAAGCCTCAGGACGATTGACCGTCCGGATATTCCGGTCCCGTCTATCAAATCGCTGTCTTGTTCCGGGTGGTTCGGTTTAAGCTGCCCGGCGAGCGTTTTGACATGGTCGGGGAAATGGAAATGTTGAACCTGCGAGGCAATGGGAGTTTGCTGTTTCTGGCTGGCTTTGCCGCCTCGATGAGCTTGTCCGGTTCCACCATGGCGAAGGAACCGGCGATCCATTCCGCCGTCATCGCAGACCCCGCGCCGGATGCCGCTTATCCTGCAGGTATGAGCGCTTTCGTCATCCCGGCGAATGAGGGGGCGATGAACGCCGTCCTCTATACCGCGGCGGGTAGTGGACTGCATCCGACTTTGCTTCTTCTCCATGGTTTTCCGGGGAATGAGCAGAATCTCGATCTCGCCCAGGCCGCCCGCCGCGCGGGATGGAATGTGCTTACCCTCCATTATCGGGGTTCATGGGGCAGTCCCGGCACTTTTTCCTTCACTCATGCGGCGGAGGATGCCCGCGCCGCGCTGGCCTTCCTGCGCCAGCCTGCCGTCGTCGCCCGTTACCGGATCGATACCAGTTCGATCGTGCTGGCCGGACACAGCATGGGTGGCTTCATGGCGGCGGACGCGGCTTCGGGCGATGGTGGGGTGGCGGGTCTTTTCCTGATCGATCCATGGAGCCCCGCCGAAACGGCCACGTCGCTCTCCACGCCTCAGGGCGAAGCGGAATGGAAGGCGGAGGTGGCTGGCGACCTGCCGCCGCTCCACGGCGCGACTTATGAGTCGCTGACCGAGGAGCTGAAAAGCGACGCGAGCCGCTTCGACCTTGGCCAGCGCCTCGTCACGCTGGGCCAACGTCCGCTGACGATCATCGGCGCGGAACGGGGGCTCGGTGCCACGGCTCGCAGAGTGGCGGCCGATGCACAATCGGCCAATCCTTCGTCCCGCCTGATGGTCTGGCCGACGGATCATGGCTTTTCCGACAGGCGGATCGCGTTGGCCGATGCGCTGGTCCGCTTTCTGGCTAGTGTCGTCCCGACGCTGCGCTGAGGGCAGGGAATTTGTACCAAAGTGTCGCGCTCCGTTGAACGGCGTGCGCCACCGCTTACCTCTCTTTCAACAGGGGCTCTGAAAGAAGATTGGAGCCGGAAAATGAGGAACATCGCTCACTTCGCCCGCACCGCCGTCGCGGCGGCTGCTCTGGCGCTGGCGGGAACAGCCGTGGCGGCGGAAACGAACCGCCCGCTTGGCGTCGAAGCCAGCATTCCCTTCGTCAATCATGGCGGCATCTATGACTGGCGCGCCGATGGCAATGAAGGGCTGTATATTCAGGACCAGCATCGCAACTGGTATCATGCCAGCCTGATGGGGTCGTGCATGGACCTGCCCTATGCGCAGGCCGTGGGCTTCAGGACATGGGGCGGGGATAGCCTTGACCGCTTCTCCGCGATCCAGGTCGGTGGCCAGCGGTGCCAGATACAAAGCCTGGTCACCAGCGCCCCGCCGCCTGCCAAGGCGCATAAGGGCTGACAGCGGCATCCGCGCAAATATTTCCGCTGCCGCGATTTCCGGGGCGGGGGAGGTTCCCCCCGCCTTGAAATCGCTCTAGAGGCGCGCGGATGCATGGCTGGATCATCCTCGACAAACCCCATGGCCTCGGTTCGACGCAGGCGGTGAGCGCGGTCAAGCGCATCCTGCGTCAAAGCGGCGCGGGCAAGGTCAAGGTCGGTCATGGCGGCACGCTCGATCCTCTGGCGACGGGCGTGCTGCCGGTCGCCATCGGGGAAGCGACCAAGCTCGCGGGCCGGATGCTCGACAGCGACAAGATCTACGATTTCACGATAGCGTTCGGGGCGCAGACCGACACGCTCGATCTGGAAGGGCAGGCGGTCGCCACCAGCGACCATCGCCCGACGCTGGCGGAGGTGGAGGCGGTGCTGCCGCGCTTCACCGGGACGATCGAACAGGTTCCGCCCGCTTATTCCGCGATCCTGATCGACGGCCAGCGCGCCTATGAGCTCGCCCGCGCGGGGCGGGAAGTGGAAATGAAAAGGCGCGGCGTCACCATATATTCCCTCCGCATCTCCGCGTCTCCGCGCGAGAAAGAGGGGGGCACGCGGAGACGCGGAGACGCGGAGATCATGGAACATGTGACGCTCACCGCCCATGTCTCCAAGGGCACCTATATCCGCTCCCTCGCCCGCGACATCGCTCTGGCGCTGGGGACGGTGGGACATGTCACCATGTTGCGCCGGGTGAAGGCGGGGCCGTTCACCCTCGACATGGCTATTTCGCTGGACAAATTGGAGGAAGCTGCTAGGGGCGGCGGCATCGGCGGGTTTATGCTGCCGTTGACGGCGGGGCTGGACGACATCCCGGCTCTCCCCGTCTCTCCCGATGAAGCGCTGGCTCTCCGACAGGGGAAGGTGCTTGTGGGGAAACCGCATACCGGCCTCATGCTGGCGATGGAGGGCGACACGCCCGTCGCGCTGGTGGAGGCCAGTGGCCCGGAAATCCGGGTGGTGCGCGGCTTTAATCTCTAATCGAAGAAAGGAAGCCCGATGTCGATTGCTGCCGAGCGCAAGGAAGCGCTCATCAAGGAATATGCCCGCGCCGAAGGCGATACGGGTTCGCCCGAAGTCCAGGTCGCGATCCTCTCCGAGCGTATCGCCAACCTGACCGAGCACTTCAAGGGTCACCACAAGGATAACCACAGCCGTCGCGGCCTGCTGATGCTGGTCAACAAGCGCCGTTCGCTGCTGGACTATCTGAAGAAGAAGGATGAGGGCCGCTATACCGACCTCATCTCACGGCTGGGCCTGCGCAAGTAAGCCTGCTATAGAAGGGACGGCCCCCCAGCGGGGCCGTTTCCGATTCCGGGGGCATCGCAATCCGGCGATGCATCCGTCAGGGGCCAACAGACGCTCCGAAACCGCCGCGGACCGGCTTTGTCCGCATATGAGGCCCCGCCGGGCAATAGGGCCGGGTGGGCGAAGGAAACCCAATGTTTGATGTAAAGAAAGTATCGATCGAGCTGGCAGGAAAGACCCTGACTCTCGAAACCGGCCGCATTGCGCGTCAGGCCGACGCCGCTGTGCTGGCGACTTATGGTGAGACGGTGGTGCTGTGTGCCGTGACCGCCGCCAAATCCGTGAAGGACGGGCAGGACTTCTTCCCGCTCACCGTCCATTATCAGGAAAAATATTCCGCCGCCGGTCGCATTCCGGGCGGCTTCTTCAAGCGTGAGCGCGGCGCGACGGAAAAGGAGACGCTGGTTTCCCGCCTGATCGACCGCCCGATCCGTCCGCTTTTCCCCGAAGGTTTCTATAACGAAATCAACGTCATCGCGCAGGTTCTTTCCTTCGATGGCGAAAGCGAGCCCGACATCGTGGCGATGATCGCCGCTTCGGCCGCGCTGACCCTGTCGGGCGTGCCTTTCATGGGGCCGATCGGTGCCGCGCGCGTCGGTTACAAGGATGGCGAATATCAGCTCAACCCCTCGCTCGACGAAGTGAAGACCGGCGACCTCGACCTGGTCGTCGCCGCCACGCGCGACGCGGTGATGATGGTCGAATCGGAAGCGAAGGAGCTTTCCGAAGACGTCATGCTGGGCGCCGTGCTGTTCGCGCATGAAGCGAGCAAGAAGGTCGTCGACGCGATCATCCAGCTTGCGGAAAAGGCCGCCAAGGAACCTTGGGAAATGGCCGCGCAGGACGATCTGGGCGACCTCAAGGCGAAGCTCAAGAAGCTGATCGGCAAGGATATCGCCGCCGCCTACAAGCTGACCGACAAGTCGGCCCGCTCCAACGCCCTCAACGAAGCGCGGGCCAAGGCGAAGGAGATGTTCGTCGCCGACGGTCTCGACCCGCAGATGGTGATGGCCGGCATCAAGCTCACCAAGAAGTTGGAAGCCGAAATCGTCCGCACCGCGATCCTGAAGGACGGCCAGCGTATCGACGGCCGCACCACCACGCAGATCCGGCCGATCGAGGCGATGGTGGGCTTCCTGCCGCGCACCCACGGTTCGGCGCTGTTCACCCGCGGCGAGACGCAGGCGATCTGCACCACGACGCTGGGCACGAAGGACGCCGAGCAGATGATCGACGGCCTGGGTGGCGTTCATTATGAAAGCTTCATGCTGCACTATAACTTCCCGCCCTATTCGGTCGGTGAAGTGGGCCGCTTCGGCGCGCCCGGCCGTCGCGAAGTCGGCCATGGCAAGCTGGCATGGCGCGCGCTGCACCCGGTGCTGCCCAGCAAGGAAGACTTCCCCTACACCATCCGCGTTCTGTCGGACATCACCGAGTCCAACGGCTCGTCCTCGATGGCGACGGTGTGCGGCGGTTCGCTCTCGATGATGGACGCAGGCGTTCCGCTGAAGCGTCCGGTGTCCGGCATCGCCATGGGCCTGATCCTGGAAGGCAAGGATTTCGCTGTCATCAGCGACATTCTGGGCGACGAGGATCACCTCGGCGACATGGACTTCAAGGTGGCGGGCACGGAAAGCGGCATCACCACCATGCAGATGGACATCAAGGTCGCCGGCATCACGCAGGAGATTTTCGAAGTCGCGCTGCGTCAGGCCAAGGAAGGCCGCGCGCACATTCTGGGCGAGATGAACAAGGCGCTGTCCTCGACCCGCACTGAATTGTCGGCGCATGCCCCGCGCATCGAGACGATCCAGATCGACAAGTCGAAAATCCGCGACGTCATCGGCACCGGCGGCAAGGTCATCCGCGAGATTGTCGCGGAAACCGGCGCGAAGGTCGACATCGACGATGAAGGCATCATCAAGATTTCCTCGTCCGACCTCGACCAGATCGAAGCGGCGAAGAAGTGGATTCTCGGCATCGTCGAGGAAGCGGAAGTCGGCAAGATCTACACCGGCAAGGTCGTCAACATCGTCGACTTCGGCGCGTTCGTGAACTTCATGGGTGGCAAGGACGGCCTCGTCCACGTCTCCGAAATGAAGAATGAGCGCGTGGAAAAGCCGACCGACGTCGTGTCGGAAGGCCAGGAAGTGAAGGTCAAGGTCCTCGAAATCGATCCGCGCGGCAAGGTTCGCCTGTCCATGCGCGTCGTCGATCAGGAAACCGGCGAGGAACTGGAAGACACCCGTCCTCCGCGCGAACCCCGCGAGCCGCGCGGTGATCGTGGCGAGCGCGGCGACCGCAACCGGCGCGACCGGGGTGGCCGTGGCGGCGACCGTGGTGATCGCGGCCCCCGCCGTGATCGCGGTCCCCGCGACGACAGGGGTGGCGATGACGGCTCCAATGCGGGTCTGCCGGATTTCCTGACGCAGGACTGATCGGGCTCATCGCTGCCATAAGGCGAAAAATGGGGCGTCCGGATTCATCCGGGCGCCCTTTTCGTTGAAATGAAAAATGGACTAATCTCGATCAATGCATCCACGGAAAGTTATGCTAATGTAACAAAGGGCTATCCGAGGATTTTCATGCAGCGCCGAAACGAACGATTCGTCGAGCGGCTACCCCTTGTGCCCGGCCAGCGATGGCTGGGCTATTTTTGGGCGGCGGTTTTTTGCCTGATGGCTTTGGGCCTGCGCCTTGCCATGGCTCCGCTGTTGGGAAGCAACGCGCCCTTCGCCGCTTTCTTTCCGGCGGTGATCCTGTCGGCTTTTCTGTTCGGTGCAGGGCCGGGCGTGTTGACGGCGATGCTGGGCCTGCTTTTCGGCACCTATTTCATTCTCCTCCCGGCCGCGGCCTTCACGGTCACGCCTGGCCTTGTCTTGATGCTGCTGCTTTATACGGCGGTGATGGGGGTCGCCATCGCCCTCATCCATTTCATGCAGAAGGTGAATTTCCGCCTGGCGGTGGAACGGGAACGCAGCCGGGAGCTGGCCGAAACCAAGGACCTGCTGTTCCGCGAATTGCAGCATCGCGTATCCAACAATCTGCAGGTGATCGCCGCGCTGCTGGCCTTGCAGCGCCGCCATATCGACGATGACGCCGCGCGCCGCGCGCTGGATGACGCATCGGCCAAGCTGGCTCTGGTCGGGAAGATCAGCCGCGCCATGTATCATCCCTCCGGGGAAGGACAGGATGTCGGCGCGTTCCTGACAGCCTTGTGTAGCGACATCGTCGAGGCCAGCGGACGGCAGGATGTGACCGTCCATGTCGCCGCGCCTCAGCAATTGCTGCTGTCGTCCCATGTCAGTGTGCCGCTGGTGCTGATCGTGGCGGAGGCGGTGAGCAACGCCATCGAACATGGCATGCCCGACCGCGCGGGAACGGTGCGGGTTTCGCTCGACGCGTCAGACGAAGGCTTTTGTCTGCGGGTCGTCGATGACGGGAAGGGTCTTGCGGAAGGCAAGAATGTCGGTGCGTCGAGCAGCCTTGGCCTCCGCATCGCGACGGCTTTGGCTTCCCAGCTTGGCGGGCGTTTCACGCTGGAATCAGGGAGCGATGGCGGCGCGGTCGCGCGTCTCGATCTTCCGCCCTCGGCGAACGGAATGCACGACTGACATTCTGCCGCTTGGCGACGGCCATTCGCTCGGCTATGACCCGGCCCATGTTGACGAAAACCATGATGCGCCTTGGCGCCGCCTCTGCTCTGGTCCTGCTCGCGGGATGCTCGACGTCGAAGAACAAGGCCGACACCCAATATGTCGCCCGCGACGTGTCCACGCTCTACAATGCGGGCAAATACCGGCTGGATCGCGGGCAATATAAGCTGGCGGCGGCGTTGTTCGACGAAGTGGAGCGTCAGCATCCCTATTCGCCCTGGGCGCGCCGCGCGCAGCTCATGTCGGCGTTCAGCTATTATATGAATCGCAACTATAATGAAGCGATCGGCGCGGCGCAGCGGTTCCTGTCGATCCATACCGGCAACAAGGATGCGCCTTACGCCTATTATCTGATCGCTCTGTGCTATTATGAGCAGATCGCGGACGTCACCCGCGACCAGAAGATCACGCAACAGGCGCTGGATGCGCTGGGCGAACTGATCCGCCGCTATCCCGATACGCGCTATGCCTCCGACGCCCGTCTGAAGATCGACCTCGTCAACGATCACCTTGCGGGCAAGGAAATGGAGATCGGCCGCTTCTATCAGCGCCGTGGGCAATGGCTGGCGGCGACGCTGCGTTTCCGCACGGTGATCGACAAATATCAGACCACGACTCACACGCCCGAAGCGTTGGAACGTCTGGTCGAAAGCTATCTTGCCCTTGGCATCCCCGAAGAGGCGAAGAAGGCCGCTGCCGTGCTGGGCGCCAACTATCCGGGCACCAAATGGTATGATCGCTCCTTCAAGCTCATCCGGGAATATGCCCCCAAGGCATAGGACCAACCGCCATCCAGCCCATGCGGCCTGCGAAGCGCGATTTCCTGTGCTTCGGTGCTCTCGGACTATAAGTCCGCTGCGCTCCGATGCTTTGAAATCACACTTTCCGGTTTCGCCTGAACTGAATGGCGATTGATCCTTGGATCGTTTGTTCCCCTTTTGTCTGTCGAAGGGTAGAGGCAGGCCATGCTGACCGCCCTGTCCATCCGCAATGTCGTGCTGATTGAGGCGCTCGATCTGGAATTCGGGCCGGGTCTGGGCGTGCTGACGGGGGAGACGGGAGCAGGCAAGTCCATCCTGCTCGATTCTCTGGGACTGGCGCTGGGCGCGCGGGCCGATAGCGGACTGGTGCGGAACGGCGAAGCGCAGGCCAGCGTCACCGCGACCTTCGATGCGCCTCCGCCGGGGCATAGGGTCTGTATCCTTCTGGCCGACAATATGATAGACCTGGAGCCGGGTGAGCCTCTGATCATCCGGCGGACGCTCAAGGCCGACGGGGGCAGCCGGGCCTTCATAAACGACCAGCCATGCTCCGCCGCGCTGCTGCGGGAAATGGGCGGGGCGCTGGTCGAGATTCATGGGCAGCATGATGACCGGGGATTGTTGAACCCGCGCGGGCACCGGACGCTGCTGGATGCCTATGGGCGGTGCGATGTGGCGCAGGTCGCTACGGCCTATGCGGATTGGCGAGCCTCCGCCGATATGCTGGCAAAGGCACGGGAAGCTGTCAGCGATGCCGCGCGCGACCGCGACTATCTGACTCATGCCGTGGAAGAACTGACGCGGTTCGCGCCGGAACCGGGCGAGGAGGCTGCTCTGGCCGAAGAACGGGCGGCGATGCAGAAGGGCGCGCGCCTGACCGACGATCTCGCCGCCGTGATGGAATGCCTGACGGGATCGGACGGCGGCCTCGCGCAATTGCGGCAGGCGGCGCGGCGGCTGGACCGGATCGCGGCGGAATATGCGCCGCTGTCCGATGTGCTGGCGGCGCTCGACCGTGCGGTGATCGAAGCGGGGGAGGCGGAGGATCGGCTGAATGAGGCGGTGCAGGCATTGAGTTTCGATCCCGCAAGGCTGGATGCCATCGAGACGCGCCTGTTCGACCTGCGCGGACTTGCGCGCAAGCATCAGGTTCAGCCGGACGATCTGGCGGATCTGCGAGAGGAGATGGCCGCCAGACTTTCTGCGATCGAGGGGGGAGAGGAACATCTCGCCGCGCTGGAAAAGGCTGTCGCGGGCAAGGCAGACGGCTATCGTCAGGCGGCGCGGGCGCTGTCGGCGGAACGACAATCCGCGGCGGAGCGGCTGGATGCCGCTGTCGCGGCCGAACTGGCGCCGCTGAAGCTGGATGCCGCCCGGTTCCGCACGGTCGTCGCGCCGCTGGATGAGGGCCAGTGGAGCGCGCAAGGGTTGGACCGGGTAGAGTTCGAGATTTCGACCAATCCGGGCGCTCCCTTCGCTCCACTGGTGAAGATCGCTTCGGGCGGCGAATTGTCCCGCTTCATCCTGGCGCTGAAAGTGGCGCTGGCGGAGCGGGGCGGGGCCGATACGCTGATCTTCGACGAGATCGACCGGGGCGTGGGCGGCGCTGTCGCCTCGGCCATTGGCGACCGTCTGGCCCGGTTGGCGCAGAGCAGCCAGATTCTGGTCGTGACGCACAGTCCGCAAGTCGCGGCGCGCGGAACGGCGCATATGCTGATCGCCAAGTCCAGTGACGGGACGGTCACGCGCACCGGCGTCCATGCGCTTGATGACCGCGAGCGGCGGGAAGAGATCGCGCGCATGCTTTCCGGCGCGGAAATCACGGCGGAGGCGCGCGCGCAGGCGGATCGGTTGCTGGAGGCTTGAGGGCCGCAAGCGCCTTTCCGGCGGAGAGGCGCGGCGCTATGGAAGGCGCATGACCGATCCTGCCCAGATGACAGAAGCCGAAGCCGCCAACCGCCTGATGCGGCTGGCAAAAGAGATTGCGCGGCATAACCGGCTCTATCACGATCAGGATCGGCCGGAGATCACGGATGCGCAATATGACGCGCTGATGCGGGAAAACAACGCGCTGGAGACGGCCTTCCCGCATCTGGTGCGCGCGGATTCGCCCAGCCGTCAGGTAGGGGCGGCCCCCACGTCAGGTCTCAAGAAGGTGCAACATGCCGTTCGCATGATGAGCCTCGACAATGGTTTCGCGGATGATGACATCGCGGAGTTCCTCGCCCGCGTCCGTCGTTTTCTGGCCTTGGCGGAGGACATTCCGGTTGCGGTGACGGCGGAGCCCAAGATTGACGGGCTATCCTGTTCGCTTCGCTATGAGAAGGGTGAACTGGTGCTCGCGGCCACGCGCGGCGATGGCACGACGGGCGAGGATGTGACCGCCAACGTCCGCACCATCGGCGATATTCCCGAAAGGCTCGCGGGAACCGGCATACCCGATATTTTCGAGGTGCGGGGCGAGGTCTATATGGCCAAGGCGGATTTCGTCGCCCTGAACGAGCGCCTGCTTGCCGAAGCGGACGATCCGGAAAAGGCGCGGCAATTCGCCAATCCCCGCAATGCGGCTGCCGGTTCGCTGCGGCAGAAGGACGCGCAGGTCACGGCCAGCCGTCCGCTTCGTTTCCTGGCCCATGGCTGGGGCGAATATTCGTCCATGCCCGGAGTGACGCAAATGGAGGTGATGCAGGCCATTGCGGATTGGGGTCTGCCTGTTTCCGACCTGCTGGTGCAGGTGGACGGATTGGACGCGATATTGGCGCATTATCGCCGAATAGAGGCGGAGCGGGCTGAGTTGCCCTTCGATATAGACGGTGTCGTCTACAAGGTGGATCGTCTGGATTGGCAGCAGAGGCTGGGCTTCGTCGCCAAGGCGCCGCGCTGGGCCATCGCTCATAAATTCCCGGCGGAACGGGCCCAGACCACATTGGAATCCATCGACATTCAGGTGGGGCGGACGGGCAAGCTGACGCCGGTGGGGCGGCTGACTCCCGTGACGGTCGGCGGTGTCGTCGTCTCCAATGTCACGCTTCATAACGCCGATGAGATCGCGCGCCTCGGCGTTCGCCCCGGCGACCGGGTCATCGTGCAGCGCGCGGGCGACGTGATCCCTCAGGTCGTGGACAACCTCACGCGCCACGATGCGCGTGCGCCCTTCCTGTTCCCCGATCATTGCCCGGTCTGCGGTTCCGAAGCCGTGCGGGAAGAGGGCGAGGTGGATATACGCTGCACCGGCGGCCTTATCTGCCCCGCCCAGCGTTTCGAGCGCCTCCGCCATTTCGTCAGCCGCGGGGCGCTGGACATGGAGGGGCTGGGCGAGAAGAGCATCGAGGAATTTCTGGGCCTGGGCTGGATTTCGGAGCCTGCCGATATTTTTCGCCTGTCGGCCCATCGCGCCGAGCTTCTGGGGCGAGAAGGGTGGAAGGAGAAATCCGTCGACAATCTGCTCGCCGCCATCGAAGCGAAGCGGAAGCCGGATGCGGCGCGGCTGCTCTTCGGCCTTGGCATCCGCCATGTGGGCGCGGTGACGGCGCGGGATCTGTTGAAACGCTATACGACCTTGCCCGCGATTCGTTCGCTGGCGCAGGAGATCATCGCCCTGCGCGACAGCATGGAACAGGTAGAGGGGGAGGAAGAAGGCCGCTTCCTCAACCGGCGGGACAAGGCCATCGCGGAACTGATCGGCGTCGAAAATGTCGGCGCGGCGGTCGGTCATGCGCTCGCCGATTTCTTCCATGAGCCGCATAATGTGGAGGCGTGGGACGATCTGCTAAGCGAAGTGTCTCCGCCCGCCTATGTGGTCGAAACCACGGCGAGCGCGGTCACCGGGAAGATCGTGGTCTTCACCGGCAAGCTGGAGACGATGAGCCGGGACGAGGCGAAGGCGCAGGCAGAACGTCTGGGCGCGAAGGCCGCGGGGTCGGTCAGCGCCAAGACCGATCTGGTCGTGGCCGGGCCGGGCGCGGGATCGAAGCTCAAGCAGGCCGCCGCGCTCGGCATCGAAGTGATAGACGAAGCCGCATGGGCGGAAATCGTGAAGGCTGCGGGATAGAAACCGTCCACTCAGCCATTCCGTTCGGTTCTCGACTTCGCTCGAACCGAACGGGCAGGTTTCGGCCGGATCAGGGCAGACCCTGGCGGGACAGTTCGCCTCTCTCCCGTCAGGATGCCTGTTGCAGCTTATCCTGCGTCCGCG
>JASGDV010000051.1:0-6893 GCA_049841255.1 Sphingobium sp.
TGCGAACATCGGCATGAGGTGTTTCTCCTCCACCGAAGAGGCCGCCCTGCCCGCTCGTCCGCGCCTCCGCATTGCTCGCCGCCACGGTCAGGATAGTTTCCGCCGCCGCATGGACGCCGGCGCGGTCAGCATGGATGTTATCGAAAGCGCCGGCCGCCGCGAGGCTTTCCAACTGCCGCCGGTTGAGCAATCGCGGCTCGATCCGGTCCGCGAAATCGTCAAGGCTCTTGAACGGCCCACGCGCGTCCCGTTCCTCGACGAGTTGTTCCATGGCCTTCTCGCCCACACCCTTGAGACCGCCCAGCGCATAGCGCACCGCAAAGCCAAGGCGCGGATCGTCGCCCTCATGTTCCACCGCTTCGACCGAGAAATCCGCTCCGCTCCGATTGATGTCCGGCGGCAGGCAAATGAGGCCCATGCGCCGCATATCGTCCACGAAGACAGTCAGCTTTTCGGTCAGATGGATATCGAACGCCATCGATCCGGCGTAAAATTCCGCCGGATAATGCGCCTTGAGCCATGCCGTCTGATAGGCGAGCAGCGCATAGGCAGCCGCGTGGGATTTATTGAAACCATAGCCGGCGAACTTGTCGATCAAATCGAACAGCTCATTAGCCTTGGCGGCAGGAATGCTGCTCTGCTCCGCGCAGCCTTTCACGAAACGCTCGCGCTGGGCGTCCATCTCCGCCTTGATCTTCTTGCCCATGGCCCGGCGCAGAAGGTCCGCGTCGCCCAGCGAATAGCCCGCCAATATCTGCGCGGCCTGCATCACCTGTTCCTGATAGACGAAGATGCCATAGGTCTCTTCGAGGATCGGCTTCAGGAGAATGTGCGGATATTCGATCTCTTCCTGCCCGTTCTTACGACGGCCGAACATCGGGATATTGTCCATCGGACCGGGGCGGTAGAGCGATACCAGCGCGATGATGTCGCCGAAATTGGTCGGACGCACGGCGGCGAGCGTCTTGCGCATCCCTTCCGATTCCAACTGGAACACGCCCACCGTGTCGCCGCGCTGGAGCAGGTCGTAGACCGCCGGATCGTCCCAACTGAGGCTGTCGAGATCGATTTCCACGCCCCGTCCAGCGAGCAATTGCACCGCCTTCTGCAACACCGACAGCGTTTTGAGGCCCAGGAAGTCGAACTTCACCAGCCCCGCGCCCTCGACATATTTCATGTCGAACTGAGTCACCGGCATGTCGGATCGGGGATCGCGATAGAGCGGCACGAGCTGGCTCAAGGGCCGGTCGCCGATCACCACGCCCGCGGCGTGAGTGGAACTGTGGCGCGGGAAACCCTCCAGCTTCATCGCATAGTCGATCAGGCGCTTGACCTGATTGTCATTGTCATATTCCGCCCGGAACTCCGCCACGCCGTTCAGCGATCGCTCCAGCGTCCAGGGATCGGTCGGATGGTTGGGCACCAGCTTGGCGAGCCGGTCCACCTGGCCGTAACTCATCTGGAGCACGCGCCCTGTGTCCTTGAGCACCGCGCGGGCCTTGAGCTTACCGAAGGTGATGATCTGCGCCACATGGTCCGCGCCATATTTCTGCTGGACATAGCGGATCACTTCCCCACGCCGCGTTTCGCAGAAGTCGATGTCGAAGTCCGGCATCGACACGCGCTCCGGATTCAGGAAGCGTTCGAACAGCAGCCCCAGTTGCAGCGGATCGAGATCGGTGATGGTGAGCGCCCACGCCACCACGGACCCCGCGCCGGACCCGCGCCCCGGCCCCACCGGAATATCGTTCGACTTCGCCCATTTGATGAAGTCCGCAACGATCAGGAAGTAACCGGGGAAGCCCATCTGGACGATGATGTCCGTTTCGAAGGTCAGCCGGTCGAAATAGGGCTTGCGCGCTTCCTCGCTGATAATGCCCAGCTTCTCCAGCCTTGCCTCCAGCCCCGCCACGGCCTGCTCCCGCAGCATCCGCGCCTCGCCTTCTATATCGCCTGCAAGACTGGGAAGGATCGGCTTCCTCTTGGGCGCGGCCACCGCGCAACGCTGCGCCACGACGAGGGTGTTTGCCAGCGCCTCGGGCAAATCCTCGAACAGCCGCTTCATTTCGGCGGCGGGCTTCATCCATGCATCGGGAGAACTGGTGCGCCGGTCCGGCGTCTCCACATAGGCGCTGTCGGCGATGCAGAGCATCACGTCATGCGCCTCATGGAAATGCGGTTCGGCAAAGCAGGTGGGGTTGGTCGCCACCAGCGGCAGGTTCTGCGCATAGGCAAGGTCGAGCAGATGCGGCTCCGCCTTGCCCTCGACCGGATCCAGTCTGCGGCAAATCTCGACATAGAGCCGATCGGGGAACAGCGTTTCCAGCCGCGCGGCATAGGCCAAAGCCGCCTCCGGCTGATCCTCCGCGAACAGGCGGGCAAGAGCGCCCTCGCCCCCCGCCGTCAGCGCGATCAGCCCATCGGTGCGGCCTTCCATCGCCTCCAGGGTGACGTGCGGCACTTCCTCGACGGGCCGGTCGAGATGCGCCATCGACACCAGCGCGCAGAGATTGTCATAGCCCGCCGCATCCTGTGCATAGAGCGTCAGCCAGTCATGCACCGGCGGCGCGTTGGACGGGCGACCGGGGCGCAGAACGCCGACCATCGCGCCGATGATCGGCTGTACCCCCTCGCTCTTGCAGGCGTCGGAAAAGGCCATGGACCCGTAAAGCCCGTTCCGGTCCGTGATCGCCGCCGCCGGAAAGCCCAGCGCCTTGGCCTGCTTGGCGATCTTCTTGGGGTCGATCGCCCCTTCCAGCATGGTGAAGGACGACAGGATGCGAAGGGGAACGAAACCGGCGTGAGGCATGGCCGCATTATGCATCCCCCACGCCGCAACGCCAGCCCCCGCATGATCAAAAGCTGGGGATAAGCGCGGCAGATAGCACTTGCCTTATACGCAAGAAATTGTTCCACTCCCCTTAACGAACAGGGAGAGTGCCAAGATGACGGACGTGAACCCGGGTTCCACCCCGCCCAGCATCCTCGACAGGGCCAAGGCGATCATCCTCAAGCCCAAGGAGGAATGGCCGGTCATCGACGCCGAACCGGCGACCATCGGCGGCATCTTCACCGGCTATGTGATGATCCTGGCGGCCATCCCGCCGCTCGCCGCGCTGATCGGCGGGCAGATTTTCGGCTATGGCGCCTTGGGCATCACCTTCCGCCCGTCGCTCATGGGCGCGATCAGCATGGCCATCGCCCATTATGTCTTCGCGCTGATCGGCCTCTTCGTCCTCGCGCTCATCATCGATTTCCTCGCGCCGCAATTCGGCGGGCAGAAGGACAGAGTGAAGGCGTTCAAGGTCGCCGCCTATTCCGGCACGGCGGGCTGGCTGGCGGGCATATTCTCGCTGGTGCCTTCGCTTTCGATCCTCGGCATCGTCGGTCTCTACAGCCTCTACCTCCTCTATCTCGGCCTTCCGCGCCTGATGAAGGCCCCGGAGGACAAGGCTCTGGTCTATACCATCGTCACCATCGTCGCCGCCGCGATCCTTTTCATCGTCGCGGGTGCCTTGGCCCGGCCCTTCGGCTCCATGTTCGGCGGCGCTTACGGCCCTTCGACGGTGAGCGGCGAAATGACCGTGCCGGGCGTCGGCAAGGTCGATCTGGGCAAGCTCGACGCCGCCAGCAAGCAGATGGAATCCGCCGCGAAGAAGATGGAGGACGCGGCCCAGAACGGCACCTCCGCCGCCATCGCACCCGCCGCGCTCCAAGCGCTGCTCCCCGAAAAGATCGGCCGCTTCACCCGCACGGAAGTCGAAAGCAGCGGCATGTCGGCGGGCGCCCGCGCTACCGCGCGATACAGCGCGGGCGATGACGACATCGATCTGGAAGTCACCGACATGGCCGTCGCGGGAGCCTTTGCCGGACTTGGCGCGGCACTCAACGTCCAGTCCAACAAGCAGACCGCGACCGGCTATGAGAAAACCGAAACCGTCGACGGCCGCATCGTGACCGAAGAATGGGACAGCCAGAGCCGCCACGGCAAGTTCGGCACCACGCTCGCCAACCGCTTCATGGTGGAGGCCAACGGCACCATCGCCAATATCGACGAACTGAAAGCCGCCGTGAACGCGGTAGGTCTCGATCGCCTCGCCGCGCTGGCGAAATGACAGCCTAAGCGGATGATGGATTGGGGTGGATTGGCGATGGCCCCCTTTCCCAACTCCGTTCGCCCTGAGCTTGTCGAAGTGCACGGCCGACCGTAGGGAGGCCACTTCGCTCCGCTCAGTGGAAAGCTTCGACAAGCTCAGCCCGAACGGAGATTGGATGTCTGGAAATGGCCGAATCCAGCCATCGCAAGATTGTAAGTTTGCAAACTACGCGATCGCAAATGAGGGCGCGGCCTGCCGGTCGCGCCCTTTGCTATCGTGCCGCTGATGGTCAGGCGGGCTGGAAGGGCTGGTCCATCACGACCGTCTTTTCCTCCAGGAAAGGAAGCAGGCCGTCCGTGCCGCCTTCCCGGCCGATGCCCGACTGCTTGAAGCCGCCGAAGCCCAGCGAGAAATCGGTGCGCGGGCCGTTATGGCCCACCGTCCCCGCCCTGATCTGCCGCGAGACGCGCAGGAAGCGGTCGGGGTCGTTGGTGAAGACCGAGGCGTTGAGGCCGAAGATCGTGTCGTTCGCCATGTCGATGGCATGCTGTTCGTCACGGGCGCGGATGACGCTCAGCACCGGGCCGAATACTTCCTCCTGCGCGATCCGCATCCGGTTGTCGACATCGGCGAAGACGGTCGGCTCGAAGAAGAAGCCGCGGTCGAGGCCGGCGGGACGCTTGCCGCCGGTGGCAAGCCGCGCGCCTTCCGCCTTGGCCGTTTCGACATAGCCCTGCACCGTATCGCGCTGGCGGGCGCTGGCGAGCGGGCCGACCTGCGATTCAGGATCGAAGCTGTTGCCGATCTTCAGGCTTTGTCCGAAGGTGCTGAGCGCCTCCACCATGGCGTCATGCTTGGCATCGGGCACGATGATGCGCGTGAGGCTGTGGCACACCTGTCCGGTGAGGTTGCCGAAATAGCTGCCCGCCAGCGTATTGGCCGCCGTCTCCACATCATAATCGTCGAGCACCAGCGCGGGCGATTTGCCGCCCAGTTCCAGCGTCACGCGCGCGATCCGTTCGCCGCAGGCCGCGAAGATCTTGCGCCCCGCCGCCGTCGATCCGGTAAAGGTCACCTTGTCCACGCCGGGATTGGCGACCAGTTCGGCCGAGACTTCCCGGTCGGCGGTCACCACATTGACGACCCCGGCGGGCAGGCCGACCTTTTCGCAGATTTCCGCGAACATGAGGGCGGAGGTCGGCGCTTCGGGGCAAGCCTTGACGATCACCGTGCATCCGGCGAGCAGCGCGGGCGCGACCTTGTAGGCGATCAGCGCGGCCGGGCCGTTCCATGGCACGATCACCGCGACGACGCCCACCGGCTCGCGGATCAGGAAGCCTTGATTTCCTGTCGCGGAGGGGCGCGATTCAATGAAGGGATAGCTTTCCGCCATGTCGGCATATTGGGTGAAGGCACCGCTCAGATAGGAACCGATGCGGGCCTGTGCCGACTTGTAGAGGATGCCCGATTCGATGGCCCATCCGCGGGCGAACTCGTCGTTGCGGGCTTCGAACTCCTTCGCGATGGCGCGCATATAAGCGGCGCGCTCGGCATGGCTGAGGCGCGGCCATGGGCCTTGGTCGAAAGCGCGGCGGGCGGCGGCGGCGGCGCGCTCGATATCGGCGGACTCCGCCTCCGCGACGGTGGCGGCGACTTCCTCCGTGCTGCAATCGATGACGGTGAAGCGGCGCTGGCCGGTGGGCTGCACCCATTGCCCGTCGATATAGAATTCATGCGGATGCTGAAGGTCGATATTTGGCATGATGGGGCGGCTCTCCTGACTGTCACCCTTGCTTTGAGGCGCGGGGCTTTGCGGCGCAAGCCCCCCGTGGGGGGACCGGATGCGCTATAGGCGGCGCTGGCCGATGGCGTGCGCCCCCCATGTGGCGGAAGCGACGACCAGCGCCCCCACCGCCTGATGCAGCACGGCAAGCGGCAGGTCGATGCCGCTGATGACGGTGGCGATGCCGAGGACGATCTGCGTCCCCACCGCTGCGTTGATGGCGATGGAGGGGCCGCGTTGGCCCGCCCGCTTCGCCTTGCGCGCCAGCATGATCAGCGCCAGCGCCGCGATCCATGCCCACCAGCGATGGATGAAGTGGACCAGATAGGGATCGCTGGAAATCGTCGCCCATAAAGAGCCGGACCATTCTATCCCCTCCGGCACGAAATGGTCGTTCATCAGCGGCCATGTGCTGGACACATAGCCCGCGTCCAGCCCGGCGGTGAACGCGCCGAAGAGAAGCTGCACGAACAGTATGAGCAATGCCAGCAGCGCGAAGGGCCGCAGCGTGGCGGGCCGGGATCGGCCGCTGCGGGCCAGCGCGAGAAGGTCGAGCGCGGTCCAGATCAACGCGCCCATGATGAGGAGCGCGGTCAGCAGGTGGACGGCGAGGCGGTAATGGCTGACATCGGTGCGGACCGACAGGCCCGACGTCACCATCCACCAGCCGATGACGCCTTGCAGGCCGCCCAGCGCGAGCAGCCCGACCAGCCGCCAGCCATAACCCCGCGGGATCGCCCGCTTGGCCGCGAACCAGATCAACGGCAGGGCGAAGGCGATGCCGATCAGGCGGCCGAGCAGGCGATGCACCCATTCCCAGAAGAAGATGAACTGGAAATCATGCAGGGTCATACCCTGGCGAAGCTGCTGATATTCGGGGATCTGCTGATAGAGGCGGAAGGCTTCCATCCACTGATCGTGGGTGAGCGGCGGGATGGCGCCGGTGATCGGCTTCCACTGGGTGATCGACAGGCCCGATTCGGTGAGCCGCGTGATGCCGCCGACCACGACCA
>JASGDV010000052.1:0-19042 GCA_049841255.1 Sphingobium sp.
TCAACTTTTCGTCAACCTGACCTATTCGGCAGTCGCAGCGGCGCAGGAAGACCTTGCCTGCGGTATGCGACCTACGAAGAACCCGAGATCGTCCGTGAGTTGGCGCGCCAGTGGGCGGAACGTCTGGTGATGGGCCGGGTTGGTTACGCTGTCGTGTACGCTCAGGCGAAGCAGCTCATCCGCGAATGGACCTCCGATGATGTCAAGAAGGCGCTCGAACCGGAGAGCCTCAGCTTGGCTGCGGATGGCTGGCGGGACGCGGTGAGCACAGCATATCGGAGCATCAGCCGTCGCCTAGGCGCTGCGAAAGGCCCGGAGGATTCTGAGGACGCCGAAGCCGCGTTCGCATAGCGGCGGTTGGCGGAAGAGGTGGGATTCGAACCCACGGAGCGGTTGCCCGCTCGCTGGTTTTCAAGACCAGTCCCTTAAACCACTCGGGCACTCTTCCATACCGATTCAGCGGCGCGGCTAGAAATCTGCTAGATGACCACGTTACCGCGACCTTTAGCCATTTCCCGACCCGCCGCTAAGCGATTCTAACTGCGCTCCTTTTTCGCCAGCCCGCGTCTCCAAGGGCCAAAACCCCCGGTAGCTTTCAAGACCGCTGCCTTAAACCACTCGGCCACCTGTCCCTGGCTCGCTTCCTAGCGGACGTGGCGCGATTGCCAAGCGCAAAAAATGGGATGAAGGAAAGGCGCTTCGTCCCGATCGGGCAAGAAGGGGATTCACCTTGCGCTTCCCCTGTGCCAGAACGGGATGAGGGAGATTCTGATGCGTTCGTCCATCCTTTCGTTATTCGTCGGTTTCGCGGTCATGGCCGTTGGCCCCACCATGCCAGCTTCCGCTCAAGGTCAGGACGATGCCGCCTTTCGTGCCTATCTTGAAAGCCTGCGCCCCAAGGCGCGCGCCATGGGCATTCGCGACGGGACGCTGTCGAGCGTGTTTTCGACGCTGTCTCCCAATCCGCGCGTCGTGCAACTGGATCAGAACCAGCCCGGCGGCGGGGCTTATTCTCCCATCCCTGCCTTTGAACCGTATCGCGTGAAGCATGTGGATGCCGCGCGGATCAGCCGGGGACGCACCGCTTATCAGGCCAACCGTGCCCGCCTTGCGCGCATCGAGGCCGAAACCGGCGTGCCGGAGGAAATCATGGTCGCGATCTATGGCCATGAAACCAATTACGGCGCCTATACCGGCGACTTCGATCTGATCCGCTCGCTTGCGACGCTCGCATGGGAAGGACGACGGCGCACTTTGTTCGAGCCGGAATTGCTCGCGACGTTGAAGATGCTGGATAATGGCGTGCCGCGCAGCCGCCTGGTGGGAAGCTGGGCGGGGGCCACCGGCTATCCCCAATTCCTGCCATCGGTCTATCTGCGGCTTGCCAAGGACGGCGACGGCGACAGCAAGGCGGATATCTGGAGCAGCGAAGCCGATGCGCTGGCCTCCATCGCCAATTATTTCGTGCATGCGGGATGGCGCAAGGGGCAGCCCTGGGGAATAGCCGTGTCGGTGCCCGCCGGTTTCAATCGCGCGACGGTCGCGGCGCGGACGGCTCCGGCCCGTTGCCCTCGTGTGTTCAATCGGCACAGCCGCTGGCTCAGCATGGCGGAATGGCGGCGCATGGGGATTGTTCCGTCGAGGGCGGGATGGCCCGCCGACAATGTGATGGCGACGCTGCTGGAGCCCGATGGCCCCGGAAAGACAGCCTATCTGCTGACCAGCAATTACCGGGCGATCCTCGATTATAATTGCTCGAACTTCTATGCCTTGTCGGTCGGATTGTTGGCGGATGCGGTCCGGCAATGATCCGGCCCGCGCAGGGCTTTGAGAACGCGTCGATCATGGCTAATGATGTCCGCCATTTCTAAACCGATCCATCGAATCCATCCAAGCGAAGGCAGCTTCATGAATAAATCCGTCGCAGCGATCCTTTTCGTCGGCCTGCTCGCTTCGCCGCTGACCGCAGCCGCGCCGCCCTATACCAGCGAAGCGCCGATCGCTTATCTCAAGGATCTGTCTTCGGGCGCCGTCCTGTATGACAAGGGCGGAGAAACGCGGATTCCGCCCGCTTCCATGGCCAAGATGATGACGGCCCATGTGGCCTTCCGTCTGATCCAGAAGGGTGAACTGAAACTCGATACGAAATTCACCGTGCGCCCTGAAACATGGCAGAAATGGCATGGGCCGCAGGCAGGCTCCACCATGTTCCTGTCGGTGGGCGAGCAGGTGTCCGTCGAAAATCTGTTGCATGGCATCGTGACGCTTTCGGGCAATGACGCCTGCGTCGTGCTGGCCGAAGGGATCGCGGGAACGGAGCAGGCTTTCGTCGCCCTGATGAATCAGGAAGGCGAGCGCCTGGGCCTCAAGAACAGCCATTTCGGCACGAGCAACGGCTGGCCGGACGAAGGCGTCACCTATGTGACCGCCGAGGATTTGGCGAAGCTGGCGCAAGCGACCATCGAGGAAACGCCGGACCTCTACAAGAAATTCTATGCGACCCGATCCTTCACCTGGGGCAAGACCATGGGTGGGCAGGACATCGAGCAGGGCAACCGGAACCCCATCCTGGGCAAGATCGACGGTGCCGACGGTCTCAAGACAGGACATACGCAGGAGGCTGGATTCGGCTTTACCGGGTCGGCCGAGCAGGAAGGCCGCCGCCTTGTGATGGTCGTGGCCGGACTGCCGACCTATAACGGCCGTATCGCGGAATCCGTCCGCTTCATGGATTGGGGTTTCAAGGCCTGGAAGGCGCAACCGCTCTTCAAGAAGGGCCAGACCGTCGAGACCGCCGAAGTCCAGTTGGGAAGCGCGACCAGCGTCCCCTTGGTCGCACCGCAGAATCTGGCCGTGACGCTGCCGCGCACCGCTTCTACGAATATCAGCGTGAAGGTGGCCTATACCGGCCCGATCAAGGCGCCGATCAAGAAGGGGGACAAGGTTGCCGAGCTTATCGTTTCGACGCCGGATACGCCTCCGCAGATCATGCCGCTGGTCGCCGGTGAGGATGTGAGCGAGGCGGGTATCTTCGGGCGGCTCTGGAACGGCCTGAAATCGCTGTTCGGGTGACGGGCGCGCGTTTCATTACGCTGGAAGGCGGGGAGGGCGTGGGCAAATCGACCCAGTTGCGCGCGCTGGCGGAGGCTCTGCGCGCGCGTGGGCTGGAGGTCGTGGAAACGCGCGAACCGGGCGGAAGCTCTGGCGCGGAGGCCGTTCGCGACCTGTTGCTGACAGGGGCGGCGGATCGTTGGTCGCCGCGGGCGGAGGCATTGCTGTTCGCGGCGGCGCGGGCGGATCATGTCGAAAAGACCATTCGGCCCGCGCTGCAAGCTGGCGCGTGGGTCTTGTCCGATCGCTTTATCGACAGCAGCCGCGCCTATCAGGGCATGGGCGAATTGACGGACGAAGACATATTGACGCTGCACCGCATCGGGAGCGGCGGCTTCCTGCCTGACCGCACTTTTGTTCTGACGCTGCCGGATGCAGAGGCCGAAAGCCGCGCCCATATCCGGGACGGCGGCGAAAGCGACCGCATCGGTGGACGCGATAGCGCGTTCCATCAGCGGGTGACGCAAGCATTCAGCCGCTTCGCGACCAAGGAGTCGGATCGTATCCGCGCTGTTGATGCATCGGGCGAAGCACAGACGGTAACGGCGCGCCTGCTTCAGGGGCTGGACGATCTGCTGCCATGACATTTCCCCTTGGCCATGATGCGCAGGCCCGCCTGTTGCTGGAGGCGGCGAAGGGCGGGCGGATGCACCATGCATGGATATTGTCGGGACCCAATGGCATCGGCAAGGCCGATTTCGCCCGTGCCATGGCGATGCGGCTGCTGGCGGACGCAGCCGGGCCGCCCATCGATGAGGAGGGGTTCGACGTTCCGGAGGGACATCCGATCCGGGCCTTGCTGGAAGCCAATGCGCACCCGGACTATGCCGAACTGACCCTGTTGGAAAAGGATGGCGTCCTCGCGCGCAATATCAGCGTGGATCAGATACGGGGGCTTCAACGGTTGATCCAATCGGCGCCATCCCTGTCGGCGCGCCGCATCGTCGTCATCGACAGCGTTGACGATCTGGAACGGAGCGCGGCAAACGCTCTGCTCAAAAATCTGGAAGAACCGCCGGCGGACATGCTGTTCCTGCTGGTTTCTCATGCTCCGGGGCGGTTGCTGCCCACCATTCGTTCCCGTTGCCGCACACTGCGCTTCGATCCGCTGAGCGACGAGATGATGCGGATCGCGCTATCCCGGTCGGAGCCCCAGCCGAAGGCCGAGGAGATCGAAACCCTCCTTTCCGTGGGCGAAGGCTCGCCGGGCAAGGCGTTGCGCTATGCCGGGCTCAATCTGGACGAGATCGAGAAGATATTGCGCTCCATCGCTGCCCGAGGCGACGAAGATAATCGACAGCGTCTGATGCTCGCCAAGATGCTGTCCGGCAAAGCGGCCCGCCCCCGTTATGAGGCATTTCTTGAGCGAGCGCCCGCCTTCATAGCGCAGACGGCGCGTGTTCGCGAAGGCACGGCCATGGGCAAGGCGCTGGATCATTGGGAGGCGGCGCGGCATCTTGCCGGAGGAGCGGTGATCCTGTCGCTTGAGCCGGGCGCGGTTGTTTTCGAGATCGCCGGGCACGTCGCGGCCCTCGCAGCCGAAAGCTGCTGACGCACCGAGCGGAAAAGCGGCTTTTCGCGACGGGCAACACTCGCTAGGGAAGGCGCATGTTGCAGCCCTACACCATCACCACCGCCATCAGCTACCCCAATGGCCGCCCGCATATCGGCCACGCCTATGAGGTGATCGCCACCGACGCCATCGCCCGTTTCCAGCGGATGATGGGCCGCGACGTCTTCTTTCAGACGGGCACGGATGAGCATGGCCTGAAAATGGCGCAGACGGCGCGCAATCGCGGCATGGAACCGGCTGAGCTTGCGAATGAAATGTCTGGGTATTTCAAGGATATGAATGACAGGCTGAATATCAGCTATGATCGTTTCATCCGCACCAGCGAGCCTGACCATCACCGCGCCAGTCAAGCCATCTGGCAGGCCATGGAAGCGAATGGGGACCTCTATCTCGGTCGCTATGAAGGCTGGTATTCCGTCCGTGACGAAGCCTTTTACGATGAGAAAGAGTTGAGCGAAGGGGAGGGCGGCCAGAAACTCTCCCCGCAGGGCACGCCCGTCGAATGGACAGTGGAGGAAAGCTGGTTCTTCCGCTTGTCGGCCTATCAGCAAAAGCTGCTCGATCTCTATAACAGCCAGCCCGATTTCATTCAGCCTGATAGCCGCCGCAATGAGATCATGCGCTTCGTGGAAGGCGGCTTGTCCGATCTTTCCGTCTCGCGCACCAGCTTCGATTGGGGCGTGAAAGTGCCGGGCAGCGACGGGCATGTCATGTATGTCTGGGTCGATGCGCTGACCAATTATCTGACCGGCTGCGGCTATCCGGACGATGCTGAACGCATGGCCCGTTACTGGTCCGAAGGCGGTGACATCACGCATATCATCGGCAAGGATATCATGCGCTTTCATACGGTTTACTGGCCAGCCTTCCTGATGAGCGCGAAGCTGCCTTTGCCCAGGCAGGTCTTCGGCCACGGCTTCCTTCTCAACCGGGGGGAGAAGATGTCGAAATCGCTGGGCAATGTCGCGGACCCGATGGAACTGGCCGAGCGTTTCGGCGTCGACCAGCTCCGCTATTTCCTGTTATCGGAAGTCACCTTCGGCAATGATGGCAGTTATAGTGCGGAGGCCATTGTCGCGCGATCCAACAGCGATCTGGCCAACAGCTTCGGCAATCTCGCCCAGCGCACATTGAGCTTCATTGCGAAAAATCTCGATGGACGCTTGCCTGAGCCCGCATCGTTGGATGAGGACAAAGAGCTTCTTAAAACTGTATCGGAAGCTTCTGATATTTTTCAGAAATCCATGGTCAACCTTGCACCGTCGGTCGCGATCGAGGCGTGGATGCGCGCTGTTTTCGCCAGCAATGCCTATATCGACGCGCAAGCTCCCTGGGCATTGCGGAAGACCGATCCGGCGCGCATGGAAGCAGTTCTCGCCACGCTTTACGAAGCCATCGCCAGTCTTGCCATCATGATCCGGCCCGTCATTCCGGCCAGCGCCTCCGCTTTGCTGGACCAGATGGGTTTGAGCGAGGATCAGCGCGGCTATGATGCCATAGGGACGGATTGGTATGCGGCGCTACGTGCTTCGGGCTTCACGCTCAGCCCGCCAAAGCCGTTGTTCCCGCGGCTGGAACTGACGGAAGCGGATGCCTGACGCCATGTTGATCGACAGTCATTGTCATTTGAATTACAAAGGGTTGATCGAAGATCAGTCGAATGTGCTTGAACGCGCGAGAGCAGCAGGCATCGGCCTGATGCTCAATATCGCGACGCGGGAGAGCGAATGGGACGATGTTCTGGGCACGGCGCTTCGGGAGTCCGACGTCTGGGCCACGGTGGGCATCCATCCGCACGAAGCCGATGAGCATCCGCATGTCGACACCGCCAAGCTGGTCGAACGGGCCGCACATCCTCGCATCGTCGGCATAGGGGAAACGGGTCTCGATTATTATTACGACCATAGCGACCGCGAACGGCAGCAAAAGAGCTTCCGAGCCCATATCGCTGCATCCCGCGAAACCGGCCTGCCGTTGATCGTCCATACGCGCGATGCGGAGGAAGATACGCTGGCGATCATGCGGGAGGAGATGGGGAGGGGGGCGTATAGCGGGGTCATCCATTGCTTTACCGCCAGCGGGGCCTTTGCCGATGCTGCGTTGGAACTGGGTTTCTACATCAGCATTTCGGGTATCGTGACTTTCAAGAGCGCCCGCGATCTTCAGGAAACGGCGGCGCGGTTGCCGCTGGACCGGCTTCTGGTGGAAACGGATTCGCCTTTCCTCGCGCCCGTGCCGCACCGGGGCAAATCCTGCGAGCCCGCTTATGTAGCTGACACCGCGCGGTTCCTCGCCCAGTTGAGGAATGAAAGCGTCGAGGAACTGGCGGAAGCGACTTCGTCGAATTTCCTGACGCTTTTCAGCAAGATCGGCAAAAGCCCGGCCGCATGAGTTTCAAGCTCACCATATTGGGCTGTGGCACTTCGTCGGGCGTTCCCCGCATCGGCAATGACTGGGGAGCCTGCGATCCCGGTGAGCCGCGAAACTATCGGACGCGCGTTTCCATTCTGGTCGAAAGTCCGACAACCCGCCTTCTGATCGATACTTCGCCGGATCTGCGCGCGCAATTGCTGGCCGCCGGCGTAGTGGATCTGGATGCCGTGCTGTGGACGCACGATCATGCGGATCATTGTCACGGGCTCGACGATCTGCGGCAGGTGTTTCATCATCGGGGTAGTCCCGTGCCTGCCTATGCCCGCGCTGAAACGCTGACGGCGCTGCGCGGGCGTTTTGGATATGCCTTTGAGGGAAAGGGGGGATATCCCTCAATCGTCGAGGCTCATGTGCTTCCCGATCATCTCGCCATCGGCGACATCGACATCCGCTGCGTCGATCAGCCGCATGGCGATATCATGTCGACGGGATTCCGCTTTACTTATGGCGGACGGTCGATCGGTTACGCCACGGATTTCCATGAATTGACGCCGGAGATGCTGGCTCTGTTCGACCGGCCGGACATCTGGGTGGTGGATGCCTTGCGGGCGAGGCCGCATCCCACCCATGCCCATCTTGCGCTGACGCTGGAGGGTATCGGCATGGCACGGCCGGAGCGGGCGATTCTGACTCATATGGACAACAGCATGGATTATGCGACCTTGTCCCGGACGCTGCCGGACGGGGTCGAACCCGGCTATGACGGCATGGTCGTGGAATTGAGCGAGGGGACATCCTGATGGATGTGGGAACGGATCAGGCCATGTCGAGCATCTGGTATCTGCTCGCCCTTGTCCTTGTCGGTTCCGCTTTGCTGACGCGCCGGATACCCCTTGGCGGCATGATGCGGATGGCGCTTTTGTGGGTGGCGATTTTCGCTATCCTGCTGATGCTGTTCAGTCTGGCGCAAAAATCGGGACTTTTCCTGCAAACGGTCGATGCGCCGTCCACAGCGCCAGAGCCAGCCATTACGCCCAAAGCGCAGATCGAAGGCTCCCGCATCCACATACCCGTCTCTTCCGATAGGCATTATTGGGTCGAAGGGGCGGTCAACGGCACGCCGGTGCGCTTCCTGATCGATAGCGGGGCGAGTGTCACGGCCTTGTCGGAAGCCGCTGCCAAGGCGGCTGCGCTGAACATCGATCCTGCGGAACCGCCCGTCACCATGATGACCGCCAACGGCCGCGTGGAGGTGCGAAGATCGCGGATTGCGACGCTGACGATCGGCCCGGTCCGGGCAAGCGATCTGGACATCGTCGTCTCGCCAGCCTTTGGCGACGTGAACGTCATCGGGATGAACATGCTGTCCCGCCTTAAAAGCTGGAGCGTGGAAAATGGCGAGATGGTTCTGACACCGTGACGGCAGCGCCCGATCAGCGACAAAGGCTGAAAGCCATTATCGGCGGTTCGGCGGGCAATCTGGTCGAATGGTATGACTGGTATGCCTATTCAGCCTTCACCCTCTATTTCGCGCCCCATTTCTTCCCGAGCGAAGACCGGACCGCGCAGCTTCTGAGCGCGGCTGGAATTTTCGCCGTCGGTTTCCTGATGCGTCCGATCGGGGCGTGGATCATGGGCATTTACGCGGATCGCCATGGCCGCAAGAGCGGACTGACCCTTTCCGTGGCGCTAATGTGCGCGGGGTCGCTGCTGATCGCGGTGACGCCCGGTTATGAGAGGATCGGCGTGGCCGCGCCGTTGATGCTCGTGCTGGCCCGGCTGATGCAGGGCATATCGGTGGGCGGCGAATATGGCGCCAGCGCCACCTATCTTTCCGAAATGGCGGGCCGAAGCCGCAGGGGGTTCTTCTCCAGCTTTCAATATGTGACCCTGATCGCGGGGCAACTCACGGCCATATGCGTCCTGCTGACATTGCAGCAGATATTGACGGAGGCACAGCTGGATGCGTGGGGCTGGCGCATTCCCTTCGCCATTGGCGGGGCTTTGGCCGTCATCGTGTTCTGGCTGAGGCGTGGCCTTGCAGAGACGCAAAGCTATGCCGTCGCGCGGGCAGGGGGCGCTCCCCGATCCGGCTTGGCGGAACTGCTGCTGCGTCATCCGCAGGAGACTTTGACGGTGATGTTTCTGACGGCGGGCGGGACGATCGCCTTCTACGCCTATTCCATCTACATGCAGAAATTTCTCGTCAATACGAGCGGCATGAGCCGGGAAACGGCATCGCAGATCAACGGGATCACCTTGTTCTTCTTCATGCTGATCCAGCCGCTTGCCGGAGCCTTATCGGACAGGATCGGGCGAAAGCCCCTGATGGTCGGGTTCGGAGTGCTGGGCGTGTTTTGCACTTATCCGATTTTCGCCACTCTGGCCCGGACGAGCGATCCATGGATCGCGGCCATGCTGGTGATGGCGGGCCTTATCATCGTCACCGGCTATACGTCGATCAATGCGGTCGTGAAGGCGGAGCTCTTCCCAGCGCATATCCGTGCGCTGGGAGTCGCCTTGCCCTACGCGCTTGCCAATACCCTGTTTGGCGGCACGGCGGAGTTCGTCGCGCTCTGGTTCAAGCGCAACGACATGGAGAACATATTCTACATCTATGTGACTGTGATGATCGCGATCTCGCTGGCAGTCTATATCCGGATGCGAGACACGGCGAAGCACAGCCGCATATTGGAAGATTAAGCCGGATTACGCGGCAGCCGCCTGCCGCACGAAATCCATCGCCGGTTGAGCAGGCGAAGAGAGCCGCTCGCGTCCCAGCAGGGTGGCCCAATAGCCTTCCGATCCATCGGCCAGACGCCAATTATACAGGCATCGGGTCAGCAATTGCAGGTCATATTCCTCGCTGACGCCGATGGCGCCATGGACTGCATGGGCGATAGGCGCGATCTGCATCGCGGCAAGGCTGGCCCCATGCTTGGCGACTGCTGCGTCGATCAGGCGCGGAGACAGGTCGGAGCGGGCGCCCATGGCGGCTGCGATCCGTGCCGCCACGGCTTGTTCCGCAACGACCGCAAGCTGCTGCTGAATGGCCTGCTGCTTGCCGATGGGCTTGCCGAACTGGGCGCGTTCATTGGCATAGTCCACCGTCATTTCCATGACGCGGCCCGCCGCGCCGGAAATCAGCAAGGCGCGCAGAACCGCTGCGATGGGGCGCAGGGCGGTTCCGTCGACGCCGGACACATAGGCGCCGGTGTCATGGAAAACGCCGGTCCGCTCCACCTTGGCTTCCGTAACAACGGGGGCTTCGGGCGATCCGGAGAGGATATGCTTCGCCACGTTCGCGAAGGCGGTGACACCCGCGCCGGTGGAGATCGCGATCGGGCCTTCGGGGACTTCCATGCCCGCCTGCGCCAGAAGGGCGCGGGCGACCATCGTGTCCGCCACGGGCAGGGGCACCGCATGGCGGCCCAGCAATTCGATCAGGGGAGCAGCGTCCGCCAGCGCGATGCCCGCGCCGCCATGGTCTTCCGCGACCAGCGCATCCAGAAAGCCCGATTCCACGAAAGCCGTCCACATCGAGCCGTCATCTTCGCCCGCTTCCACCGCGCGGATGGCGGCGGGGGTGCAGATGTCCTCGATCAGGCGGGCGAAGGGATCAATCAGTTCGTTCATATCCATGATGTTCAGTCCCGCTTATCTCAGGCCCAGTCCGCGCGCGATGATGCCGCGCAGGATTTCTCGCGTTCCGCCACGCAGCGAGAAGCTCGGTGCGATATGCGTGACGTACAGCAAGGTGCGATAGAGTTCGGCATCCACCGCTTCGTCGGGATGCGCGGCGAGGTCGTCGCCGATTAACTGCGGTACGGCCTGTTCGAAGCTGGTGCCCAGATCCTTGACCAGCGACGCTTCCACCACCGGGCTTTCGCCCAGCGCCAGGCGCGCGGTGACGGCAAGGGACATTTCACGCAGCACGGCAAGCTGCGCGGTGAGCGATCCCAAGAGGCGTTCGGTCGCGCTGTCGCGGCGGCCCACGGCTTCCAGATGGCGGGTCCAGGCGTCGACCAGCACGACCGACGAATAGATGCGCTCCGGCCCGCTGCGTTCGAAGGCGAGTTCGGCCGTCACCTGCTTCCAGCCCTGTCCTTCCCGTCCGATCAGGGCGTCGGGGCCAAGCTGCACATTGTCGAAGAAGACTTCCCCGAAATGCGCGTCGCCGGTCAGGTCGATAATCGGGCGGACGGTCACGCCGGGCGCCTTCAGGTCCACGATGAGCTGCGAAAGGCCGGTCTGGCGGTCCGCGCTGGTGCCCGACGTGCGGACCAGGGCGATCATATAATGGCTGTGCGTCGCGTTGGTGGTCCAGATCTTCTGGCCGTTGAGCAGCCAGCCCTTGTCATTCTGTTCGGCACGGGTGCGGACGCTGGCGAGGTCGGAACCCGATCCCGGTTCGCTCATGCCGATGCAGAAGAAGGCTTCGCCCTTGCAGATTTTGGGGAGGTAGAATTGGCGCTGCTCTTCGGTGCCGAAATGGTTGATGAGCGGGCCGCTCTGACGGTCGGCGATCCAGTGGGCGGCGACGGGCGCGCCCGCGCAGAGCAGTTCTTCCACCACCACGAAGCGGGTGAAGGGGCCGCGGCCGACGCCGCCATATTCCTTGGGCAGGGACAGGCCGAGATAACCTGCTTCGCCCAGCTTGCGGCTGAACGCGGCGTCGAAGCCCATCCAGGAGCGGGAGCGCCGGTCCGCGGGCAGATCGCCGATGGCGTCCTGGATCAGGGCGCGGAGGGCAGGGCGAAGCTCTTCATCTTCCGGCGGAAGGGTGGAAAGGGTCAGTGTCTCGAACAAGCCGGACCTCTTAAAAGCAAGGGTGAGATAGAGAATTAAACGGCATTTGCATGCCGATTTGAAGGTGTCCAATATCGAATCGGCTTATTCCGATAGCGTAGACATATTGGAAGCGATGGCGGCGAAGTTGCGGGCGAGGGGGACGGCGCCCTCGCGAGGGAGGGCTATGCCCGTTTCGATGGGAACCCGCCGCGTCAGGCGCACGAGGCGCACGCCATGGGGCACGGAATGGATGGCGCGCGAGGGGACGAGAGCGACGCCAAGGCCGCTGCGGACGAGGGCCAGCACGGCGTTCAGTTGCACCGCTTCCTGCGCGACGATGGGCACGAAACCGGCATGCTGACAGGCCGCCAGCGTGATGGAATGAAGCGCGCTGATCCGGCTTTGCATGACGAAAGGCTCCCCGGCCAGGGCATCGAGCGAAACGGTATCGGCCCCGGCGAAGCGGCTGCTTTCGGGAAGCGCGGCGTGCAGTTCGTCGCGGTCGATGATTTCGACGTCGATGGCGGCCACTTCCATCAGGGGAAGGCGGACCAGCGCGACGTCCAGCGCGCCGGAAACCAGCTTCCGCGAGAGTTCGACCGTCACGGCCTCCTCCAGCAGCAATTCGACCTGCGGATAGAGCCGCCGATATTGGGGGATGATGGCGGGCAGCAATTCGAAAGTGGCCGATCCCACGAAACCGACGCGCAGGCGGCCGCGCTCACCCGCGGCGCCTTCGCGCACGACTTCGCGGAACCTGTCGACCTGAACCAGCGCCTCACGCGCGATGTCGAGCGCGGCGCGGCCGGCCGGGGTCAAGGTCACGCCGCGAGAGCCGCGCACGAAAAGCGCCGTTCCCAACTCTTCCTCCAGCTTGCGGATGGCGACGGTCAGGGGCGGTTGCGACATGTTGAGCCGCTCCGCCGCGCGATGAAAATTACGCGCTTCGGCCAGAGTCACGAAATAGCGCAGTTGCCGCAGGTCCACGATAGCTCCTGAATATCGGATTTCCGAAGATCAATATTAGCGGGAAAATAGTGCGGCGGCCAGAATATCCTTCACCCAGCCGTCGCACACGCGGCATTGTCGTGGCCGGAACTCTCCGCCTATAACGCTGCCGACGAATAAGGAGCAGGAATGAAACGGAAATTTCGCGCGGCATGGCTTTTAGCCGCTTTCACCATGGCGGCATGGCATGGCAGCGCACAGGCGCGATCCTCGCAATGGTGGTATGTCGCGCGGGGCGCGGATGAGGTCGTGTTCGTCGACGAAAAGTCGATCGAGCGCGAAGGGGACGAAGCGCGCTACACATCCAATGAGGTGCGCGCGCCGGGCGAGGACACGGGCACGCGACGGGCCTTCATGCGCGCCGATTGCCGGAAACGCACCCGCGAATGGAAGCTGGTCATGCGTTATGGCACGGACGACCAGCCGCTCGATCCGGCCGCCGTCAGCTATGCGGAGGCGGAGGAGGTCCAGCCGGGGACATTGGGCGAGGCGGAACTGGACTTTGTCTGCGCCGCCGACAGGTCAACGACGGGAGGATTCCCGATCGCCATCGACGATGTCGCCTTTGCCAAGGCGCTGTTCGCTCGCGACGATATGACCGCAAACCCCGCCGACATTCACGACCGGATGAAGGCCGACCCGTCGACACCCGTCATCCGGTCGTCTGCGCCGCCCACCGCGACCTTCGGCACGGAGCAGCATGTGGGGGCAGGGCAGCCCATCGTGCCGCCGCGCGATTATGCCACAGGCACGGAGCCGCCAAATCCGCCGGACTATGACGCAGACGAGACGGGACGCATTTATGACATAGCCTATCAGGGCGTGGAAAAAGGCCAGATCACCTTTGAGACGCGGGGATATTCGATCGACGACATGGTCCATCCGGGCAGCGGACAGATGACGCGCCTTCCCATGGACAGCCGGACGGCGCAGATCCGCGATTTTTCCATCACCATCGTGGAGGCGAAGCTCGACGGCCTGCGTTATCGCGTGGTCCGGCAGGTGGCGAAGGATTCCGGCATGCCGGACATGAACGAATGATTCCGGCCCTGCTGCTGCTTGTCGCACAGAGCGGCGGCGCGCATGCCGTGGCGGAGAGGCCGTTGCGCCAACTGGAGGCGGCCTGTTCCGTCACGGACGGGACTGATTGCGCGGAGGCGGGGCTCGCCTATGCCGAAGGGAAGGCTGTTCCGCGCGATCCGGCGCGGGCGGCGAGACTCTATCGCACCGGCTGCGAGGCGGGAGACGCCGACAGTTGTATCCGGCTCGGCATGGCGCGGGACAAGGGCGAAGGGATTGAAAAGGACGCGGTTCAGGCATCGGTCCTGTTCCAGCGCGCCTGCGACCTGGGAGATGCGACGGGCTGTTCGAATATCGGCCTCTCCTATGTTTTCGGCAAGGGTGTGACGAAGGACGAGGCGCGGGGCGCGGCCTATTTCACGCAGGCTTGCGAGGCAGACAGCGAGGCCGGGTGCGCCAATCTGGGCACCGCCTATGCGAAGGGCGTGGGCGTGAGGCGGGACCGGAAACGAGCCGCCTCCCTTTACGACCGGGCTTGCGAAGGCGGCGATTCCAACGCCTGCTTCAATCTGGGCGTGCTTTATGAAAAAGGCTGGGGCGTCGCGCGCGCGGTGCCGAAAGCCGAGAGCCTTTATCAACGGGCCTGCGACCAGGGCGAAGGCGCAGGCTGCGGCAATCTGGCGCTGCTCTATGACAAAGGGAAGATCGGAGCGCGAGACAGCGAACAGGCAGTGACGTTATTCCGGCAAGGATGCGGCCTGTCGCATGCCGAAAGCTGCTATCATCTGGGGCTGGCCTATCGGCGCGGGCGCGGCGTGGCGAAGGATGAGGCGCAGGGCCTTGCGTTCATCCGGCAGGCGGCGGAACTGGACCCGGAGTTCAAACCGGCGCGACGGGTGCTGCGGCATGGGTCGTGATTTAACATAATATATATTATCGGACTAATGGATCGTTTGAAGGGGGCTGGATTGTTCGCTCCCCCCTGCGGCTGAAATGGGAAATCAGGACGGTTGGACGTTGGCCAGGAGGAAATCCGGGACATCGGTTGCGCGGCGGGACTTCATGTCGACGGCGAGCGTGCACAGGTCGATGAAAGCGATGGACCGGCCGTCGCGGGCATGAAGATGATGCGTGGTGCGGAAGGATTTGCCGCCCGCCGCCGTCAGCCGCGACGTCACCTGAAGCGCGCTGCCCTGATCCGCCCGGCCCAGAAGCTCCACATGCATTTCGGCCAGCATGCGGCCTATGCCAGTTCTTTCCGTGAAAGCCGGTGAATAGCCCAGCCCCACGACCAGCGCATGAGAGCCGAAGGCGCAGCGGCGGATGATCTCGTCGAAAAGCAATGCGCCCGTATGATCGAGTTCCGCCGGACGGATAGCGCCGGTTTCGATCAGAATGGCGCCCTCGCCGCTGTCCCGCCCATGCGAGGAGACGCCGTCCAGCCCGCGCGGCAGGGCGAAGGGAAGGCTTTGGGCGGAGAGGACGGGCAGATGCTCTGCCCCCCTGCCCGGCCGATCGAGCGCGGTGGCCGACAGCTTGCCACCGCTCAGCAACAGATGGACGACCGCTCCGTCATAATCGCCACCGGACAAGGCGGCCGAGCGGATTTCCACCGGATCGCCGGGAAAAAGCTCGCTGTGAAAGCGCATGTGCCGGGACCGGATCGCCGCCGCGCCGGGATTGACGCCGTCTTCCAGCGACGCGACCAGTTCCGAGGCGAGCTGAAAGGCGCGCGTATAGAAACGGGTATTCCAGTGCCCGTTGAAATCGCATTCCCAATTGTCCACCCGGCTATGAAAGGTCGGGAGGCCGCCCATGGCATCCGGCGTCATTTCCATTCCGGCCATGTCCTAGATGATCTTGCGCTGGCGCAATTCGGCAATTTTTTCAGGCGAATAATCGAGGATGCTGCCATAGATTTCCTCATTGGACGCCCCCAGGTCCAGCGCGGGCCGGTCGAATTGCGCGTCGCTTCTGGAGAAGTGGATCGGCATGCCCATGCCCATCGCGCCCATCTTGCCATATCGGGGATGCTCCAGCTCCATCACCGCGCCGCGTTCGATGAGGGCCGGATCGTGCAGCACCTGATCCGGGGTCCTGACCGGCGCGCAGGGCACGCCGCGCGACACCAGCGCCTTCACCACTTCGTCGGAACTGAGCGTACCGACCCATGATTGCACGATGCTGTTCATCTCGTCGGCATGGCGCATGCGGGGACCGCGGCTGTTGAGGCGCGGGTCCTCCATGATGTCGGGCCTGCCCATGGCGTCGCACAGGCCGCGCATCCAGTCGGGGCTGAACGCCACGATCGCGACGCAGCCGTCGGTGCTGTCATAGACGCCAAAGGGCGCCAGACGGTCCTGCGTGTTGCCGGAGCGCCGCGGATAACCGGCCTTTCCGAAAATGTCGAAATGCTCTTCGGCCACCAGCGAGGCGAGGCAGTCCAGCATCGACACCTGCACATGCTGCCCCTTTCCATCGCGGCCGCGCTGGATCAGCGCCGCGAGGATGCCGTTGACCGAATAAAGCGGCGCGATCAGATCCGCCATGGGGATGCCGATGCGGGTCGGCGGGCCGTCGGCAAAGCCGGTGACTTCCATGATGCCGCTCAACGCCTGGACGATGATGTCCATGCCCTTGAGGCCCGGATAGACGCTGGGGTCTTCGCCGAACGCCTTGATCGAGGCGTAGATGATGGCGGGATTGACCTGCGCCACGTCCTGATAGGTGACGCCCAGGCGCTTCGTCGCGCCTTCGCTCATATTTTCCATCACCACGTCGGCCTGTTTGGCGAGGTCGAGGAAGATCGCCCTGCCCTCCGCCGATTTCAGGTCCAGCGTGATGCTTTTCTTGTTGCGCGCGCGGTTGAGGATGGTGAGCGAGACGTCGCCGTCCTCGGGTGCGCCGAAATGAATGCCGCTTTCGCCCACGAAAGGCGGATTGGTGCGGGCGATGTCGCCGCCCGAAGGCGATTCTATGCGGATGACCTCCGCCCCCATCCCCGCGAGGAGAAGCGAACCATAAGGGCCGGACAGGGCGACCGTGAGGTCGAGGACGCGAATGCCTTCAAGCGGACGGGGTTGGGACATGGATATACCTGCTTGCTCAAACATCTTCTCAGGGACCGGCGATGTCATGACGGCCATCGCGAACGATCCCGATGGCCGTTTTTATTTCTTCATTCCGCCGGCGGGCCGAAGCCCGAACATGAAAACCCTCATGCCCGCCACAGCCGCCGGTGCGCAAGTCCCCTTGAACGGGGATAAGCGGGCGGCATGGCGGCGGGCCGAGCAGCCTAATGACGGCTCAGTAGGATTTGGGCAGGCCCAGCTTCCTCTCGGCAATATTGCTGAGGATGAGCTGCGGGCTGACCGGCGCCAGATAGGGAACCCAAACCTCGCGCAGGAAGCGTTCGACATGATATTCCTTGGCATAGCCGAAGCCGCCATGGGTCAGGATCGCGGTCTGGCACGCCTTCATCGCGGCTTGCGAGGCGAGCAGCTTGGCGGCGTTGGCTTCCGTGCCGCAAGGCAGGCCGCGGTCGAGCAGGCTGGCAGCGGCGAAGATCATGTGATTGGCCGCTTCCAGTTCCGCCCAGGACTGCGCCAGCGGATGCTGGATGCCCTGATTCATGCCGATGGGGCGGTCGAAGACGATGCGGTCCTTGGCATATTGGGTGGCAAGACGGATCGCCGCCTGCCCGATGCCGACCGCTTCCGCCGCCACCAGGCAGCGTTCCGCGTTCATGCCGTGGAAGATATATTCGAGGCCCTTGCCTTCCTCGCCGATGCGGTCTTCGATGGCGACGGGCAGATTGTCGATGAACAGCTCATTGGTGTCGATCGCCTTGCGGCCCATCTTGTCGATCTCGCGGACCTGCACATAGTCGCGGTCGAGCTTGGTGTAGAAGAGGCTGAGGCCCTCGGTCTTCTTCTTGACCTGCTCGACCGGCGTGGTGCGCGCGAGGATCAGCATGTTCTCCGCCACCTGCGCGGTCGAAATGAAGACCTTCTTGCCGGAGATATAATATTTGCCGTCCTTCAGCTCCGCCTTCACCTTGAGCTTGGTGGTGTTGAGGCCGGTGTCGGGCTCGGTCACGGCGAAGCATGCCTTGGCCTCGCCGCGCGTGATCGGGGGCAGGATGCGCCGCTTCTGCTCTTCGGTGCCGAAGAGCACGACCGGATGCAGGCCGAAGATGTTCATGTGGATGGCCGAAGCCGCCGCCAGCGCGCCGCCGCCCGCGGCGACCGTGCGGAGGAACAGCGCCGCTTCGGTGATGCCCAGGCCCGCGCCGCCATATTCCTCCGGCATGGCGATGCCCAGCCAGCCGCCCTTGGCCACTTCCTGGAAATATTCCTCCGGAAAGCCGCCCTTCACTTCGCGTTCCAGCCAATATTCCAGGCCATATTTCTCGCAAATACGTTCGGCGGCGTCGACGATCGCGCGCTGCTGCTCGTTCAGTTCATAATCCATCACGCATCCCCTTCCCGAGGGTTGAACCAGGCTGTTGCCCAACAAGATTTCGGTCGGCTGTTAGATAGAATCGCTCTTCAAGTCAATCCATGCGGCCCCTTCCCTTCTTCCCGCCGCGAATCATTTTTTCCGGACCTTACAGCCATGGCGGATCATAGTGGACCCGCGATTCGTTTTCCTCTAATAGGCCTGCCCATCGACCGGATTTTCTGGAGGAGCGGGGTTGTCAAAGATCAAGGAAAATGAGGCCGCGACCAGCCCGCCGCTGCGGAAGGGCGAAGCCACGCGCGCCGCGATCCTGAATTCGGCCGCTCGCCGCTTCGCCGAAAAGGGCTATGCGGACTGTTCCCTGCGCGACATCGCGGCGCTGACCGGCCTCAAGGCGGGAAGCGTCTATTATCATTTTCCCTCCAAGGAAGACCTGCTCGACGAAGTGCTCAAAACGGGAAGCGAGCAATTGATGCGGGCCGTGCAGGACAATCTGGGCCGGCTGCCGGAAAAGGCGTCCGCCACGGAAAAGCTGCGGACGCTGATCCGGTCGCATGTCACATGCTTTCTGGACGTGCGGGACGACGCCAACACCTTCTTGCGCATCTATGAATATCTGCCGCCGGTCATGAAGCGCCGCACCCGGACGTCGCGGCTGGCCTATGCGAAAATCTGGTACGATGTTTTCGATGAGGGCGTCGAACA
>JASGDV010000053.1:0-4257 GCA_049841255.1 Sphingobium sp.
CTTGACTCGCTGCGCCTTCATGAGGCCCAGCACTTCGGTGCGGAAATCGTCGCGCCGGTCGGACCAGCGCAAGCCGCCGCGCGCCACCGGACCGGCGCGCAGGTGGATGCCCTCCACGCGGGGGGAATAGACCCAGATTTCGCGCCATGGCAAGGGAGCGGGAAGGCCCGGCACCTGCGCGCTGTCCAGTTTGAAGGCGAGCGCTTCGGTCGAGGCCGGGGCGAAGAAGTTCGTCCGCAGCGTCGCGGTGATGACGGCGCGGAGGAGGCGCAGCACGCGATCCTCATCGATGGCGGTGACTTTTTCCAGTCCCTCCTCGATGGCGGCCTGTGCTTTGGCGGCGCGGGCTTCGCCGTCCTTGGCGGCGGGATCGTGGAGCGCGGTGAACAGCTCGACCAGTCGATGCGCCACATCCTTTTCGCGGCGCAGCGTGTCGGCGACGGTGGCGCGGCTATAGGCCATGCCGGTCTGACGCAGATAGCTGAACAGGGCGCGGAACAGCACGACCGCGCGCGGTGAAAGCCCCGCCGTCACGATCAGTTCGTTGAGGCGGTCGTCCTCCGCCACCCCCTCGATCACCTGCGCCACGGCTTCGGTGACGACATCGGCGCGGGCGATGACGGCTTCGGCGTCGCCGCCCGCGGGCAGTTCCAGCACGAAACGCTGCACATGGCCAAGCGCGCCGCCGTCGATAGCGGTCGTCATCTCGTCGATCACGCGGAAACCGAAATTCTCGAAGGCGGGGACGACTTCGGACAGGGCGATGGCGTCATGGCTGTAGAGCTTGAGGCGCAGGCGTTCCGCGCTGTCCTCCGGGTTGCGGTAGATGCGGATCGACTTGTCGCCGGGGCCGGACAGACCGTGGATCAGGCGGATGTCGATGGCCGCTTCCGCCGGGCCCGCGCCGTTGCGATAGGCCATGGGGAAACCGCTGGCGAAACGCTGGGCGAGGGCGGCGGCGCGGCCCGGTTCCTCGGTTTCGGCGAGCGATTCCTCGACGGCGGGAAGCCAGCCGCGCACCATCTTGCGCAGGCGCTCGTCCAGTTCCGCGTCGTCGGGCACCACGCCGCCGTCGCGCAGGTCGAGCGTGATGCGGAGCAGGGCGAGGCCGCCTTCCTCCAGCGCGATGGACCAGCTTAGCACCGCGGCGCCATTGGCGGCCTGCGACAGCATGTCCTGAATGGACACGCGGCGGGCGGTCGAAAGCTCGTCGCGGGGCAGCCAAACGAAGGCGTAGAGATGGCGGGCCAGCGCGCTGGTGGCGAGCGCCAGCTTCGGGCGAGGACGGTCGGCCAGCGACATGAAGGTGAGCGCCAGCCGCTCCAGCGTCTCGCGGTCGAAGCCGATCAATATGTCGTGGGGGAGGGCGGTCAGCGCGTGGACCAGCGTCTTGCCCGCATGGCCGACCGGATCGAATCCGAATTTCTCCATCAGCAGCGACAGGGCCGAACGCAGCAGGGGCACCTTGTCCGGCGGCGCGGCGAGGGCGGAGCTGGTCCACATGCCCGCGTGGATCGACAGGGCGACCACGTCCTTGCCCTGCCGCACCGGCACGATGATGAGGTCGAGCAGCACATGGCGATGCACGCGCGAGGCGATGTTGGATTTGATGATGAGGGGGACGCGCTTGCCCTCCTCGAACCAGGCGAAGGCGGCTTCGCGGGAGGCGGGCGCGATCAGCGGCTTGTCGCGCAGGGCGCAGATGCCGATGCCGTCCCGCGCCTTGCCGTCGCGGCCGCAGACTTCATGGCCGGTCTGCGTGAAATGGCGCGAGAGGAACCAGCGGAGCAGCGCCGCGCCTTCCTCGTCGGGAATGGCGTCCGCGTCGGCGGCCATCGCTTCCTGCATGCGCGGCCAGTCGGCGACGGCGGCGCGCACGTCGGCCAGCGTGTCGCGCAGATCCTTTTCCAGCGCGCGGCGGACCTTCGCGTCGGCGCGGTCCGCCTCGATATAGATCATGGATTCCCGGCGGGCGCCCGACATCTCATCGTCCAGGATCGCCTTCAGCGCGCCGTTGGCGTCGCGGCTGACCGACAGGACGGGGTGGAGCAGGCGGTGGATGGTGATGTCCTGCGCCGCAAGGGTATGGGCGATGGAATCCACCAGAAAGGGCATGTCGTCATTGACGAGGGCGATCCGCATGAAGCGGCCCGACACGCTTTCGCCCAGCGTCTCGATGGCGATGGCAGGCTGGCCGGGATAGCGATGGCTGGCGGTGCTGGCGAGGAAGGCGGCGGCGTTGGCGAGGGCGGCTTCATCGAAGCCCTCGCTCTCGCCCGGCAGCGCGCCGCGGGCCAGCGCGTCCTCCAGCGCCTGACGAATGGAAAGGTCGACTTCCTTGATCTTTGGCTCAGCCGCGGCCGTCATGCGTGCACCTCATCCTCGCGGGATTTCCCGCTTCTTTCCCGAAACGGAGTAGGCGTTGGATGGCGATCCGACGACTCCCCGGCTCGCGATCCACTATGCGCCCGAGCGCGACGCGGCTCAAGCGTGAATGAGAAATAATGTTTCTGATTTTTGAAATATTACACCAGAATGACGCCCCGCGCGGGAAGCGTCCCATTCATCCATTTAATGAGGATCATGCCGTTTGCAAACCATGACTTTACGATGGGTTTTGGTCAAAGGCGGACATCCAACCTTCGTCATCCCAGCGAAAGCTGGGATCTCTCTTCTTGTGCCACAGTCAGGCATCAAAAGAGATCCCAGCTTTCGCTGGGATGACGGAGAGGAGCGTCTGAAAACCTCCAAATCGAAGTACGCCGTGTTCCTGCGAAGGCAGGAGTCCAGATCAGACGGCGGAACTGGGCTCCTGCCTTCGCAGGAGCACGGCGCGTGTTGGAAGCGGACCGTCCGCAATCCCCACCCGAACTGCCATTCCTCAAGCGCCTGACAAAATCCATCATCGTCCTTTTGACAGCACGGGCATCGGCATGTCCGCCGCGTACCGGATCAGTGCGTTGCGGCGAGCAGGACCTTCGCGCCCAGAGCCGATCCCTCCGGCAAGGCGGCGACGATCGCGAGCGAACCGTCGCCTTCCCGGCGCGCGACCACGATGGCGAGGCCGTCATCGTCGGTGACGACGGATTGCGGAGCGAGGGGCGGGGCGGTCCTGATCGCGTCGCGGGCGGCGCGGCTGCGGTCGGGCCTTGCGGGCATGTCGGCCCGGCGGGCCGCGCGGATGTCCCGCACCAGCGCCTTGAGCCCGCCTTCATAGGCGGCGAGATGCGCGGCCAGCGTGCCCATCTCCATGCCCAGCGCGCGGGCATGGTCGAGCGCGTTCGCATATTCGGTGATGCGCGTCTTGTCATAGGCGGCGCCGAAGATGAGCTTGACGACGGCGGTCATCGGGCTGCGCGCCTGCGCCTTGATACCCGCATCGGCGAGCAGTTCCGCATAATCCTCCGGCGCTTGCTGCGCGGCGAGGGCGAAATCATAGGCGAGGCCAATGGCATGATAGAGCGCGCCATGGCTGCGCGCTTCGCTCGCGCGGGCCTGCTCGGCTCCATCGCGGGCGGCCGCCAGCCAGTCGGCCAGCGAGGCGTCGGCATCGGGCGCTGGCATGGCGATCATGTCCGAAGCGGTGAGGTCGAGCACGGAAGGATCGGCAAGGGCTGCGTCGTCTCCCACCTCCAGCGGAAGGCCGAGTGCTTCGCTCACCTCCCGTTCCAGTGCGTCGGTTTCGGCGCGGCTGGCGGCCTCCTTCCAGTTGATGACGCCGAACACGAAGTCGATCGTCTCGTCATCGGAGGAAAAGGGCATCAATATGCCGCGATACATCAGATCGGCGCCGCGCTGGTTCACGAACTCGGCTTCGAAGCCGATGGGGACGGCGTTGGCGATGATCTGAAGATAATGGTCGGTCAGCCGCGACAGCAGCGAGCGCGGCGGCACATCATTAATATGATGGATCGGTCCGGAAATCTCGCACTCGCGGCGCAGGGCCGCTCCCATATAGATAACCGCCGGGTTATCGACGCCCGCGCTGAAATCCAGCAGCACGCTATAGGGGCCGAAATCCTCCAGCCGGTCCGGTTGCAGGTCCTCGATCGACGGCAGGGCGCGGTCACCCAGCAGCGACGCCCAATAATTATAGGCACGGACCTGCATCCGCCGCTCATTGCCGGGGATGGCGGGCGGACATTCGATCGCGGCATCGCCGGCGTCGTCGTAATCTTCGCGACCTCCCTCGATTTCATGCCCCCGCAGAGTGTCCATCCGTTCGATCCCTTGAACCCATAAGCATATCTTTGGGAC
>JASGDV010000054.1:0-20532 GCA_049841255.1 Sphingobium sp.
CCGGCGAAGATTTCACTTTCGGCAAGGGGCGCAGCGGATCGACCGACCGTCTGGCCCAACTCTGCGCCGCGGCGGGCATGGGGGCGCAGGCGGTCGCGCCGGTCGCGGAGGAGGATGGCAAGGTCATTTCCTCCAGCCGCATCCGCGATGCGCTGAAAGCCGGGGATTGCGAAACCGCCACCCGGCTCCTGACGCGCCCCTTCGCCATTCAGGGAAGGGTCCAGCATGGCGACAAGGTCGGCCGCACCATCGGCTTCCCGACCGCCAATATCGACCTCGGCAAATATCTGCGCCCGGCCTATGGCATCTATGCCGTGCGCGGGCTGCTTCCCGATGGCCGCGTGCTGGACGGCGCGGCGAACCTGGGCATCCGTCCCAGCTTCGACCCGCCCAAGGAATTGCTGGAGCCGCATTTCTTCGACTTTTCCGAAAGCCTCTACGATCAGGTGATCGAGGTGCAGATGATCCACTTCCTGCGGCCGGAGGCGAAGTTCGAGGGGATGGACGCCCTGATCGCGCAGATCGCCAGGGACTGCGACGATGCGCGGCAAATCCTTGCGGGAACGCCTCACCTCGCTTAATGCGCTGCCCTGACCTTAGCCGTTCGTGCTGAGTAGGGACTGAGCCTGTCGAAGGCCCGTATCGAAGCATCTGCCCTTCGATATGCCATTTCGACTTGGCTCAATGGCTACTCAGGACGAACGGATCTTATCATTGCGCGGACTCACATGACCGATCAGCCTAGCCAAGAAGCCAAAGATTATAAATCCACCGTTTTCCTTCCCGTCACCGACTTCCCGATGAAGGCGGGCCTCGCGCAGAAGGAACCGGCGATCCTCGCGCGCTGGGAGGCGATGGACCTCTACGGCAAGCTGCGCGAGCGGCGGAAGGGCCGCGAACGCTTCATCCTCCATGACGGCCCGCCCTACGCCAATGGCGACATCCATATGGGCCATGCGATGAACAAGGTGCTGAAGGACATCATCGTCCGCAGCCAGTCGCTGCTGGGCAAGGACGCGCCCTATGTCCCCGGCTGGGACTGCCACGGCCTGCCGATCGAATGGAAGATCGAGGAGGAATATCGCAAGAAGAAGCAGAACAAGGACGAGGTTCCCGCGCAGGAATTCCGCGCCCAGTGCCGCGCCTATGCGGACAAGTGGGTGGGCGTCCAGAAGGAGCAGTTCAAGCGTCTGGGCGTGATGGGCGACTGGGACGATCCCTATCTCACCATGAAGTTCGACGCTGAGGCGACCATCGTCGGCGAACTGCTGAAATTCGCGGAAAGCGGCCAGCTTTATCGCGGCGCGAAGCCCGTCATGTGGTCCCCGGTCGAAAAGACCGCGCTGGCCGAGGCGGAAGTGGAATATGAGGACATCGTCTCGACCCAGATCGATGTGGCGTTCGAGATCGTGGAAGCGCCGGGCGCGCCCGAACTGGTCGGCGCCCATGCGGTGATCTGGACGACGACGCCATGGACGATTCCGGTCAATCAGGCTTTGGCTTATGGGCCGGAGGTTGAGTATCAACTGTTCGAAGTCTTTGTGGACGGCGCGAACGCAGCCGCGACAAAGACATTCCTTGATGGCGTTAGCTGGTCAGCGAAGAATGAGGCCAAGTTGAAATGCTTGGTTGCGACCGATTTGGCTGCGGCATTTGCCAAGCGAGTGGAAACATGTCTTCCAACGGCTCCCGAAGCCCATGGCGATCGGACATTTTGGTGTTATCCTGTTGGTGATCCCATCAAAGGCACCGACCTCGCCGGAGCCGTCGCCCGCCACCCGATGCACCATCTCGGCGGCTTCTTCGCCAAGCCACGCCCGCTCCTCGCTGGCGATTTCGTCACCACCGACGCGGGCACCGGCCTTGTTCACATGGCCCCCGACCATGGCGAGGACGACTTCGCGCTCTGCAAGGAAAACGGCATAAACCCCGTCTTTGCGGTCGAGGATGACGGCAAATACCGCCCCGACTGGCTCTGGCTGGGCGGGCAGGGGAGCGTCATCAACCCCAAATTCGTCAGCAAGGACGGCCCCATCTGCACCGACCTGCGCGAAGCAGGCGCGCTGCTCGCCGCCTCCGACGACTTCAGGCACAGCTATCCCCATAGCTGGCGCTCCAAGGCGAAGATCATCTTCCGTTGCACCCCGCAATGGTTCATCCCGATGGACAAGCCGCAGGAAGGCGTGCCGGTCGATGTCGATGGCAGTTTCCTGCCCACGCCCGTCATCGTTGGCAACGGCCCGACGCTGCGCGACGTGGCGCTCGATGCCATCGCCCATACGCGCTGGGTGCCGGAGCGTTCGACCAACCGCATCCGCTCCATGGTGGAGGGCCGCCCGGACTGGGTGATCTCCCGCCAGCGCGCATGGGGCGTGCCCATCGCGCTCTATGTTCATCGCAAGAGCGGCGAATATCTCGTTGATAAGGTAGTCAATGAACACATCGTCGAAGCCTTCCGGCAGGGCGGCGCGGATGCGTGGTTCGGCGCGGATCATCAGGCGCTGCTCGGCCCGGATCATGACCTGGCCGATTATGAGGTGGTGAACGACATTCTCGACGTCTGGTTCGATTCCGGCTCGACCCACGCCTTCACCGTCGAGGCGCGCTATGGCGAGGACGTCCGCGCCGATCTCTATCTTGAAGGCTCCGACCAGCATCGCGGCTGGTTCCAGTCCTCGCTGCTCGAAAGCTGCGGAACGCGCGGGCAGGCGCCCTATGACGCCGTCCTGACCCACGGCTTCGCACTGGACGGGCAGGGGCGGAAAATGTCCAAGAGCCTCGGCAATGTCGTCGATCCGCTCAAGATCATGGCCGAGAGCGGTGCCGACATCCTGCGCATCTGGGTCGCCAGCACCGACTATTTCGACGACGTTCGCATCGGCAAGGAAGTGCTGGCCGGATCGTCCGACGCCTATCGAAAACTCCGCAATAGTTTCCGTTACTTGCTTGGTGCTCTTTCCGACTTCTCTGAAGAAGAGAAAGTCCCCGTCACGGACATGCCGGAACTCGAACGCTATATACTTCACCTTCTATCTAGGCTGGACGCGGAACTGCGCGGCGTCGTGGACCGGAAGGCAGGCAGCGATAACTGGCTGGAATTCAGCCGCTACACCCGCGCGCTGATGGACTTCGCCAATAGCGACCTTTCCGCCTTCTTCTTCGACATCCGCAAGGACTGCCTCTATTGCGATGCGAAGTCGGACCTCAAGCGCCGCGCCTATCGCACCGTGCTCGACACGCTGTTCCACGCGCTCGTCCGCTACGCCGCGCCGATCATCCCCTTCACGGCGGAGGAAGTGTGGCAAAGCCGTTTCCCCGATGAGGCCGAAAGCGTCCATTTCCTCGAATGGCCCGAAGTCGACCGGCATTGGGCGAACCATGGCCTTGGCGAGAAATGGGCCGAAATCCGCAACCAGCGCGATCAGGTCAACGAAGCCATCGAGCCGCTGCGCCGGGAAAAGATCGTCCGGTCCAGCCTGGAGGCGGACGTCGCCATGGGCGAACTGGTGCCGGTGGGCGACGTGGACTTCGCGGAAGTGGCCATCGTCGCCCGCGTGGAAATGGGCGTGGGCGACGGCATCGTCGTCAAACCGTCCGAATGGCATAAATGCGGCCGCTGCTGGCGTCTGCTGCCGGAAGTCGAGGAAGATGGCGCGCTGTGCGGCCGCTGCGATGAGGTATTGAAGGCATGAGCGTTCCCGCCGTCAATCATCGCCCGCTGGGCCTGACCGTCGCGATCGTCACGCTCGCGCTCGACCAGCTCATCAAATATACCGTCACCTATCCGCTCGCGCTCAAGAGCCGGGAGGAGGAGGGGATCGACATCCTGCCGATCTTCCGCCTGCGCTGGCTGGAAAATCGCGGCGTCTCCATGGGGTTCTTCCACGCCGATACCGACCTGATGCGCTGGCTGCTGGTCGGCATGACCATGGCCATCGCGATCTTCGTGGGCGTGTGGATGTGGCGGGAAAAGGCGCGGCAGGACGTGGCGGCGCTCGGTCTCGTGCTGGGCGGGGCCATCGGAAATATCGTCGACCGCGTGCGGCTGGGCTATGTCGTCGATTATGCCGACCTGCACTTTGGCGAATGGCGACCCTTCCTGATTTTCAACCTGGCCGACGCAGCGATCACCTTTGGCGTGCTGATCCTGCTTGCGCGCGCGCTTTTGCTGCGCGAGAAGGGCGCAAAGACGGAGTCATTGAACTAATGCGTAAACTGATCCTTGCCGCTGGCCTTGTTGCTTCCCTGTCCGCTTGCGGTTCGTCGGGCCTGTTCAACCGCGACCGTCCCGATGAATTCGCGGTGTCGCGTCAGGCTCCGCTGGTGATTCCGCCCGATTTCGCGCTGGTTCCGCCTGCTCCGGGCGCGCCCGCCGCCGCGACCGTCGATTCGAGCCGCGCCGCCATGGAAGCGATGTTCGGCGGGCCTTCCGCGCGCAGCGATACGGAGAATGCGGCTCTTTCGGCCGCGGGACGCGGCAATGCCGCGCCCGGCATCCGCTCCTCCGCAGGCGATCCCGCGACGGATGTGGTGGAAAAGGGAGAAACCACCCGCGACATCATCGCCGCGCCGGAAGGCGATGGGCAGGATGCGCGGGCATCCGTTCCCCAGCAGTAATCGATGGGAATGGGCCGGGAACGAAATCCGGCCCATTCTAACAAGCCATTACCGGCTGTTTTCAACGAAGTCCTTGAAACGCGACAGGGTGCCGTCCCACTGCGCGCCGACCTTGTCCAGCCAAAGCCGGGCATCCTCAATGGCTTCCCTGCGCAGGGCGAAATGGACTTCGCGTCCGCTGCGGGTCCGTTGGACCAGCCCAGCCTGATGCAGCACGTCCAGATGCTTGGCGACGGCCTGTCGGCTGATCGGCAAGTCTTCGCCCATTTGCACGATGGATCGCCCGTGCCCGTCCGCCAGCCGCGCGATGAAACCCAGTCTTGTCTGATCCCCCAGGGCCGCAAACAGGCGGACTGGATCGGAATCCTCAACCGGCGACATAGTTTCGGATATTCTTGACCTGCTCGGCCCAGCCGCCGTCATTGTCGCGCATGACGTTGGTGCGGCGCGGTTCGGGCACCTTGTCGAAACCGCTTTCCGTGACGGTCAGGCGCGTGCCGTTATCGGTGGGTTCCAGCACGAATTCGACCAGCGTCCATTCCGTAACGGGGACGCCGCTGTCCATCAATTCCCTGTCGCCGCCGGTCGCGGGCCATTCGAAGGCGAATCGGGTCATGGGCTGGATGGCCACGACCCGCGCTTCCCAGCGATAATCCTCATAGCCGGGATAGGTCATGTGCCCCGTGGAGGGCTGCCCCACCGCAAAGGGCTGGTCGAGCGCGACGCGGAACCATGTCCCGAATTTCTCATGATCGACCAGCGCATTCCAGACCCGTTCCACGGGCGCTTCGATCTCTATCGTCTTGATGATGGCATCGGTCATATGGCAACCTCCTGGTTGCCTATATGCGGCGGGCCACGCTTAAATGCAACCGATGAGTTGCTTTTTGTTCAGGGCCGCGGCTTATAGGCTATCCGGGCCGTTCCTTTCGCCCGAACGGGTAGATGCAGTCCTTGTCCAAAGGCTTTGATCTGCCCGATCTCCACTTGCCCCAGATCGGTGGCGATCAGGAAATCGCCTGCCCGTTTTTCATCGATGGCGCGCCGGATTTTCCCCAATAGCTCCGCGATGTCCTTCGAGAAATTCTGGGTGAGGGATTGCGCGATCAGTGTGCTGACCGCCGGGCTTTTGCCCAGCGCCAGCAGTAGGTCGCCGCTCAGGGCATCGCTATTGCCCGTGACCGTCAAGGCATCGAAATGGACTTCCGGCGAATTGGGCGCGTTGCGGGGCATGGCTGTCATCCAAATCCGGCCATGGACTTCATCCGCCTTGCCGCCCGCCGCCGGTCGAGCCGCCAATGTCAGTCCCACGGCGATGCGCCCGCCCGCCGTGCCATAGGCTTCGACCTTCTCGAAGCGCGCGATGACCGGCCCGATGGCGGGCAGTTCGAAGGGCCGTTGCGACCGCCTGGTCAGGGCGCGCATGATGACGGGCTCCAGTTCGCGATAGTCGGCGGTCACGGGGATGAAGAAATGGAATTGCCCGTCCGTCTTGCCGGATGCGGGCGGCGGAAGCGGGGCGGGTTCCGCCGGATCAGGCCGGTTGCCGACGAAGGTCTCGGTGATGGCTTCGATGCCCAGATTGAACCGCACGCGGCTTCCCTGCACCGCATAGCCATTATAGAGAATCTTGAGCGGCGAAACGCGCATCCAGACAGGCGGGTTTTTCTCGTTCAAGCTGAGGACGGCGAAGCTCCTGCGCCAGAGTTCCTCCACCTGCGCGGGCACATTGGCGCGGGCCAGTTCACGCGGCAGGTCGCGCTCCAGTCCCTGGACGATGGGGCGCAGCTTCCGGTCCGCTTCATCGGTGAAGGTGATGCGCTGGCCGAGGAAATCGATGCCGGGCGGCGTGGTCCAGTCATAATGCAGGCGCACCGTCCCGCGCGGCTTCCAGTCCTTGCCGAGGTCCAGCCTGATCCGCGCATGGGCAAGGGCGGAGCCGGTCGCCGTTTCCCCCTTCAATATGCCGCCCACGTCTCGCGCGCTGATCTGGGCATGGATGGGGACATCGGCCACGATGTCCTGCCCTTCGCCCCGCAGCCGGATCGGTCCGCGTGTGACGACGCCCACGATGGTGCAACTGATCGCGGGTGTGACGTTCAGCTTGGCGCCCAGGATTTTGACGCGCTGCGGCGGGATGCAGCGCGGCGAATGTTGGTTGATCGTCCATAGCTGGCGCGGAATGGCGCGTTCCGCTGCTTGCCGGATCGCGCCCGAATCGATGTCCACGGGCACGGAGAGGATGGAGGGTTCGCGCGGAATAGGGACCGGATCGTCAGCGCGGGGAGGGGGTTCCACCGGAGGAGGCCGGGAGCAGCTACCCATCAGCCCCGCAAGGCCAAGAAGGACAGCATGGCGCAGGACATGCCCGCCAACGTCCGCCGCCTTTCGTCCGGATCGCCCCATCCATCCCCCCGCCTGAAACGCAAAGCGTCGTTTATCGCAGGACGCGCCAGACGGATTTCCGTTCCCCGCCGGGAATCAGGCCCGCGCCGTCTCCACGCCCGCGCTGTTATGACGCAATGCCGTCAAAACCGTCTCCACTATGCCCGCCGCGTCCAGCTTCGCGTCCGCATATTGCTTTTCCGGCTTGTCCTGATCCTGGAAAATATCCGGCAGGCGCATCGTGCGGAGCTTGAGGCCATTGTCGATAAGGCCGCTGTCGCTCGCCAGCGTCAGCACATGCGCGCCCAGGCCGCCAATCGCGCCTTCCTCGACCGTGACGGCGACCTCATGGGTGGTCAGCAGGCGGCGGATCAGGGCTTCGTCCAGCGGCTTGGCGAAGCGCAGGTCGGCGACAGTGGTGGAAAGCCCCTTGGCCTCCAGCGTTTCCGCCGCTTTCAAGGCTTCCTCCAGTCGCGTGCCGAGCGAAAGGATCGCGACCTGCCGCCCTTCGCGGACGATCCGGCCCTTGCCGATTTCCAGCCGCTCCGGGACGGCCGGAAGCGTCACGCCCACGCCATTGCCGCGCGGATAGCGCACCGCGATCGGCCCATCGTCATGCAGGGCGCAGGTATGAACCATATGCACCAGCTCGGCTTCGTCGGCGGCGGCCATCACGACCATATTGGGCAGGGTGGCCAGATAGGTGACATCGAAGCTGCCCGCATGGGTGGACCCGTCCGCACCCACCAGTCCCGCCCGGTCGATGGCGAAGCGCAGGGGCAGATTCTGGATCGCCACGTCATGCACCACCTGATCGTAGGCGCGCTGGAGAAAGGTGGAGTAGATGGCGCAGAAAGGCCGCATCCCTTCCGCCGCCAGACCCGCTGCGAAGGTCACCGCATGCTGTTCGGCAATGCCCACGTCGAAGGATCGGTCGGGAAAAGCCTCCGCGAATTTATCGAGACCCGTGCCGGACGGCATGGCGGCCGTGATGGCGCAAATCTTCTCGTCGCGCTCCGCTTCGGCGATCAGCGCCTTGGCAAAGACGCTGGTGTAGCTGGGCGGTCCGGGCGGCGCTTTGGCCTGAGCGCCGGTGATGATATCGAATTTCTGGACGCCGTGATATTTGTCGGCAGCGGCTTCGGCAGGAGCGTAGCCCTTGCCCTTTTGCGTGACGACATGGATCAGGCAGGGCCCTTCCGCCGCGTCGCGCACATTTTCGAGCACCGGGATCAACTGGTCCAGATTATGCCCATCAATCGGGCCGACATAATAGAAGCCCAGTTCCTCGAACAGCGTGCCCCCCATCGCCATGCCGCGCGCGAACTCGTCGGTCTTGCGGGCGGCATTGTGCAGCGGGCGGGGCAATTTCCGGGCGAATCGCCGCGCAAGGCCGCGCAGCCCCAGAAACTCCCGGCTGGACACGAGCCGCGCCAGATAGGCGGACAACCCGCCCACCGGCGGCGCGATGGACATGTCATTGTCGTTGAGGATGACGACGAGGCGATTGCCCGCCTCGCGCGCATTGTTCATCGCCTCATAGGCCATGCCCGCAGACATCGCGCCGTCGCCGATCACCGCTATGCCCTTGCCCGGCCGGTCGGCCAACCTGTTGGCGACCGCGAAGCCCAGCGCCGCGCTGATGGAGGTCGAGCTGTGCGCGGCTCCGAACGGATCATATTCGCTTTCGGCCCGCCTGGTGAAGCCGGACAGCCCGCCGCCCTGCCGCAATGTGCGGATGCGGTCGCGCCGCCCGGTCAGGATCTTGTGCGGATAGCATTGGTGGCCCACGTCCCAGACCAGCTTGTCCTGCGGCGTGTTGAACACATAATGGATCGCCGTGGTCAGCTCCACGACGCCCAGACCCGACCCCAGATGGCCGCCGGTCACGCCGACAGCGGAGATCACTTCCTGCCGCAGTTCGTCGGCCAGTTGCCGAAGCTGTTCGGGCTTCAGCCCACGCAAGTCCGATGGCCAGTTGATCTGGTCGAGCAGGGGCGTGGAGGGGCGGTCGTTCATCGAAGACATATACTCGTCAAGTCGCTAGGCCGTTCCGGGCCGGAAAGCAACGCCGGGGCTCAGGCCGCGCAGCGGGCGCAAGTGCCCAAAATCTCGATCACCGGGCGTTCCGGGCGGAAACCTTCATGCTCGGCCACGGCGCGGACGTCACCTGTCACCTTGTCGTCGTCGACATGGGTGGCCTGATGGCAGTTGCGGCATACCAGGAAGATGCAGTCATGATGGCAGCCGGGATGGGCGTTGGCGATATAGGCGTTGGCGCTTTCCACCCGCATCGCGATGTTGTTCGCGACGAACAGGTCCAATATCCGGTAGACGCTGTTGGGCGCGACCCGCTTGCCGCGCGCCTTGGAGACCGTATCCGCGATGTCATAGGCCGAAGCGGGCTTTTCCTCCGCGGCGAGGGCGTCGAAAATGGCGGCGCGCATCGGCGTCCATTGTTCGCCCTGCGCTTCCAGCGTGGCCTGCGCGGCATCCGCCAGTCTGGCGCCGGTTGGCTCATGATGCTTATGATGATGGTCGGCCATGGGCTTAATCTAGGCTTGCAGGGGCCCCGGAGCAAGGCTTTGCCGCAGCTTCACCCCCGCCAGAAGCTCCACGCGGCCCACAGCCATCCCGCGATCATCAGCGTGCCGCCCACGGGCGTCACCGCGCCCAGCCATTTGGGACCGCCGACCGCCATGATGTAAAGGGTGAAAGCGAAGACCGCCGCGCCCGCCAGCAGCAGCGCCGCAGGTCCGCGCGCCGTCCCCGCCAGCACTAGCGCCGCGACCGCATGCACCATCTGATAGATGCCGCCCGTCCGCAGCCACTCCGCCGCCTGCGGACTGGCGGCTCCATGCGCCCCGAAAGCGCCCGCGCCGATGGCGATGGCAGCCGACAGCGCGGCCAGAACAGCGATCATGCCACTTCCTCCCCTTCGCCCCGCGACGCCAGATGCATGCGCCGGCCGGGACGATAGATCAGTTCCTTGGCGACCGACAGATCGCCATGCTCCCTTTGAACGTCCAGCCGCTGCTGGTCGTTGTCGCGATATTGCTCCACGACCTCATCGATCTCCGCCTGCGGGACGCCCAGCGCCTCCATCGCCTGCACGCCCATGCAGATGGCCGATTCGAACACCTCGCGGACCACGCCGGCCAGATCCATGTCCTGCAACTCCAGCAATTGTCGCCGGTCGAAGGCCCGGACCAGAATGGCCGCTTGCGGGAACGTCTCGGCAATCGGCTCCAGCACCCGGCTGTCGAGCGACGGATCGTCGATGCAGAAGGCGATGAGCCGCGCTTCGTCCGCGCCCGCCCGGTGGAGCAGGTCGATGCGCGTGCCGTCGCCATAGAAGACTTCCACGTCGAACCGGCTCGACAGTTCGATCTGCGCGGGTTTCCTGTCGATCAGGACGACGCCGAAACCATGCCCGGCCAGCATCTGCGCGACCGTCTGGCCAAAGCGGCCATAGCCGACGACGATGGCCGTGCCGCGCGGCGCCTGATCGGGATCGCGAAGCGAGGCGTTCGCCTTGGGCTTCGCAAATTCGAACCGCGATGCGAACAGCATGAGGAAAGGCGTGGTCGCCATGGAAAAGGTGACGATGGCGCTGAACAGGCTGGCGGCTTGCGGCGCGATCAGCAGGGCGCTTTGCGCCTGCGCGAACAGCACGAAGCCGAACTCGCCGCCCTGGCTGAGCAGCAGGCCCGCGCCCAGCGCCTGCCGCAAATCCATGCCGAACAGGCGCGCCAGACCCGCGATCAGGATCGTCTTGGTCGCGACCAGCACGACCGCCATGCCAATGACGAAGAAGGGAAAGGCCGCCACCGTCCGCAAATCCAGCACCATGCCGACCGCCAGGAAGAACAGGCCGAGCAGGATGGAGCGGAACGGCTCCACATCGGCTTCTATCTCATGCCGATAGGGCGAATCGGCCAGCATCACGCCCGCCACGAACGCGCCCAGCGCCGTCGACAGATGCAGCGCATGCATCAGCGACGCGGCCGCCAGCACCGTGAACAGGCCGACCACGACGAACAGCTCCCGTTCACCCAGCCGTCCCACCAGTTGCAGCAGGGGGCGCAGGATGAAGCGGCCCGCCAGCACCAGCCCGGTGATCGCCGCCAGCGTGTAGACGGTCAGCAGCCAGCCCGGCGGCCCCGCGGCGTCCGCCGGATTGCGTGACAGGGCGGCGATGATGGTGATGAGCGGGACGATGGACAGATCCTGAAACAGCAGGATCGAAAACACCTTCTCCCCAAAGGGCGAATTGATGCGGCCGCTATTCTTGAGGCTCGGCAGAACCTGCGCGGTGGAGGACAGCGCCAGCGGCAGGCCCAGCGCGATGGCCGCTCCCCAACTGAAGCCGGTCGAATAGAAGATGATGCCTGTCAGCGCCATGCCGCACAGCACCACCTGCGCCAGACCCAGCGCGAAGATGTCGCGTTTCAGCCGCCACAGCCGCGCCGGATGCAGTTCCAGCCCGACGAGGAAGAGCAGCAGCACGATGCCGATCTCGGCGATGGCGAGCTTCGATTCCGCGCCGCCGACCCATCCCATGCCCTGCGGACCCACCAGAGCGCCCGCGATCAGATAGCCCAGCACCGCGCCCAGGCCGAAACGCCGGAACAGGATGACGAAGAACACCGCTGCGCCCAACAGGATGACGCCTTCGGTCAACAGGACATCGGTGGCGGACAGGGCGGTATCGGCGATTTCGGGCGCTTGCGGTCCCATCATGCGTCTGCTTGCCGGGCGGCTTCGGCCACGGCTTCGAAACCGAGCCGGATGGACGGGTGGCGCGCGGGATAGCCTCTGGCCGGGGCCAGCACCTCCAGCCCCGGCCAGAAATCCAGATCGTCGCTTTCACCCGCCAGAAAAGCGGTCAGGCGGTCGCGCGCATCCGCCAGTTCCTGCGCCGTATGCCCGATCGCATGGCGCGCCATCAGTGAAGCGGACGCCTGCCCCAGCGCGCAGGCCTTCACGTCCAGCCCGATGTCGGCCAGCCGCCCATGTTCCATCCGCACGTCAGCGGTGATGCGCGATCCGCAGGTGGGCGACCGCCGTTCCACGCTCGCCTGCGCGTCGGGCAGGCGCGCATGGTGGGGAATGCTGGCGGCCAGCCGCAATATGTCCTTGTTGTAGAGAGGGGCGCTCATCGGCCTGTATCTAGGGCAGGAAAGGCTCCGGGTGAAGGGCCCCGCCGCTCTTATCCTTCATCATGGACGATATGCACCTTGGCCGCAGCCTCCGCCGCGATCCGCCGCGAATCTTCCACCGTCTCCGCGCGGGCCAACGCCACGCCCATCCGGCGATAAGGCCGCGTGGTCGGCTTGCAGAACAGGCGGACATCCACGTCCGCGCCGGGTGTCGCCAGGGCATCGGCCAGCCCCTCGAACCGGAAATTGTCCGATTCCCGGTCCGCGAGGATCACCGCCGACGTCGATGGGCCGTAAAGCCTGATCTCCGGGATCGGCAGGCCCAATATGGCGCGGGCATGCAGGTCGAATTCGCTCAGATTCTGGGAAATCAGCGTCACCATGCCGGTGTCGTGCGGACGCGGCGACAATTCGGAGAAGATGACTTCCTCGCCCTTCACGAAGAATTCCACGCCGAAAATGCCATGGCCGCCCAGATTGTCGACCACCTTGCGCGCCATGTCCTGCGCGTCGGCCAGCGCCTTGGCGGACATGGCGATCGGCTGCCAGCTTTCCTGATAGTCTCCGCGTTCCTGCCGGTGGCCGATGGGCGGGCAGAATAGCACGTCCTCGCGCGTCCGCACGGTCAGCAGCGTGATCTCATAATCGAAGGGGATGAACTCCTCGACGATCACGCGCCGCCGGTCGCCGCGCATGTTCGCCACGGCATAGTCCCACGCTTTTTCCAGCTCCCCCGCGTCCCGCACCGTGCTCTGCCCCTTGCCGGATGAGGACATGACCGGCTTGATGACGCAGGGCAGGCCCGTATGCTCCGCCCCGGCCAGCACCTCCTCCAGCGTTTCGGCAAAGCGATAGCGCGACGTGCGAAGGCCGAGTTCGTCCGCCGCCACCTCACGGATGGCGTCGCGGTTCATGGTCATCATGGTGGCGCGGGCGGAAGGGACCACCGTGATGCCTTGTGCTTCGACCTCCGCCAGCGTTTCGGTGCGGATCGCCTCGATCTCCGGCACGACGAAATCGGGGCGATGACGCAGGATCGCTTCTTTCAACGCATCGCCGTCGAGCATGGAGAAGACTTCATAGCCATCGGAAACCTGCATGGCGGGTGCGCCCGCATAGCTGTCGCAGGCGATGACCCGGCAGCCCAGCCGCTTGGCGGAAATGGCGAATTCCCGGCCCAGTTCGCCCGAACCCAGCAACAGGATCTTTGCGGTGAATGCCATGAGTTCCTTGTCCTTGCGAATCATCCGATGCGGAAAGCGCCCGCATGGCCTTGCGCGCGATGCGACGTCAACCGTGCTGACTATTGCGGCGTGTTGGAGCCGGGCGGCTGGGTCGGCGCCACGCGGGGCGGCGGCGTGGCTTGCGGCGGCGTCTGAGGCGGAGCGGCCGGAGCCTGATCGGCGGGCAGGCGAATCTGCGCCGGGCCGATATTCACCGTCATCCCCTCCTGATTGACGTCCACACTCATGTTGCCCAGGCCAGCCTCCACCGTCACATTGGCGATGGCGTTGACCAGATCGCTGTCCTTCTGTTCTTCCGGCGCATTCTCCACCGGCTCGTTGATCGCGCGGGCCATGAAGTCCCGCCAGATGCGCGCCGGGATGCCGCCGCCCGCAGCGCCGCCGGGCAGGGGAGCGTTGTCGTCATTCCCGATCCATACCGCCGTCACCAGCCCGCCCGCATAGCCCACGAAAATGGCGTCGCGGCTGTCCTGCGTCGTCCCGGTCTTGCCGAAAGTGCTGGTCCGCAGCGCCGCCGCGCTGCCCGTCCCCTGATTGGCGGCGGAAGAAAGGAGGTCGCGTATCATCTCCAACTGGTCCTCGCTGAAACGATGCTGGCGGCGCATCAGGCGGTCGAACCAGCCCTGTTCCTCCGGCGGCAAGCCATGCGCCGTCACGGGATAGGCCCCCGCCGCGACCGCCGCATAGGCTTCTGCCAGTTCGACCAGCGGGATCTCCGACGTGCCGAGCGCCAGGCTCAGATCCTCGGTCAGCGGCGCGGTGACACCCAGGTCGCGGGCGACTTTGATGACGTTATCCACGCCCACCTTCTGCGTCAGCCGCACCGCCGCGACATTGCTGGACACGGCAAAAGCCTGCCGAAGCGTGATCCGGCCCCGATATTTGGCGCCATGATTGGCCGGGCGATAGGTGCCGGTGGTGATCGGCGCATCCTCGATCATGTCGTCCGGCGTCATCCCGGCGCGGAACGCCGCCAGATAGACGAACAGCTTGAACGTCGAACCGGGCTGACGCTTCGCCTGGACCGCGCGGTTGAAGCTGCTCTTGCTATAATTCCGCCCGCCGACCATGGCGACGACGCTGCCGTCCGGCTTCATCGCCACCAGCGCCGCCTCCGCCTTGCCCAGAGGGGCGCGGCGCACGGCGCTTTCGGCCATCCGCTGGATGCGCCAGTCGAGCGTCGTCGTCACATTCTGCGCGCCATAGACCGCTCCCGCCCGGTCCCGCGCGTCGGGCAGCACCCAATCCGCGAAATAGGTGCCGCTGGTGGGATCGGCCGTCTCCCGCACGTTGAGGCGCGCGGGGGGCAGGGCGTCGCGCTGCGCCCTGGTGATATAGCCCGCCTCCACCATCGCCTGCGTCACCAGATCGGCGCGGGCGCGCGCGCCTTTCAGGTTGGTGGTGGGCGCAAGGCGCGATGGCGCTTTCAGCAGGCCCGCCAGCATGGCCGCCTGCGGGATGGTCAGCTTCTCCGGCTCGCGGTTGAAATAATGGAGCGCCGCCGCGCGCAGCCCGTAAACATTGTCGCCGAAATAGACGTTCGACAGATAGCGTTCGAAAATCTGGTCCTTGGTCAGCCACGCCTCCAGCCAGAAGGCGATCAGCGCCTCCCGCGCCTTGCGGCCGAAGGTGCGGTCGGCGGACAGAAACACGCCCTTGGCAAGCTGCTGCGTGATGGTGCTGCCGCCCTGCGACGATCCGTCCGACCACATATTATGCCAGGCGGCCCGCGCGATCCCGCGCGGATCGACGCCCCAATGGCTGTAGAAGCGCCGGTCCTCGATGGCCATGAAGGCTTGGGGCACATGGGGCGGCAAATCCTTGATCGCGACCGGCTTGTCGATCACGGCCCCGCGCCGGGCGACCAGATGCCCGTCCGACGACATGAGGCTGATGCTGGGCGGCGCGACCGGCTCCAGCGATCGGGAGAGAGGCGCCGTCACCGCCAGCCATGCGATGACGATCATCAGCAGCGCCAGCAGCCCCGCGATGATCCATCCCGCGATCTGCAACCGCCTTTTCCACGGCGTCGGCGGCGCGAAGGCGCTGGGCGGTCCCGCGCCGAAAGGACGCTGCGCCTGGGCGGTGGAATCGGCGGTCTGCAAGGGGTCGGTCATCGGTCAGGCCATGCTGTATTGTAAAGGTGATACAGTCAAGCATGTCCCGCAGCGGGACAGGATCGGATTAACCATGATTGGGCGTGGCCGAAATGGTAAATAATGCGTTAACCAAGGGTCATGAGAAATCGTCCGCTCGTCCTCACCACCGAATCCGCCCGCCATCCTTTCCGGCGGATGCTGCCTCCTCATGTGCTGCGCGTGACGGAGGAAGCTCCCGGCGCGCGGGCGAAGAAGCCGGTGGACGACGACAGCGACTGGAAATTGTTCGCGCTCAGCTTCTGCGCCTTCTTCACGGCTTTCTACAGCTTCATCTTCTGACGGGTCAGTGACATTCCACGCCGTCGCAGGCCTTGTGCAGCTTCCAGGCGAGCCACGCGCAGGGCAGGGAAAGCAGCGCCACCAGCAGCAGTTGATTGACCACTGACATCCCCGCGATGCTGAGGCCGATGGCGAACAGCGATCCGATGACCATGGCCCCGGAATTGACGATGTTGTTGGCCGCCACCGTGCGCGCCGCTTCGCATTTTTCGACGGTCGTGGTCAGGAATGCGTAGAGCGGCACGACGAACATCCCGCCGAACGTCGCCACGCCCAGCAGGCACAGCGACAGCGATATGGCGAGCGGATGCTCCAGAAATCCGGAGAGGGAAAGCAATTGCCCGCCCGGTTCCGGCGTCCACAGGTCGCACACGATATGGAAGGCGACGATGCAAAGCCCCATGCCGATCACCGAAGCGGGCGCGAATCGGGCGGAAACCTGACCGCGCAGCAGCCGGTTGATCGCGATGGACCCGATGGCGATCCCGATGGAGAATATGGCGAGGAACAGGCTGGCGACCGGCTTGTCGGCGGTCAGCACATTCTTCACCAGCGGCGGGAACTGGATGAACAGGATGGATCCGACCGCCCAGAACAGGCTGATCGACATGATCGCCAGGAACAGGCGGCGGATATGCATCGTCCCGCGCACCAATGTGATGGAGGAGCGGATGATGTGGAAGTCTATCGGCTGCTTTTCCAGCAGCGACGGGGCGGGGGGCACGCGCCGGCCCGCCAGATAGCCGACGACCGCCGTCAGGATGATGCCGATGGCCGCCGCTTCGATGGGGATCAGCCCGGCGAGAATCGTGCCCGCCAGAATCGCGATATAGGTTCCGGCCTCCACCAGCCCGGTGCCGCCCAGAACTTCCTCGTCATGCAGATGCTGGGGCAGGATCGCATATTTGATCGGGCCGAAGAAGGTCGAATGAACCCCCATCGCGAACAGCGCGGTCAGCAGCAGCGGAATCGCCAGCACATGAACGGCGATCCCGCTCCAGATCAGCGCGAGACCCGTCGCGCCCACGCCCATGATCGCGATTTCCGCGGCCTTGACGATGCGGATGATCTTCGCCTTGTCGCGCTGGTCGGCCAATTGTCCCGACAGGGCGGACAGCAGGAAGAAGGGGAGGATGAAGATCCCCGTCGCCAGTGCGCTGAACCAGGTTTCGGATCTTTCGTCATTATAGACCTGATAGACCACGAACAGCACCATCGCGTTCTTGAACAGATTGTCGTTGAACGCGCCGAGGAGCTGGGTGACGAAAAGCGGCAGGAAACGGCGCTTGTTGAGAAGCCTGAGCGAGGCCTGCATGAAAGAACGGTCTTCTTCGCTGTGGAGAACCGGGCGGGGGTCTAGCCGCTGGAGGCGGTCCTGTCCAATGTTGCTATCCAATCCTGCGGGTATCGGGTGCGCCCCGCTTGTGCCCGCCGCCTGACTGTGGCAGTCCGCCGCTATGCTGACGCTGCCCAATCTGCTGACGCTTTCGCGCATATTGACCGTGCCTCTGCTGGTCGCGTTGCTCTGGCCCGCCGAAGTCGGCGCGCGCTGGACCACCGGCTATGCGCTGGCCTTTGCCCTTTACTGCCTGATGGGCATTACCGACTATTTCGACGGCTATCTTGCCCGCGCGCAAGGCACGGTGTCGAAACTCGGCGTTTTCCTCGATCCCATCGCGGACAAGATCATGGTGGGCGCGGTGATCCTGATGCTTGCGGCGACGCGGGACATTGCGGGCATCCACATCGTCGCGGCGATGGTCATATTGCTGCGCGAGATTGCCGTGTCTGGCCTGCGCGAATTCCTCGCCGGGTTGCAGGTGTCCGTGCCCGTATCCCGTCTCGCCAAATGGAAGACCACTTTCCAGCTTATCGCTCTGGGCGCGCTGATCCTTGCGGGTGCGGTGCCCTATTATCCTTTCGTGCAGATGGTCGGGCTGGCGACGCTGTGGGCCGCCGCCTTCCTGACCCTCATCACCGGATGGGATTATCTGCGCGTCGGCATCCGGCACATGGATTGAGCCATGGCGGCGCTGACCCTCGTCTATTTCGCCTGGGTGCGGGAAGCCATCGGTCTTGACGAAGAGCGGATCGAGCGGCCCGCGCCGGGCGCGACGATAGCGGACCTGATCGCAGCCCTCGCCGCGCGCGGCGGCGGCTATGCCGAAGCCCTTGGCGACACCTCCCGCCTGCGCGCCGCTCTCGACCAGCATTTCGTCGCGCTGGACGAGCCGATCGGAGAAGCGCGGGAACTGGCGCTCTTTCCTCCGGTGACGGGCGGATGAGACGCATTGCCATCCAGACCGGGGATTTCGACGCGGCCGCCGAACTCGCCGCGCTGGAGGCGCTGGGCGGCGGCGGCGTGGCGAGCTTCACGGGCATCGTGCGGGGCGAGGGCGGGCTGGCCGCGCTGGAACTGGAATATTATCCCGCCATGACCCTGCCGCAGGTCGAACGGATCGTCGATGAAGCGATGACCCGCTGGCCGCTCCTGGGCCTCAGCGTCATTCACCGCGTCGGACGGCTGGAGCCGGGCGCGCGGATCGTATTCGTCGGCACCGCCTCGCGTCATCGGGCGGCGGCGCTGGAAAGCTGTGCTTTCCTGATCGACTGGCTCAAATCCCACGCGCCCTTCTGGAAGAAGGAGCATTTCGCCGACGGCGCGGCCCGCTGGGTGGAAGCCCGGGTCGAGGATGAGGCGAAAGCGCGCGGCTGGATGCGCTGACCTAGCTCTCGCCCCGTTTTTCCGCCGCATCCCGCAATATCTCCGCGAGCAGGCGGAATTCCTTCTCCCGCGGGCTGTTCCTGCGCCAGATGAGCGCGATGTCCCGATAGGCCCGATCCGACTGCAAGGGCCGCGCGGCGATATGGGTATGCTCCAATATCCCCCCGCTGATCGCCATTTCCGGCAGCATGGTCATGCCAAGCCCATTGTCCACCATCTGCACCAGCGTATGCAGGGACGTGCCCATCATCGTGGCGCTGGCCCGCAATTCCGGCCGGTTGCATGCCGCCAGCGCATGATCCTTCAGGCAATGCCCGTCTTCCAGCAGCAGCAGCTTCGTCTCGTCGATCATGTCCGGCCCGATCCATTCGGGCGGATCGCGCGGGTCGTCATGGGGAAAGGCGACAAAGAGCCTGTCCTGAAACAGGATTTCGCTATCCACCTCCCCGGTCGGGAAGGGCAGGGCCAGCAACACGCAATCGACATTGCCGTGCCGAAGCGACTCTATCGCCGCCTGCGTCGTCTCCTCGCGCAGATAGAGCTTGAGTTCCGGCCGGTCCGCGCGCAGGCGCGGCAGCAGGCGCGGCAGCAGGAAAGGCGCGATGGTCGGAATGACGCTCATCCGCAATTCGCCGGTCAGCGGTTTGCCCGACGCCTCCGCGATGGCGGACAGTTCCTCCGCCTCGCGCAGCACGCGATGCGCCTTCTCCACGATCCGGTCGCCCAGCGCCGTGAAGCGCACCACGCGCCGGGTCCGCTCCACCAGCGTCACGCCGATCAGCGATTCCAATTCCCTGATCCCCGCCGACAGCGTGGATTGGGTGACATAGCAACTGTCGGCCGCCTTGCCGAAATGCTCATGCTCCTTCAGCGCCACCAGATATTGGAGCTGCTTCAGCGTGGGCATGTAGTTGGACATCTTGATCGGCTCTTTCGATTAACAAGCCGAATATAAGTGGCCTATCCTATATATCCAAGCCATTTGGCGACCCCGAACAGTGACGTCAGCGTCAGGATGATGCCCACCGCCACGAACAGGAAGCGGGGCGCGACATGGCGGGCCAGCATGGCTCCGAAGGGCGCGGCCACCACGCCGCCGATCAGCAGGCCGACCGTGTAGGTCGTGAACGTCTCCCACCCCAGATGCAGCAGGAAGGTGATGCTGATCGACAGGGTCAGGAAGAATTCGACCGTGTTGACCGTGCCGATGGTATGGCGCGGGCTGGACCCCTGGATCAGCAGGTTGGACGTGACCACCGGTCCCCATCCGCCGCCGCCCGACGCGTCCATGAAGCCGCCGACAAGGCCCAGCGGCGCGACCCATTTGGGATCGCGCGCCTGCGGCGGGAAGTGGAATCCCCGCCAGATCAGGTAGATGCCGATGCATGTCAGATAAAGCTGCACGAAGGGCTTGATGATCGCCCCGTCGATATTGGACAGCAGATAGGCCCCCGCCACGCCGCCGATCACGCCGGGAATGATGAGCCGGGCGAACAGCCGCCAGTCGACGTTGCGATGCGCGATATGGCTGATCGCCGAAACGCCGGTGGTGAAGGTTTCCGCCGCATGGACGCTGGCCGACGCCCTGCTCGGCGGCAGGCCCAGCGCCAGCAGCAGGGTGCTGGAGATCACGCCATAGGCCATGCCCAGCGCGCCGTCGATCATCTGCGCCCCGAAACCCACGAGGATGAAGGGGAGGATGTCGCCAAAATGATGCAAGAGAGAATCGATCATGAACCGCCTATCAATCGAATGTCTACTTCAATGATAGAAATTGCTCGCAAAGCCAAGCAGCTTTCCTTTCGACGGTGATAAGCGGTCTTTAGGGCTTCTCTGGAAAAATTACGGATATGCGACTATGTAGAGCGGAACCGTGCACCGCGCGGGCTGTTCAGGGATCGAATGATGCTGCGTAACCTCATGGCTTATCTGGACTCGGTGAAATCGCGGGACCCTGCGCC
>JASGDV010000055.1:0-11229 GCA_049841255.1 Sphingobium sp.
GTCGGGGCGATATTCGCACGCCTGCCTTCATGCCGGTCGGCACCGCTGCAACAGTCAAGGCCATGCGGCCCGCCGAGGTGCTCGCGGCCGGGGCCGACATCATCTTGGGCAACACCTATCATCTGATGCTCCGCCCCGGCGCGGAGCGGATGGCGCGGTTGGGCGGGCTGCATGGATTCATGGGCTGGGACAGGCCGATCCTGACCGACAGCGGCGGCTATCAGGTGATGAGCCTCTCTGCCCTCACGAAGATGAGCGAGGAAGGTGTGGCCTTCTCCAGCCATATCGACGGGTCGAAGCATATGCTGAGCCCCGAGCGGTCCATGGAGATACAGCGCCTGCTGGACAGCGACATCGTCATGGCGTTCGACGAATGCACGAAGAACGGCTGCACCCATGACGAAGCGGCGCGGTCGATGGAAAGGTCCATGCGCTGGGCGAAGCGGTCGCGCGACGCCTTCGACGGGGGCGGCGATCATGCGGGGCGCGCGGCGCTGTTCGGCATCCAGCAGGGATCGCTGGATGAAGGATTGCGGCGCATTTCCGCGGACAGGCTGACCGACATCGGTTTCGACGGCTATGCCGTCGGCGGGCTTGCCGTGGGGGAGGGACAGGAAGCCATGTTCGGCTGTCTCGATTTCGCGTCGGACATGCTGCCTGCTGACAAGCCCCGCTATCTGATGGGCGTGGGCAAGCCGGACGACATCGTAGGCGCGGTGGAGCGCGGCATCGACATGTTCGATTGCGTCCTGCCGACGCGCAGCGGCCGCAACGGACAGGCCTTTACATGGAACGGCCCGCTCAACATCCGCAACGCGCGTTTCGCGGAGGACCGGGGGCCGCTCGATCCGCGCTGCGGCTGCCCGGTTTGCGCGACATGGAGCCGCGCCTATCTGCATCATCTCGTCAAGGCGGGGGAGATGCTGGGCGCGATGCTGATGACCCAGCATAACATCCATTTCTATCAGGACCTGATGCAGAATATCCGCGACAGCATCGCGGAGGGACGTTTCGCCGCTTTCGCCGCGACTTTCCGCGACGATTACAAGCGAGCATAGATCAGGGCAGGGTGGTGATCTCTATCGAATAGAGGCCCGTCGCCGCGTCATGGTCGAGCGGCGCTCGCAATTGCCGCGACAGCCCGGTCAGGATGCGGCCATATCGCTCTTCCAGACGCACGGTCATGTCGGGCGAGGCGCGCAGGGCAGGAGAACGGATTTCCAGCCGGGCGCGATCCTCCGGCAGGGCGTCGACATGCACCGAAATCTGCATGGCCGCATCGGGATCGGACAGCATCGCCAGTTCGACCAGTTCCGTCAGCAGGAAAGCGATGGGCACGGCGACATCCTGACTGATATGCAGATTGTCGCTGTCGATCTGGATGGCGAACCGGCGCGCTTCGGCGGGGGCGCTGCCGCGCAGGCTGGCGGACAGTTCGCTGATGAGCGATCGCACGCCCACGCCGTGATTTTCCTCCAGTTCCGCATAATGGTTGCGGTGGACGACCGACAGCGCATCGACCCGCCGCTGGATCGAGGCATAGGCTTCGGAGGCTTCCGATGTGCCCGCGGACCGGGCATGCAGGTTGATGAGGCTGGTGATGATCTGAAGATTGTTCTTCACCCGATGATGCACTTCGCGCGTCAGCTTGCGCTGCGTTTCGAGCGCCTCGGCCATTTCCGCCTCATGGGTGGCGACATCCTCGCTGATCGCGCGGAATGTCTGGCCCAACGCGACGATCTCCTGCGCGGGCGTCCGCATGCGGCGCAGGGGTTCCAGAACCTCGCCGGGCTGATAGGCGGCGACGGACCGGCGCAGCAGCACCAGCGGACGGATCAGCAGCCGGTTGACCACTAGCCAGCCGATCGCGGCGGCGGCGAACCACATGACCAGCGGCAGGAAAAGGGAAAGAAGCCGGGCGGCGGTGGCCGGGGGGTCCCGCACCGTCATGGTCAGGAACAGGTCGGGCTGGATGACCCGCGCAGACAGGCTGATGCTGCGATGTTTCGATAGCTGACGGCCGGTCCCCTGCGTGACGAATAAAGTCGTGGGTCCCTGCGTGAGGCTCAATTGACGGTTTTGCAGGGCGGTGGCGGGGTCGGCCACTCTTTCCAGATGGCGGCGGGAATAATAGGCGAGGGCCACGATCCGGCCATCGCGGCTGATCTCGCGGGTGACGAGAAAGCCGGCTTGCGGCAGCAGTTCGGCCTGGGCGGAATCGAATCGCTTTCCGGCTGTTATTCCGGCTGGCTCATTTTCCCGCGATCCGCACAGCCGCTGTCCGGCCCTGTCGTAAATATAGAAATGCCCTTCGCCGCTGGCATGGGATCGGAGGAAAAAGGACAGGCGGTCGCACATGCCCGAATCCGCCGTGTGCGCGGCGATGGCGTTGATGGTGAGGGCGATGGCGGTCCGGTCCGATGCAAGATCGGCGGTCAGCTTGCGGGCGCTTTGCGTCACCGCGACTCTCAGCAACGCTTCCTTTTCGAGATCGGCGGTGCGAATCGCCTGAAGCGAAGCCACCAGCGCCAATATGCCGAGCGGCAAGAGGGCCAGCGTCAGGATGAGGAACATCTTGACGCCGGTCGAACGGAAAAAGCTATTCATTATCGCGGATAGGCGGGGGGCAGACATGTGGCGACCTGAGGGAAGATGACTGCCCCGTTCATGATGCCGTCAATCCAGTTTGCTGAGAAGGTCCAGCATTTCCGCGGGAATATCCTCATTGACGGCGCGCTGATATACAGAGCGCAGGGCGTCCGCGACATGTTCCTTGTTTTTGGAACGGGGCGCCCGTTTGCCGCGCGCCGGAGAAGATGTGCGCTTCATATCCGTAACGGTGGCGTCCGCATTGATTCCGATTGCCTCCGTCGCACTCCGTTTCGTCGTTGAAGAAACCAAAATTCAGCCCCTATGAAACAATGCGTGCCATGCCTGCTGATCTGTTTTTTGCGGGTTTCCGGGGCAGCGTCAATTCGCGGACCTTGTAAATTCCGTAAACCTTGGCTTTGCCTTCAAAAAAACCGAACGGCAGTGAAACAAATCTCCGCGTCGATGGTTCCCTACCCCAAGGCGTTTTTTGTATCGGCATGGCCGATGATGAGGGGGCTGGTCTTGCCTTGGGGGCATAGTCGATCCATCCTCCTTGTCGGAACAGATTTCGCAGCATTGAGCCCCATGACAGGGCAGGGAGAAGACCAACATTATGTCGCTTGGACAGCAGCTGCATCCTCATCTTCCATTTCTACGCCGTTACGCGCGGGCCCTGACGGGGGACCAGATGCATGGCGACGCCTATGTGCGCGCCACGCTGGAAGCCATTGTCGCGGCGCCGGATGAATTTCCGGCCGATGTCGATCCGCGTCTGGGCCTTTACAAGATATTCCATGCGATCTGGTCGTCATCGCATCTGGACGATGTGCCTCCCGTGCTCGATCCGGATGGGCAGGAGGCGATTGCCCGCGCGCGGCTCGGGCGATTGACGCCCTTGCCCCGGCAGGCCCTGCTTCTGACCGCTCTCGAAGGATTCACGGTCGAGGATGCGGCCTATCTCATCGCCATGACGCCGGGCGAGGTGGAAGCTCTGGTGGAAGAGGCGCTGAGCGCCATCGAATCGCAGACCCGGGCCAAGGTGCTCATCATCGAGGACGAGCCGATCATCGCGATGGATATCGAAACCATCGTCCGCGATCTGGGGCATGAAGTCACGGCCATCGCTGTGACGCGGGAAGACGCTGTGCGGGAAGCGATGGCCCAGCGGCCCGGACTGGTGCTGGCAGATATTCAGCTTGCCGACGATTCCAGCGGCATTGATGCCGTGAAGGACATACTCGCGGAATTTTCGGTTCCGGTGATCTTCATCACCGCCTTCCCGGAACGGCTTCTTACGGGCGAAAGGCCGGAGCCGACATTCCTCATCACCAAGCCTTTTCAGCGTTCGACGGTCAAGGCGGCGATTTCCCAGGCGCTTTTCTTCGATGAAGCCACGGCGCCCGTCTGACGCGGTGGGGCGTGCATATGCCGGAACCCCTGCCGGTCCGTTGCGTTATTGATGCGTAACGATGGGAGATAGGCGATGGCTGAGAAGGAGCAGCATATTTCGACGGAGGAAGTCCGCGCCGGATCGACGCCCCATATCGTACGATATGTATTGGGCATTTCGCTGGCGCTGGCGGTTATTGTCATGCTGCTGGTTCTATGGCGCTGAAACTGAGCGACGAGGTTTCCGGTTGGCTGCTATCAGCATAAGGCACAAGCGTTTTTATGGCTTTGACCACTTCGATTCACGCGGCAAGGGCGACAGGCGGCACGGAGGTGGCATCCATGGATGATGCCGCCGCTCGCGCCACATTGTCCGATGAGGATTTCAAGCGCGAACTGGCTGCGGTCATCCCGCATCTTCGCGCGTTCGGACGGTCCCTCTCCGGCAATCGCGACGTGGCGGACGACCTTGTCCAGGAAACGCTGCTGAAGGCATGGGCCGCGCGCAGCCGTTTCCAGGCGGGCACCAATATGAGGGCATGGACCTTCATCATCCTGCGCAACCATTATCTCTCGCAGATGCGCCGTTCGCGTTTCCGGGGGGAATGGGACGATCTGACGGCGGACCGCCTGCTCGCGGCTCCGGCGGGGCAGGACAAGCATGTCGAGCTTTCGGATATGCAAAGGGCGCTGTTGCAACTGCCCCAGCCCCAGCGCGAAGCGTTGATATTGGTCGGCGCGGGCGGTTTCGCCTATGAGGAGGCGGCCGAAATCTGCGGCGTGGCGGTAGGCACGATCAAGAGCCGCGTGGCGCGCGGCCGCGCTGCGCTGGAGCAGATCATGGAAAACGGGGATTTGCCCTCGCGCCGCAGCCAGGAAAGCACGGAAACCCCCGTTCTGGATGAAATCATGGAAGATGTGGATCGCCTGAGCCGGGGACGATAGACCATCGGACGAGGCGGATGCGAATCCGTCCGGGAGGAGAAGGGAGATGGAAGAGGAGCCGCCGCAAGCCGATCCGTCAGGTGGCCCGGCGCACTCGTCGGACGCAGGGCGGCCGCATGGTAGCGGGCTGGTCTTTCTGCTCATCGCCCTTGCCCTTATTCTGGCCATCGGTTTCTTCTATATGTCCAAGGAGCGCGAGGACCGGCGGGCCGACCGCGTGACCGATGCGGCCAATGCCGTCGACGGCGCGGCCACCATCGTGGGCGACGCGGCGAGAAATGCCGCTGACAGCTTTCGCCGGAACGACGATTCCGGGAAGAACTGACGCGCATTTCCGCGCATTCCTTCATTCAGAAATTATTTGCCATTTTCGGGCACTGTGCCGGAAGTGTCGGATTTCCTTACAGGCTCTGTAAGGTAGACCCGGCGCGATAGGGCCGCGTTGCTGCGGTCTGGAGAGTGCACGGGAAGATGATCAGGCTATTCAAACATTATGTGCCTTATGCGGTGTTGCTGCTCGGCCTTCTGGATTTCCTGCTGCTGCTGTGCGCGGCGGAAGGCGGATGGGTTTTGCGCGCGCGGCAGATCGGCATGGATGTCGAGCCCGTCCTGACCCGGCTGGGGCCGTTGCTGAGCTTCGTCCTTGCGATCCAGATGGCGATGATCGCCGTAGGCGTCTACAGGACCGAAGCCTTGCAGTCGCTCCGCTTCGCCTTCGCCCGGTTGCTGGTGGCGGTGTCGCTGGGCGTCATCTTCCTGTCGGTGATGCACTTTGTCGGGCCGGGGATGACGCTGTGGCGCTCCAACTCCCTCTACGCGATGGGGCTGGCGATGGGATTGCTGATCCTTATCCGCCTGATGCTGGGCTCCATGATCGGCGGGGAGGCCTTCAAGCGCCGCCTCGTCGTGCTGGGCGCGGGGAGCCGGGCCGACCGCATCCGCGAACTGGAGCGGAAGAAGGGGGCCGGTTTCCTGGTCGTCGGATATATCGGCATGAATGACGGGCCGCAGGTCGTTCCCGAAGCCATCAACCGCAGCGCCATCTATAATCTCGCTGATTTCGTGGTCCGTCTGGGCGCGAGCGAGGTTGTGCTGGCGCTGGAGGAACGCCGGAACGCATTGCCTCTCGCCGATTTGCTGCGGGTCAAGACGACCGGCGTCCACGTCAACGAGATTTCCACCTTTCTGGAGCGCGAGACGGGCCGCGTCGACCTGGACAGCGTGAACCCAAGCTGGCTCATCTTCTCCGACGGTTTTTCCTCCGGCCGCCGCCTTTCCAGCATCGCCAAGCGTATTTTCGACATCGCCGCCAGCCTGATCCTGCTGATCCTGACCGGCCCGGTCATTCTGCTTGCGGCCATATTGGTGAAGCTCGACAGCCGGGGACCGGCCTTCTACCGGCAGAAACGGGTGGGCCTTTACGGGCAGGAATTCTGGATCGTCAAACTGCGCACCATGCGGCAGGACGCCGAAGTGGCCGGAAAAGCGGTGTGGGCGGAAAAGGACGATCCACGCATCACGCGCCTTGGCTATTGGCTCCGCAAGCTGCGCATCGATGAACTGCCGCAGACATGGACCGTCCTCAAAGGCGAGATGAGCTTCGTCGGGCCGCGCCCCGAACGCCGCCAGTTCGTCGAGGATCTGGAGCAGCATCTTCGCTATTATGCCGAGCGCCATATGGTGAAGCCGGGGATCACCGGCTGGGCGCAGATCAACTATCCTTATGGCGCGTCCATCGAGGATGCCCGGCACAAGCTGGAATATGATCTATATTACGCCAAGAATTACACGCCGTTCCTCGACCTGCTGATCCTGATCCAGACGGTGCGCGTGGTCCTCTGGCCCGACGGGGCGCGGTGAGGCCGGAGCGGTGAGCATCCTGCTGCAATTCGTCGGAAACTGGGGTCATGCCCTCGCCGCCGCGCTATTCGCGGCGCTGGGCATCTTCATCCTGCGAAGGCGCAATGGAGAGGTGGAGCCGCGCCTGATGGCGGCCGCCTTGCTCATGACGTCCTGCTGGGCGCTTTATGTTTCGTTCGGCGGGGTGAGCCAGCCGCTCTCCGGCCTGGGGGAGAGCGTGCGGAACGCGGCATGGCTCCTGCTCATGTTCGTCATGCTGCGGCGCGGTCCTGCCGGGCGCACCGGACCGATCTTCGCCATCGGGCTGGTCTATGCGGCGATCACCGGCCTGCTGATGCTTCAGAGCTTCACCGATTTCGTCGCGCAGCAGCTTTCGGACGAAAGCGAACTCCACCACCCGCTGACCCTGCTTTCGCTGATATTGCGGATGATGACGGCGGTCGGCAGCCTGGTTCTGGTGCACCAGCTTTATACCGCCTGGCCAGTGCGGGACAGGGGGCGGGTGGCGCTGCTGCTGGGCGCGCTGGCGGCCATGTGGACCTATGACCTCAGCCTTTATGCGATCGGCTATTTCGTGCCGGACCATATGCATGAGCTTTACGCCCTGCGCGGCGTGATGATGGCGCTGCTGGCTCCCATCATCGCGGTGAGCCTGCGCAAGGAACTGTCGGGACGCATCCAGTTGTCCCGCAGCCTGACCTTCCAGTCGCTCTCCGTCGCGGCGGTGGCGCTCTATGTCATCCTGTTCGCGGCGGCGACCGTCCTCATCGAACTCATCGCCGGACCCTATGCGCGGGTCATGGAGATAGGCGGCGTATTCTTCATGGCGGTGACGGCCTTGATCCTGCTGCCTTCGCCGCAATTGCGCGCGCTCTGGAAAGTGCAGGTGGCCAAGCATTTCTTCCAGCATCGCTACGATTATCGCACCGAATGGATGCGGTTCGGTGAAACCATCGGCAGGCCGGGCAGCGACGCCCCCGCGCTGGGCGAGCGCGTGGCGAAGGCCGTAGCGGACATCACGGATTCGTCGGGCGCGCTGCTGTTGCTGCGCGGCGACGACGGGCGGCTGGTTTTCGAGACTCACTGGAATTGGGAGAGCGAGTTTCCACAGACGCCTTCGCTTTCGAAAGACGTGGCTCTTCGTCTTGAGCAGACCGGATGGATCATCGACATCGAGGGGGCTGAGGGCGACGCGGGAACCGTGCCCTTGCCCGATTGGGTGAAGAGCGACAGCCGGAGCTGGGCGCTGGTGCCGCTCATCCATTTCGGCAAGTTGATCGGGGCGATCCTGCTCGCGCGGCCTCCCATCGACCGGCGGCTCGACTGGGAGGATCTGGACATGCTCCGCGCCGCCGGACGGCAGGCTGCGACCTATATCAGCGAAGCGCAGGGGCAGGAGGCGCTGAGCGACGCGCAACGCTTCGACGAGTTCAACCGCCGCTTCGCCTTCATCATGCATGACGTCAAGAATCTGGTGAGCCAGCTTTCGCTCCTCGCCCGCAATGCGGAGCGCCATGCCGACAATCCCGAATTCCGCGCGGACATGATCCTGACGCTCAAGGAATCGGTGGGGAAGATGAACGACCTGCTCGCGCGCCTGTCCCAGCATAACAAGGGGCGGACGGAAGAACCCCGTCCCATGATGCTGCGGGAGATGGCCGACGCCGTGGCGCGCTCCCGCTCGCGTCAGCATCCCATCCGCGTGACCGGGGACGCGCTGCCGGTCATGGCCGATCCGGTCCGGGTCGAGCAGATATTGGTGCACCTGCTGCAAAACGCCATCGACGCCAGCGCGCCTGACAGTCCTGTCGAGCTTCGCCTGTTCACGCAAGGGGAGGAGGCCGGCGTCGAGATCGTCGACCGCGGCACCGGCATGACGGCGGAATTCATGCGGCGGGAATTGTTCAAGCCCTTTTCGAGCAGCAAGACCGGCGGTTTCGGCATCGGCGCTTTCGAGGCGCGCGAACTGGCCGCCGCCATGGGGGGAAGGATCGACGTGGAGAGCAAACCGGGAGCGGGCAGCCGCTTCACCCTGCGCCTGCCTCTGGCGTCTGAAGGAATGCCGATCATGAGGAAGGGGGAAGCTGCCTGATGAGCGACACGCGGCCCAAATTGCTGATCGTCGAGGATGATCCCGGTCTCCAGCGCCAGTTGCGCTGGGCCTATGAGGAATATCGTCTTTTCATCGCGGGCGATCGGGAGGAAGCGATCGAACTGCTCCGCGCCGAAGCGCCCGATGTGGTGACCCTGGATCTGGGCCTACCGCCCGACCCGGACGGCACCAGCGAGGGCTTCGCCACCCTGGCGGAAATCCTGCGGATCAAGCCCGACACGAAGGTCATCGTGGCGTCCGGCCATGGCGCGCGGGAAAGCGCGCTGGATGCGATTTCGGGCGGGGCCTATGATTTCTATCAGAAACCCGTCGACATAGACGAACTGGGCCTGATCGTCCGCCGCGCCTTCCACGTCCATGCGCTCGAAAGGGAAAATGCCCGGCTGGCGGAAATCGCGCCGGAGGGCGCGCCCGTCCTTGGCAAGCTCATTACCAGCGCGCCCGAAATGATGAAGGTCGCGCGCACCATCGAGCGGGTCGCCAGCGCGCAGGTGTCCGTCCTGCTGCTCGGCGCGAGCGGCACCGGCAAGGAATTGCTGGCGCAGGGGCTTCACGACGCCAGCCCGCGCAAAGACGGCAATTTCGTCGCCATCAACTGCGCGGCGATACCGGAGACGCTGCTGGAGTCCGAGCTGTTCGGCCATGAGAAGGGCGCTTTCACCGGCGCGGTCAAGACGACGCCGGGGAAGATCGAGCAGGCGCAAGGCGGCACGCTCTTCCTCGACGAAGTGGGCGACATCCCGCTGCCGCTTCAGGTCAAGCTGCTGCGTTTCCTGCAAGAGCGGGTGATCGAACGGATCGGCGGGCGGCAGCCCATCGCCGTGGACACGCGGATCGTGTGCGCCACGCATCAGAATCTGGAGGAGATGATCGCGGCGGGCACCTTCCGCGAGGATCTCTATTACCGTCTTGCGGAAATCGTCGTGCGGATTCCCGCGCTTCGGGACAGGCCGGGCGATCCGGCGCTGTTGGCGCGCCATTTCCTCAACCTCTTCGCCAAGGACATGAACCCGCAGGTCAAGGGGCTCGCGCCCGACGCTCTGGCGGCGCTCGACGCATGGCATTGGCCGGGCAATGTGCGCGAGCTGGAGAACCGCATGAAGCGTGCCGTCATCATGGCCGACGGCAAGCATGTGACCGCCGCCGACCTCGATCTGGACGGCGAGCGGGAGGCGGGCGGCGATGTCGTCAACCTCAAAGCCGCGAGGGAGATGGCGGACCGTCGCGCTATTCGCCGGGCGATTGCGCGGACGGATGGCAATATTTCCGGGGCGGCGAAGATGTTGGGGATCAGCAGGCCGACGCTTTACGATCTGCTGAAGCAATATCAGATGCAGGGGCAGGGCTGACCGCATGAACCGCAAGCGCCTGTTTTTGCTGGCGGGTATCGCCGTCCTGCTGCTGTCGGTGGCGGCGCTGTGGCAATGGCGCCGGCATGAGGCGGATGGGACCGCGCCGCTCGCGCGGGGGATCGCCGCGCTCGTCAAGGGCGATGCGCGGACGGCGCGTGTCGAGCTTTTGAACGCCATCCGGGCCGATCCGGACTCCATTCCCGCCCGTATCGCGCAGGCGCGGGCGCTGGTGGATCTGGGCGACGGGGTCGGCGCGCAGGCGGAGATCGAACGGGCGCGCGCTCTGGGCGGCAAGGCGAGCGAGACGCGAGTGCTGATGGCGCGGGCGCTGCTTTTGCAGGGCCATGCGGATGCCGCGCTGACGGAAGTGGAGGCGGGCGACATCCCTTCGTCCTTCGCCGCCTCCGCGATGCGGGTGACTGGCAATATCCAGATGGCGCGCGGCGATATGGCCGCCGCCGGAGCGGCGCTGGACCGGGCGCGGGAACTGGCGGCGAAGGACCCGGAAAGCTGGGTCGATACGGGACGTTATCGGCTGGCGCTGGGCGATCAGGCGGGCGCTATTCTCGCCGCGGACCGGGCCGTCGCTCTGGCGCCGCGCGATGTGAAGGCGCTGCTTCTGCGCGGGGAACTCACGCGCAGCCAATATGGGCTGGTCGCGGCCCTTCCCTGGTTCGAGCGGGCGCTCGCCATCGATCCGGATTCCGTTCCGGTTCTGGAACAATATGCGGCCACGCTGGCCGATGCCGGGGAAGCGCGCAGGATGCTGAGCGCCACGCGCCGCCTGCTGGCGCTGGAGCCGGGCAACCCACGGGCCTTCTTCATGCAGGCGGTCATGGCGGCGCGGGCGGGGCGCGCGGACCTTGCCCGGTCGCTCCTGACGCGGACGCAGGGGCGGCTGGACGGCGAACCGGCGACCATGCTGCTGCGCGGCGTGCTCCATCTGGAGGATGGCAATGCGACATTGGCTATCGAAAC
>JASGDV010000056.1:0-5487 GCA_049841255.1 Sphingobium sp.
CCACGCCATTTTGACGGCGCATCCCCCTCACCCAGCTACGACTAAGGCAGCATGCTGCCCAAGTCTCCGCAGCCCTCTCCCCGAAGGGGCGAGGGAGGGGCTTATGTCCGCCTTCCACCCATAACCACCGTTCGGAGGAGGGCTTGCAAGCTATATCATGCCCGCCCGGCAGCCACGTCCGGCATGGCTGTGTTGGCGCGACGGCGTCGCCACCAGCCCAGGATGGCCTCCCCGGCGGGCCGCTCCACCAGACGATTGATCGCCGTTCCCAGAAACAGCGCCACAAGGAAGGCCGCGACGAAGCCGATCCATGGGCTATAGCCCGACTCCGCCATGCGCAGCATCACCACGAAGCCGACATGCTGGTGGATAAGGTAAAAGGAATAGCTGATTCCGCCCAGCCAGACGAGCGGACGCAACGCGACGAAGCGCAACCGCCCGGCGATCATGGCTGCAAAAGCGATGAGGAGGACGACCGCCACGACGGTCACGTCCCACGTCTCCATCGTCGCCACCGACAGCAGCGCGAGCGCCGCATAGGGCGCCTGCTGCCGCCACGTCCGCTGCTCCGACCAGACGCGATAGGCAAGCATGCCGATCACGAAAAAGGGCGTGTAGCGCAGCACGAACAGCATCACCATGCGTTCGGGCATGTCGGGCCAGACATGGAACAGCCAGCGCAGCGCAAGCCATCCCGCCAGCACCGGCTCCAGCCGCCGGAGGCCGAACCATTTCCAGATCGAGATCATGCAGAAATAAAAGGCGATCTCCACCGCCAGCGTCCAATAGGCGCCATCGACTTCCGGCAGGAACACGAAGCTCTGAAGCATGGTGAAGTTGGCGAGAATCGCCACCGGACCGATCAGAAGCTGTGTGGCCTGCGCCAGATATTCGATCGACAGCGTCAACAGCATGGCGACCAGATAAGCGGGATAGAGGCGCGCGAACCTGTTGATCACGAAATCGGGCACCGTGCGGATGCGGTCCAGCGTGAAGAAGATCGCGAAACCCGAAATGCAGAAGAACAGCAGCACCCGATAATTGCCGCCTGGAAAGCTGAACGGCACATGCTTCGCCTGCGGAAACAACTCGTGGAAACGCGTGGAATAATGGAAGATGAGCACGCACAGAGCGCCGATTCCGCGTAGGGCGTCCAGCTCCGAGAGCCGAGTGCGCGGGGAGGAGGGCCGGACCATGCCTGCCCATAGCAATGAAACAGCAACGAATCCGTTAATATCGAGGTTAATGGCGCGAGCTTAACCTTCTTTTCCGTTTCCGGATTACAACGGTCTATTGGCCGATCCTCGGGATATTGGCCCCTTCCGCCGCCTGTTTGAAAAGCCGCGAGATGCTCGGCCAGCATCCTGCCGATCCGCAAAACCGTCAGCGATCTGCGCATAAATCGCCCTCCCCTTCCCCAGAGCATTGGCCGATTAGATGGAATCGGCCGACGCTCTATTTGTCCGCATTCTGCGAGCCGTCGGCTGTTCCTGCCGACTTCAAAGTGCTCCAGAGGAGGGGAGATAATTCAGGCGGTTCCGCCGTCCAGGATGGCCGCGATGGCGGTGGTCACATCGGCCATATCCGCCATGCCGTCCACACGGCTGACGATTCCGCGCGCTTCATAGATGGGCAGGATCGGCGCGGTCTTGGCGCGATATTCGGCCATGCGGGTACGCACGGTTTCCTCATTGTCGTCCGGGCGGCGCTTGAACTCGTGCCCATGGCACTTGTCGCATTCGCCTTCGACCTTCGGCTTCTTGAAGACGTCATGATAGCCTTCGCCGCAGGTCGCGCAGGTGAAACGGCCGGTGATCCGTTCGACCAGCGCGTCCTCGTCCACTTCCAGTTCGATCACATGGTCGAGCGTGCGGTCGCGATCCGCCAGAATCGTGTCGAGCGAATGGGCCTGCGGCTCCGTACGGGGATAGCCGTCGAAGATGACGCCGGTTTCAGGCGCGAGCGCGTCCAGCGCCTCGCCGATGATGCCCGACACGATCTCATCCGATACCAGTTCGCCGGCTTCCATCACGGCCTTGGCCTTCAGGCCGATGGGCGTTCCTGCCTTGACCGCCGCGCGCAACATGTCGCCCGTGGAAAGCTGAACCATGCCCCGGTCTTCGACCAGACGGCTGGCCTGCGTGCCCTTACCCGCGCCCGGAGGGCCAAGCAGAATGATATTCATCGCGCGCATTCTCCCCTTGTCTTGCGCTTATGCCCGCGCGCCCCTCAGCGCATGCGGCCCTTGAGCTTCGCCTTCTTGATAAGATCGCCATATTGATGGGCGAGCAGATGGCTCTGGATCTGGGTCACGGTATCGACCGTCACATTGACGACGATCAGCAGGCTCGTGCCCCCCAGATAGAAGGGGATGCCCGCCCGCGCGATCGCGAATTCCGGCACCAGGCAGATGAAGGCCAGATAGGCCGCGCCGATCACGGTGATCCGCGTCAGCACATAGTCGAGATAATTTTCGGTATTCTTGCCCGGACGGATGCCCGGGATGAACCCGCCATTGCGCTTGAGATTGTCGGCCGTCTCTTCCGGATTGAACACCACGGCGGTGTAGAAGAAGCAGAAGAAGACGATGCCGAGGCCATAAAGCGCCATATAGACCGGGCTGCCGTGCGACAGATACTGGTTCAGCGTCAGCACGAAATCGCCCAGCCTGCTCTCGCCCGCGACGGTCTGTCCCGCGAACTGCGAGATGGTGAGCGGCAGCAGCAGCAACGAGGAGGCGAAGATCGGCGGGATGACGCCCGCGGTGTTGACCTTGAGCGGCAGGTGGCTGCGGTCCGCCTGCATGATGCCCTGACGCGTCTGGCGCTTGGGATATTGGATCAGCACCCGGCGCTGGGCGCGTTCCATATAGCAGATCAGCAGGACTAGGCCCAACGCCAGCACGATGATAAGCATGATGAGCAGGCCGGAGATCGATCCCTCGCGGCCCGACTTGAACAGGTTGCTGAGCGTCACCGGAAGCTGGGCGACGATGCCCGCCATGATGATGAGCGACACGCCGTTGCCGATACCGCGCGAGGTGATCTGCTCGCCCAGCCACATCAGGAACATGGTGCCGCCGATCAGCGAGACGACCGCCGCGACGCGGAACAGCATTCCCGGATCAACCACCGCCTGCACGCCGGACTGCGCGCCGAAGCTCTCAAGACCGACAGCGATGAAATAGCCCTGCACCGCGGTCAGGCCGACCGTACCGTAGCGGGTATATTGGTTGAGTTTCTTGCGCCCGCTTTCGCCTTCCTTCTTGATCGCCGCCAGCTTGGGCGAGAGGGAAGCAGCGAGCTGCACCACGATGGACGCCGTGATATAGGGCATGACGCCAAGTGCGATGAGGCTCATGCGCGAAAGCGAACCGCCCGAAAAGGTGTTGAAGATGTCGAGGATGCCGCCGTTCGTCTGCTTGTAAAGCTGCGCCAGCGCGGTCGGATCGACGCCCGGCAGCGGCACGAAGCTCAGGAAACGGAAGACGATCAGCGCGCCCAGCGTGAACCACAGGCGCTTCTTGAGGTCGGTCGCCTGGCTGAACTTCGCCAGGCTGAGATTGGATGCGAGCTGGTCGGCTCTCGATGCCATCTTGGCTGCCCTTCAAATCACTCTTGCCCGAAACGGAGCCGGGCCGGAATCGCTAACCCCTTAACGGGAGGGAAGCGCCCTGTCGAACGGGGAGTTGCCCATCCGCGACGAATGGCCGTTCCCCCCGATACGCATAGCCCCGCCGACCCATATCGGGCAGCGGGGCCGTGCTTGCAAGTCTTCGGTGCGCCTCAGGCCTTCTTGGCGGCCTTGACGGTGCCCTTCTTGGCCTTCGCCTTTTCGGCGGCGGACACGACTTCGATCACGTCGACCTTGCCACCGGCCTTCTCGACCGCCTCGATCGCGCCCTTCGACGCACCCGCGACGGTGAAGCTGACCTTGGCGGTAAGCTCGCCCTTGCCCAGCAGGCGAACGCCGTCCTTGCCGCCACGGGCAAGGGCAGCGGCCTTCAGCGCCGCATGGTCGATGACGCCCTTGGCATCCAGCTTGCCGCTGTCGATCGCCTTCTGCACCGCGCCCAGGTTCACGATGGCGTAATCCTTGGCGAAGATGTTGTTGAAGCCGCGCTTCGGCAGACGCATGTGAAGCGGCATCTGCCCGCCTTCGAAGCCGTTGATGCTAACGCCGGAGCGCGCCTTCGCGCCCTTCTGGCCGCGACCGGCGGTCTTGCCCTTGCCGGAACCGATACCACGGCCGACGCGCATCCGGCCCTTGCGGGCACCGGCATTATCGTTGAGTTCGTTGAGCTTCGTCATTTCGTGCACTCGCTTTCGCTCTATTCGCGCTGTCCCCTGAAGGGAACGATGAGGCCGCGCGGATAGCGCAGCCGCTGAAAAAACGAAAGAGGGGTTTCCCCCTCTCCCGCCTTATTCCTTCGGATCGGAAGGCTTAGCCTTCGACCACTTCCACCATGTGCGGCAGCTTCTTGATGGCACCGCGGACTTCCGCCGTGTCTTCCAGCTCCACCACGCGGTGCATCTTGCCAAGGCCCAGACCGATCAGAATCTTCTTCTGGTCCGCGGGGCGGCGGATCGGCGAACCGATCTGCTTGATCTTGATTTTCGCCATATCGCTTACTCCGCAATCGCTTCGGCGTCAGCCTGCGCGACTTCGGCCGAGGCACCACCGCGACGCAGAAGGTCGGCGACCTTCTTGCCACGGCGCTGCGCCACCGACTTGGGGCTGGTCTGTTCGCCCAGCGCCTCAAAGGTCGCGCGGATCATGTTGTAGGGGTTCGACGTGCCGTTGGACTTGGTCACGACGTCCGCGACGCCAAGACTCTCGAACACGGCGCGCATCGGACCGCCCGCGATGATACCCGTACCGGCGGGAGCCGAACGGACCGTCACCTTGCCCGCGCCGAAATGGCCCAGACCATCATGGTGCAGCGTGCGGCCTTCCTTGAGCGGAATACGGACCATCGCCTTCTTGGCCGAAGCGGTCGCCTTGCTGATGGCTTCGGGCACTTCGCGCGCCTTGCCATGGCCGAAGCCCGCACGGCCCTTGCCGTCGCCCACGACGACCAGCGCCGCGAAGCCGAAGCGCTTGCCGCCCTTCACCGTCTTCGAGACGCGGTTGATGTGAACCAGCTTCTCGATCAGCTCTTCGCCCTGTTCCTCATCACGGTTGCCGCGACGGTCGTCGCGACGGCCACGGCCGCCACGCTCGCCACGGTTGCGATCGCCGCCACGGCCGCGGCCACGGCCGGGACCGCGACCTTCGGTCTGCTCGCCGCCTTCGACGGCGGCGGGAGCACCCGCCTGCGCCTGGATTTCGTTTTCGTCAGCCATGATCAGAACTCCAGCCCGCCTTCACGGGCGGCATCGGCCAGCGCCTTGACGCGGCCATGGAAAAGGAAGCCACCGCGGTCGAACACGACCCTGGTGACGCCGGCCTTGGTGGCGGCTTCCGCCACGCGCTTGCCGACCGCGG
>JASGDV010000057.1:0-8211 GCA_049841255.1 Sphingobium sp.
CTCGACCACCGGGCTCGCCATGTCCATCGTCGTCCGCAGCCGTCCCAGCGCCGCGATGGTCTGCGGATCGGCGCGAATCCAGCCGACCCGCAGCCCGCCCCAATAAATCTTGCTCGCCGACCCCATGGTGATGACCTGCCGCCCCGAAGGATCGTGCACAGCGACCGGCGGCGGCGGCGCGAAGTCCAGCCCCATCGCCACCATCGTCTCGTCGATGATGAGCGGCGTGTGCGTGGCGGCGGCGGCGTCCGCCAGCGCCCGCCGCGTCGCCGGGTCCATGCTGCGCCCGGTGGGATTGTGGAAATCCGCGATCACATAGGCAAAGCGCGGCGCGGTCTGGCGGAAAGCCGCCTCCATCGCGTCGATGTCCCAACCCTGCGCGGGCAATCCGACCGGCACCGGCACCACATGCGCGCGCTGCAAAGCCTGAACCGCATTATGATAGGTGGGATGGTCGATCACCGCCCGGTCGCCCGGCCCCGCAAGCCACTGCACCAGCAGCGAAAAGCCCTGCTGCGCGCCATTGGTGACGATGATCTGGTCCGGGCTGGTGGGGCATCCCCGCCGATCGAAATGCGCGGCGATGGCGCTCCGCAGCGGCGGCAGTCCCAGAGGATCATAACCCAGATCGCCCAGAAAGGCGGGCAGCATCTCCGCCGCCGCCTGCACCGCGCGCCCCACCCCCGGCGCGGCGGGCAGCGCCGCATGGGTCCAGTTGAGCAGATTGCCGCCGCTCGCCATATCGATGTCCGGCTGGACCGGCGCGATGCGGCCCGCGGGCAGGCGCGTCACGCTGCCCGATCCCTGACGGCTTTGCAGATAGCCCTCGTCCCGCAGCCGGTCGAACGCCGCCGCCACCGTCGTGCGGCTCAGCCCCAGCGCCGCCGCCAGTTCCCGCTCCCCCGGCAAGCGCACGTCCAGCCCGACCCGACCGTCCAGCACCAGCATCCGCAAGGCCTGCGCCAACTGCCGATAGGCCGGTTCCGGACTATCCTCCGCCCGCCAGGCCCCCAGCAAACGGAGCAAGGAAGGCGGCCTCAGGAAGGATGTGGACATGGCAAAGCGATCCAGTGGATTGGAGATGCCGTGCCAATATCGGACAATGGCCTTTTTTTAAAGGGCCTGTGGAGATTTTATATATCAATATCAGAAGCGGAGAGCCGCTTACGATCATAGAAGGACGTCAACGGCCGCTGTTTCCGGTTCCAGTTGCGGATATTGATGGTGCAGCATAGTGTTGCTGAATGGCTCATGCAGGCTACGCTTTACTTCCCAGCTTACTATTCATGGTAGGATGCCCCACCGGCAAGCCGAAGATAGAAGATGTGGAAAAAGTAGAGGCACGGTTAAGCCGCGATCCATGTTTAAAGGACATAGCGGCAATGCGGAGAGAGTATCAATTTGCTAAGCGAGGATGGAAAATTGACCCAAACCGCATTGATGTCGCCATCTTTCTCGCTGGACATGACGGGCTTTCGGGCGGGCGGTTTATAAAATCCGTAGAAGGAAAATACGTTCTCGACGACAGGGATTATTTCACCGCTTCTGCAACATATGTCATTGATAGTGAATTCCTTGATCTTTGGTCATGCGGTATGAATATGTCGGGCGGTGTGCGACACAACCCGGTGTTCTGATGATTGCGATAAGCTTGCGTTGCACTGAACCCGATTATCCGCTTACCACCCAAATCAACCGCCGTCCCTCACCCTAACCCACCAACCCGTCAATCGCCCCCCACCCCGCCGCGCCCAGCCCGCGCAGCAAGCGCCAGTCCCGCGCCCGAACCCCGCCCAGCGCCATCACCGGCATCTGGGCTTGCCGCGCCAGCATCGCGAACCGCGCCTTGCCCAGCGCCCGCCCGCCCGGATGCGAACGGGTGGGAAACAGGGGCGAAAGAAAGAGGAAATCGGCCCCTCCCCTCCCCGCCGTCACGACCTGCCGCGCGTCATGCGCGGGCACGCTATGGAGCATCGCCCCCCGCGCCCCCCGCCGACGGTCCCCGCCATGCCACCCATCCGCGCCCCACGCGACGGCTTGCCCAGCACTCCCGCCCAGCATCAGCAGCAACCGCCGCCGCCGCGCGATTGCCCGGAACCGCATGAACAACGCCCGCCGCTCCTCCGCGCCCGTGCGATAATGGCGAAAGACGATGCCCCCCCGCCCCTTGGGCAATCGCGCGGCGGCGGCGAGCTGGAGCGCCCCGTCCACGCGCTCATCCGTCATCAACCAGACAATCGGCAGCTTTTTGCGGTGGCGATGCTCCATGACCCTCGCCTATAGCAGCCGCCATGACGACCGCCATCACAGAAGCCGCCGACCGCCTCGCCGCCATCTCCGCCGCCATGGACCGCGCCGCCCGCCTGACGGGCCGCAAGGGCAGCGACATCAGCCTGATCGCCGTCTCGAAAATGCAGGAAGCCGACGCCATCCGCCCCCTGATCGAAGCGGGCCAGCGCGTCTTCGGCGAAAACCGCGTGCAGGAAGCGCAGGCCAAATGGCCCGCCCTGCGTGAGGAATATCCCGGCATCGCCCTGCACCTGGTCGGCCAGCTTCAATCCAACAAGGCGGCGGACGCGGTGGCCCTGTTCGACGCGATCCACTCGCTCGACCGGCCCTCCCTGCTCGGCGCGCTCGCGAAGGCGATGGACGCCAGCGGCCGCCGCGTCCCCTGCTACATCCAGGTCAATATCGGAACCGAGGACCAGAAAGGCGGCTGCGCCATCGCCGATACCCCCGCGCTGATCGCGGCGGCGCGGCAGGCGGACATCCCCCTGCTCGGCCTGATGTGCGTCCCCCCCGCACAAGGAGAACCCGCCCCCTATTTCGCCCTGCTCGCCAGGATGGCGCGCGAAGAAGGGCTGGAACGGCTTTCCATGGGCATGTCCGGCGATTTCGAGACGGCGATCATGCTGGGCGCGACCGACATCCGCGTGGGGACGGCCCTGTTCGGAGAGCGCCCCGCCGCCTGACGTGGCGTCCGCTATCAAACGCTGGCGGAATGGTCCCGCGCGGCATGGGCTTCGGCCAGCTTGTCCAGAAAGCCGAACAGTTTTTCGTTCATGTCCCGATAGTCGTTCGCACGCAGCGCATCCGCCTGCTGGACGAACCGATGGTCGGTCCACCGGGGAAGATCACGTTCCGCCTCGATCAGAAGCTCCACGACATCGGGCGTCAGTTCCATGTGGCACTGAAATCCGTAGACCAGCTCGCCATATTCGACGATCTGGCGCGGGCATCCTTCGCTGGCGGCGATGATCGTGGCGGATGGGGGCAGGCCGGGCATGTCGTTATGCCAGTGCCCCACCGCCAGTTCCGGCCCGAAATGCGCGAATTTGGGATTGGCCAGTCCTTCAGGCGTCAGCCGGATGGGAAATGCGCCGATCTCCTTCTCCGGACTATGTTCGACCGGGGCGCCCAGCGCCTCTCCGATCAACTGCGCGCCAAGGCAGATTCCGAGCACCGCTTTTCTCGCCAGCACCGCTTGACGGATCAGGGCTTTTTCCGCGGCAGCATCGAAATGCGGGCATTCCTCCCTGGTCGTCGAGGGGCTTTGAGGGCCACCCATCACGATGAGGAAATCGGTCCCTTCGACATCCGCCGGAAGAATGTCGCCGTCATAAAGGCGCGAATGGGACAGTCGATGGCCGCGCTCCATCGCCCATGTTTCACAGGCGCCGGGCGCTTCGAAGGCTTCATGCAACAGAAAATGGACCCGCACCGACGCCTCCCTCCGGATAATGACCGCTCATAGGTTAAAATCGGAGGAGCGTGAATGGCCGGTCATCGTCTGACGGCCCGCGCGGCAATAGCGCGATGCCCCCCTCAAAGCGGCCCCATGCCCCCATCGTCCCGCTAGCCGCCGCATCCTTTCAGCGTGCCTTCCCCGAAGGCGATCTGCACCCGGTCGGACCAGATGGTGTCGCTCATCCCGTCGCTGCAAGGCCCTTCGCTGACGGTCATGGAGAAATCCTCGCCCAGATAGCGCACCGTCCGCCGGTCATCCGTCCGCGCCACCGCGAAGCGGTGCGGAGCCTTGTCCGGCCGCTCCAATGTCGCCACCGCCCCGCGCACCGTCACCGCCCAGAAAGGCTCCGTCCCGATAGCCCGGTATCCTGATACCTCTTTCGGTTCAGCCTTGGGGGAAAGATCGGAAACAGGCGCAGATGTTTCACGTGGAACTACCGGCGCGGGATTCTCAAATCCCTTTTCCTTCGCTATCTCACCCGCGATTTCGCGATGATCCGCAATCGCCGTCCCCGCCGCATTCCCGGCATCGTCCGCCGCGCCGTCGCCCTTCCCGCCGCATCCCGCCAAAGCGAGCGCCGCCAACAAGGGCAACCCGGCTTTCATACCGCATCCCGCCGGAAGCAATGGGCCGCATGATCGTTCACCATCCCCACCGCCTGCATCCACGCATAGACGATGGTCGGCCCCACGAACTTGAATCCGCGTTTCTTGAGGTCCTTGGAAATCTCCCCCGACAAGGGCGTCTGGGCATGGACGGTCACCCCGTCGCCCCGGATCGGCTGGCCATCCACGAAGGACCAGACATAGTCCGCGAAATCCTCGCCCCGGTCCCGCATATCGCAAAAGATGCGCGCGCCCTGGATCGTCGCCTCGATCTTCGCCCGCGCCCGCACAATGCCGGGGTCCGCCATCAGCCGCTCGACATCCGCCGCGCCGAAGGCCGCCACCCGATCCGGGTCGAACCCGGCAAAGGCGGCGCGGAACCCCTCCCGCTTGCGCAGGATCGTGATCCAGGAGAGGCCCGCCTGGAACCCCTCCAGCATCAGCGTTTCCCAGAGCATCCGCGAATCCCGCTCCGGCACGCCCCATTCGTCGTCATGATAAGAGCGATAGAGCGAATCCGCGCCCACCCAGACGCAGCGAGGCAGGTCGCCGCCGCTCAAGGGATCAGACATCCAGATTGGCGACGTTCAACGCATTGTCCTGAATGAACTCGCGCCGCGGCTCGACCACATCGCCCATCAGGCGCGTGAAGATCTCGTCGGCGACGTCCGCCTGCTCCACCTCGACCCGCAGCATGGAGCGGTTGTCCGGGTCCAGCGTGGTTTCCCAAAGCTGCTCGGCATTCATTTCGCCCAGCCCCTTGTAACGCTGGATCGCCAGCCCCTTGCGCCCGGCGGTCAGGATCGCGTCCAGCAGTTCGCTGGGCCGCGTGACGTTGGCGGAACCCTTGGCCGCGACCGGCAGTTCATCCTCGCCCGCCTCTTCCGCGGCCTGCGCCGCCTTGGCCGTCACCAGTCGGCTGGGCGTCAGATAGCTGCCCGCTTCCTCCGCCGCGATGGCATGCAGCCTGCGCGCCTCGGCCGACCCGATGAAGCCATGTTCGACGACATGATGATCGGTGACGCCGCGCCACAGCCGCTCGAAATGGAAGCCGCCCTCCTCCGCGATCCGGCCGGTCCATCGGCCTTCCTCATCCTGCGCGTCCATCCACGCGATGCTGTTGGCCAATCGCGTGGCCTGCTCGGCATGGGAGAGTTCGGGGTCGAGCGCGCCGTTGAGGCTCAGCGCCTCGATGATCGCCGGGTTATAACGGCGCGGCACATAGCGCATCACCGCCCGCATCCGCCGCGCATGCTCGATCAGCGAACGCAGGTCCTCGCCCGACCGCATCCCGCCCCGCGTCTCCAGCGCCATGGACTCGACGCCATTGTCGACCAGATATTGCTCCAGCGCGGCTTCATTCTTGAGATAGACTTCCGACCGGCCCCGCGTCGCCTTGTAGAGCGGCGGCTGCGCGATATAGAGATGCCCCGCTTCGATGATCTGCGGCATCTGCCGGTAGAAGAAGGTCAGAAGCAAGGTGCGGATATGCGCGCCGTCCACGTCCGCGTCCGTCATGATGACGATCTTGTGGTAACGCAGCTTCTCCAGATTGAAGTCGTCGCGGATGCCGGTGCCCATCGCCTGGATGAGCGTCCCCACTTCCTTGGACGACAGCATCCGGTCGAACCGCGCGCGCTCCACGTTCAGGATCTTGCCCTTCAGGGGCAGGATCGCCTGGTTATGCCGGTTGCGTCCCTGCTTGGCCGAACCGCCCGCCGAATCGCCCTCGACCAGGAACAGTTCCGACTTGGCCGGATCGCGCTCCTGACAGTCGGCGAGCTTGCCGGGAAGCGAGGCAATGTCCATCACCCCCTTGCGCCGGGTGAGTTCGCGCGCCTTCTTCGCGGCCTCGCGCGCGGCGGCGGCGTCGATCACCTTCTGCACGATCATGCGGCCATGCTGGGGATTTTCCTCCAGCCATTCGGCCATCTTGTCCGCCATCAGGCTTTCCAAGGGCTGGCGCACTTCGGACGACACCAGCTTGTCCTTGGTCTGGGACGAGAATTTGGGGTCGGGCAGCTTGACCGACACGATGGCCGTCAGCCCCTCGCGCATGTCCTCGCCGGTGAGGGACACCTTCTCCTTCTTCAACAGCCCCGACTTGTCCGCATAATTGTTGAGCGTCCGCGTCAGCGCCGCACGGAACGCGGCAAGGTGCGTGCCGCCGTCGCGCTGCGGGATGTTGTTCGTGAAACAGAGGACATTCTCATAATAGCTATCGTTCCATTCCAGCGCCACGTCGATGGTCACATCGTCGCGCGTGCCCGCAATGGCGATCGGCTCCGGCATCATCGCCGTCTTGTTCCGGTCGAGATATTGCACGAAGGCCGCGATGCCGCCTTCGTAGAAAAGCTCGACTTCCTTCTTCTCCTCATGCCGCGCGTCGATCAGGAACAGGCGCACGCCAGAATTCAGGAACGCCAGTTCGCGATAGCGATGCTCCAGCTTCTCGAAATCGAATTCCGTGTGATTCTTGAAGGTGCCGCCGTCGCCGGGCACTTTCTCGACCGACGGGAGGAAGGTGACGCGCGTCCCCTTCTTGCCCGGAGGCGCATCGCCGATCACTTCAAGCGGCGCGACGGCATCGCCATAGGCGAAGCGCATATAATGTTCCTTGCCGTCCCGCCAGATATGGAGGTCCAGATATTCGCTGAGCGCATTCACCACCGACACGCCCACGCCATGCAGGCCGCCCGACACCTTATAGGCATTGTCGTCGGACGTATTCTCGAACTTCCCGCCCGCGTGAAGCTGGGTCATGATGACCTCGGCCGCCGACACGCCTTCTTCCTTGTGGATGTCGGTCGGAATGCCGCGCCCATTATCCTCGACGCTGATCGACCCGTCGGGGTTCAGCGTGATGAAGATGCGGTCGCAATGGCCGGCCAGCGCCTCGTCAATGGCGTTGTCGCTGACTTCGAACACCATATGGTGCAGGCCCGATCCGTCATCGGTGTCGCCGATATACATGCCGGGGCGTTTCCGCACGGCATCCAGTCCCTTGAGAACCTTGATGCTGTCCGCGCCGTAACTGTTGCTGTTGGGGCTGTTCTGGATTTCCTCGCTCATGTCCGGGCATATAGGAAATCGAACCGCGAAACTAAAGCGAAACATGCCTTCTTCCGCTTGAGGATGGCACGGTCTATCACGGCGTGATGCGATCCCTGATTTCCCTGTTTCTCCTCCTCTCCGCCTGTTCCGACAGCAGCGATGTACTGGAGGAACTGCCCAACAGCTCCGTGGCGGGCGCGCCGCGGGAGAGCGTGCCGGAAACGCGGCTGGAATCCCGGCTGACACGGCCCGTCATCATTGGCGAGGACGGCCCGCGCCTCGACGCCTGCGGAGGGCTGGGGCAGGTGGTCCGCGCGGGGGCAAAGGGCCTGCCGGTGCGCGCCGCGCCTTTCGACGAGGCGCAGGAAACCGGGCGGATGCCGGAAGGAAGCCGCGCCTTCATCTGCACTCGAAGCATCGACCAGAAATGGCTGGGCGTGGTGATCCTGCCGGACGCGGCAGGCGCGGCAGGCAATGCAAGCGAAGCCACGGATTGCGGCGTATCCTCCCCGGTGGACCGCAAGCAGCCCTATGACGGGCCGTGCCAAAGCGGCTGGGTGTCAAGCGCCTTCATCCGCCTGATCGCGGGCTAGGCGATGCCCGGATAGTCGGCTCCGGCGCGCCTTCCCGCGAGCCAATCCGGTTGCGCGGCGCGGATTGGAGAAAGATAGCGATTTTGGGTGGGGAGTGGATAGTCTGCTTAGACCAAGCCGTGCTCCTTCGAAGGCACTCGAACGAGACAAGTGGCTCGTGAGAGCCAGATCAGACGGCGGAACTGGGCCCCTGCCTTCGCAGGAGCACGAC
>JASGDV010000058.1:0-7978 GCA_049841255.1 Sphingobium sp.
CCCCCTCATCCAACTGCGCCTAACCTCACTTCGTGAGGCAAGGCTTCGTATCCTTCTCCCCAAGGGGAGAAGGGAAAGCAAATGTCCGTTCCTGGCCGGAAGGGGACACTCATCATCCGTTCAGGTTGAGTTGTCGAAGCCTGTGCTGAGCGCCGCCAGCCCTTCACCGAACGAAGTGAGGTGCAGAGCCTTCGACTTCGCTAAGGCGAACCCTTCGACAAGCTCAGGGCGAACAGAGGTGAGTGTGTGGAATCACTTAAATTGAAGTGCACCATGCTCCTGCCTACGCAGGAGCATGGTTGGATGGAAGCAGACCGTCCGAAGGCCATCCAAAGCCGCCATCAAGCCGCCTTGCCCTGCAGCGCCTTTTGCCGCCGTCGCTGGACGGACGAGCCGATGCCCATGGATTCGCGATATTTGGCGACGGTGCGGCGGGCGATGTCCATGCCCTTGGCGCGGAGCAGGTCGACCAGCGTGTCGTCCGACAGGATCGCCTGCGGGTCTTCGGCGGCGATCAGCGCCTTGATATGGCTCTTCACCGCTTCGGCCGACACCGCGCCGTCGCCGTCCGCCGCCGCCACGCCGCTGGTGAAGAAATATTTGAGTTCATAGAGGCCGCGCGGGCAGGAGAGATATTTGTTCGACGTGACGCGGCTGACTGTCGATTCATGCATCTCGATGGCTTCCGCCACGGCTTTCAGCGTCAGCGGCTTTAGATGCGCGACGCCCTTGTGGAAGAAATCCTCTTGCTGGCGCACGATCTCGCTCGCCACCTTGATGATGGTCTTTTGCCGCTGATCGAGCGCCTTCACCAGCCAGTTGGCGCTGGCGAGGCAATCGGCCAGCCAGCTCTTCGCCGCCTTGTCCTGCGCGCCGCCCGACAGTTCGACATAATAGCTGCGGTTGATGAGGACGCGGGGCAGGGTGGCGCTGTTCACCTCGATCGCCCAGCCATCCCTGGTGGGATTGACGAACAGGTCCGGCGTCACCGGCGCGGCGCGATCTCCGCCAAAGCGCAGGCCCGGCTTGGGATCGTAGCCGCGCAGTTCGCGGATCATGTCGGCCATGTCCTCCTCGTCCACGCCGCAGATGCGGCGAAGCTGGGGGAGCGCGCCGCGCGCCAGCAGGTCGAGATTGGCGAGCAGCTTCGCCATGCAGGGGTCGTAGCGGTCCGCTTCCTTCGCTTGCAGGATCAGACATTCGGATAGCGAACGTGCGCCGACGCCGGTGGGATCGAAGCTGTGGATCACATCCAGCACGTGTTCGACATCATGGAGCGGCACGCCCAACCCATGGGCGGTTTCAAGCAGATTCGCCTCCAGATAGCCCGCTTCGTCGATCTGGCCGATCAACTGCGTGGCGATCAGCAGGTCCATGCCGGAGAGGCGCGATCCCGCCTGCTCCATCAGATGCTCCTGAAGGCCCGGTTCCGGATTGGCGAAGCTGTCGAAATCGGGCGCTTCGCCGCTATAGCTGGATGCCATATCGACGCTGCCCGACCCGACCGCCTGCGCGGCCATGCGGTCGCCGGGGCCGTCGTCGATGAAGGTTTCGGCGCTGTGATCGACGTCGAGGGGGGAGTCCGCTTCGCCCAGCCCCTGCCCGATCAGGGTGTCGGCCTCACCGATGTCGGCGGAAAGGGCGGGCTGCTCGACGTCGCGGTCCACGCCATCGGCCGTCGCGAAGCGGTCATCCTCCGCGCCGCCGGATTCGAGCAGCGGATTCTTTTCCAGTTCGCCCGCGACAAAGGCTTCGATCTCCAGATTGGAGAGCGCCAGCAGCTTGATCGCCTGTTGAAGCTGCGGCGTCATGACGAGCGACTGGCTTTGCCGCAGGTCGAGGCGGGGGCCGAGCGCCATCAGCCGTCCTCCATGCCGTCAAGGCGGGAAGGGAGAAGGCGCGCGCTCATGTCACAGCGAGAAATTCTCGCCCAGATAGAGCCGCCGCACTTCGGCATTGGCGACCAGTTCAGTGGGGCTGCCGGTGAAGAGCACCTGCCCGCCATAGATGATGCAGGCGCGGTCCACGATCTCCAGCGTCTCGCGCACATTATGGTCGGTGATGAGCACGCCGATGCCCCGCGTCTTCAATTGCTTCACCAGGTCGCGGATGTCGGCGATGGAAAGGGGGTCGATCCCCGCGAACGGCTCGTCGAGCAGGACGATGGAGGGATTGGCGGCCAGCGCGCGCGCGATCTCGCAGCGGCGGCGCTCGCCGCCCGACAGCGCCATGGCGGCGGAGTCGCGCAGGCGCATGAGGCCGAATTCGTCCAGAAGCTGTTCGAGGCGGGCTTCGCGGGCGCTCTTGTCCGGCTCGGCCAGTTCCAGCACCGCCCCGATATTCTGCGCGACGGTGAGGCCGCGGAAGATCGACGTTTCCTGCGGCAGATAACCCAGCCCCAAAATCGCGCGGCGATACATGGGAAGGCCGGTGATGTCCTGCCCATCGAGGATGATGCGCCCATGATCGGGACGGACGAGGCCCATGACCGAATAGAAGCAGGTCGTCTTGCCCGCACCATTGGGGCCGAGCAGGCCGACCACCTCGCCCTTGCCCACCGTCAGCGACACGTCGGTCAGCACGGCGCGCTTGTCATAGCTCTTGGCGATGGAGATGACCGACAGGCCGTCATTTATTTCCCGCGGCACAGGATGGGCTTCGGCGGCCTTGTTTTCCATGATCGTCACATCGTCCATCCATCTGTCCTTGCGGCCGCCAGGGTTAATCGCGCGTTCCAGCCGATCCAAAATGCGGCAATTGGCAAGCTTTGTGCATGTCGGGATCGCGGGGGCAAGGGGAAAAATCACCGCCCGCCCCGGACATGGGATGGAAATGGCCATTCCCCGCATTTTCGCAAGGCCGCGATCCGACACGAAATCTGACCAGCTACGCTGATGACGGCGGTTTCGAGGATTTCGCGCGGGTGGTCGTGCCGGTCTTGCAAGAGCGGGGTCTTTTCTGCACCAAGCAGAGGAACACAACTTTGCGGGGAAATGTGGCGCTTGCAGACCCGCCGCCGCGTTCGCCCTTGGAATGGAGAACAGCCTGTGATTTCGCTCGACCGTCCCGATCTGCTGCGTGAAAAGGCCTATGTCGCGGGGGAGTGGGTGTCCGCCGGCCGCAGCTTTGCCGTCCGCAATCCCGCGACCGGGGAACATGTCGCCAGCGTGCCCGACCTCACCGCACAGGACATGCGCCGCGCCATCGACGCCGCCGCCGATGCGATGAAGGGATGGGCGGCGAAGACCGCCAAGGAGCGCGCGCTGGTGCTGCGCCGCTGGTTCGATCTGATGCTGGCCCATCAGGACGATCTGGCCGCGATCATGACCGCCGAACAGGGCAAGCCGCTGGCCGAGGCGAAGGGCGAGATCGCCTATGGCGCCAGCTTCATCGAATGGTTCGCGGAGGAAGGGAAGCGCCTCTATGGCGATGTCGTTCCGACCTCCGCTGCTGATCGCCGCATCCTGACGGTGAAGCAGCCCATCGGCGTGTGCGGGGCGATCACGCCGTGGAACTTCCCGGCGGCGATGATCACGCGCAAGGCGGGCCCCGCGCTGGCGGCGGGCTGCGCCATGGTGCTCAAGCCCGCCGAACAGACGCCGCTTTCCGCGCTGGCGCTGGCCGTGCTGGCGGAGGAGGCGGGGCTGCCCGCCGGGCTGCTCAGCGTCGTGACCACCAGCGACGCGAAAGCCGTGGGCGGCGAGATGACCTCCAACCCCAGGGTCGCGAAGATCAGCTTCACCGGCTCAACCGAAGTCGGCAAGCTGCTGATGGCGCAATGCGCGGGCACGGTGAAGAAGGTCAGCCTGGAACTGGGCGGCAACGCGCCCTTCATCGTGTTCGATGACGCCGATCTGGAGGAAGCGGTCAAGGGCGCGATCGCGTCGAAATTCCGCAATGCGGGCCAGACCTGCGTCTGCGCCAACCGCCTCTATGTGCAGGACGGCATCCATGACCGTTTCGTCGAACGCTTCACGCAGGCGGTGGCGGCGCTGCATGTCGGCGTCGGCACGGAGCCCGGCGTCGATGTCGGGCCGCTGATCGACGACGATGCCATCGCGAAGGTGGAGGCGCATCTGGCCGACGCGTTGGGCCATGGCGCGAAGGTCATGACGGGCGGTGCGCGGCATGATCTGGGCCATGGCTTCTTCCAGCCCACGGTGATCGCGGGCATGACCCCGGACATGCGGATCGCGACGGAGGAGACCTTCGGCCCCCTCGCGCCGATATTCCGTTTCAGGGATGAGGCGGACGCCATCGCGCAGGCCAACGCCACGCGCTTCGGCCTTGCCGCCTATTTCTATGCCCGCGATCTGGGGCGCGTGTGGCGCGTGGCGGAGGCGCTGGAATATGGCATCGTCGGCATCAATACCGGCATCATCTCCACCGAAGTCGCGCCCTTTGGCGGAGTCAAGGAATCGGGCATCGGCCGCGAAGGATCGCGCTATGGCATCGACGACTATGTGGAGATCAAATATCTCTGCATGGCGGGCATCCAGTAATCCCGGGTCGCCAAATACATATCGCTTGCTCATTTAAACCCATTGCCATCTCGCCCTTTGCTGGCGATAGGAAGGAGCCGGACGGCGCGGCTCCTGCGCCGCGTCAGGCATGGTTGACGGGAAGAGGGGGGAAGGCCGGACATGGCGATCGCAACGGGCGCGGAGGCTTCCGCTTCCCAGCAAGGAACGGGAACCGCTGCGCGCGGTCTGGCCGGTTTCGTCTTCGCGCTGTTCTTCGTATTCGGCGGCATCACCAGCCTCAACGACGTGCTGATCCCCAAGCTCAAGGACCTCTTCACCCTGACTAACGCGCAGGTGCTGCTGGTCCAGTCGGCTTTCTTCGCGGCCTATTTCCTGATCTCCATCCCCGCCTCCGCGCTGGTGCATCGTTTCGGCTACATGCGCACGGCGGTGATCGGGCTGCTGGCGATGACAGCGGGGTGCCTGCTGTTCATCCCCGCCGCCGGGTCCGGGCTGTTCGGCGCTTTCCTCTTCGCGCTGTTCGTGCTGGCGAGCGGGATCACCATCGTGCAGGTGGTCGCCAATCCGCTGATCTCCATGCTGGGCAAGCCTGAAACCGCGTCCAGCCGCCTCACCTTCGCGCAGGCGTTCAATTCGCTGGGCACCACCGTCTTTCCCTATGTGGGATCGATGCTGATCCTGGGCAGCATCGCGACGACCGACCCCGCCACCCTGACCGGAGAGGCGCTGACCGCCTTTCGCGCGCAGGAGGCGCGGGTGGTCGTCCATACCTATATCGGCCTTGCCGTCGCGCTGGTGATCGTCGCGCTGGCGGTCTGGTTCCAGCGCAGGAAGCTCAGGGAAACGCGCGCGGCGAAGATGAATGTCGCCGCCGCCTTCGGCCTGCTGTCGCGGCCGCGCTTCGCCTTCGGGACGCTGGGCATCTTCCTCTATGTGGGCGCGGAGGTCACCATCGGCAGCCTGATGGTGCTCTACCTGGTGCAGCCCAGCACATTGGGTCTGGATCAGGAAAGCGCGGGCAAGCTGGTCGCTTATTATTGGGGCGGCGCGATGGTGGGCCGCTTCATCGGGTCGGCGGTGCTGCGCTTCTTCTCGCCGGGGCGGGTGCTGGCCTGCGTCGCGGCGGGCGCGGTGCTGTTGCTGGGCCTTTCGGCGTCGACCACCGGCACGGTGTCGGGCTGGTCGCTGATCGCCATCGGCCTCATGAACGCGATCATGTTCCCGACGATCTTCAGCCTCGCCTGCGAAGGGCTGGGCCGCCGGGCGGCGGACGGGTCCGGCGTCATCTGCATGGCCATCGTGGGCGGCGCGATCCTGCCGCCCATCGCCGGATGGGTGTCGGACGTGGCGACGCTGCGCGCGGCGCTGATCGTCCCGGCCATCGCCTATGGCTTGATCCTGTTGTTCGGCCTGTTCGCGACCCGCCCCGTCGCGCCCATCGAGGACATCGAAGCGACCCATTGACGGGAAAACCGTAATGGTTTCGTCATTCCCGCGACATGATCGGGCGCGTAAGCGATCCTGCCGCCTTATGGTTTCTGGAGAGGACATTCCCTCGTGCCGAAGAATGCGACTGGCCGTCCCTGGCTCAGCATATTGATCCCGGTCTACAATGTCCTGCCCTGGCTGGAAGAATGTCTTTCGTCGGTCTTCGATCAGGTCGGGGGGATGAGGGGATCGAGCTGATCCTGCTGGACGACCGATCGACGGACGGTTCGGCGGAACTGGCCGAGGCGCTGATCGCCCGTCATGGCGGCAGGGCGCGGCTGCTGCGCCATGCGGAAAATCGGGGCCTCAGCGCCGCGCGCAATTCCATGGCCGATGCCGCCGCGGGGAGCTATGTCTGGTTCCTCGATTCCGACGATGCGCTCCTGCCCGGCGCTGTTAACGCCCTGCGCGAGATCGTCGAAGGATACCGGCCGGACGTGGTGCTGTGCGATTATGCATGCAGCGGCGGGACGGTTCATCCCACATTCGACGGTTCGGCGCGGCAATTCCGCTTCGGGACGGAGGCGCTGGTGGCGGGCGTGTTCTCCCGGCGGCGGCTCCATGCCTGGTCGCGCATCTGGAAGCGGGAGGTGCTGGAGGGCACACGCTTTCCCGAAGGCGTCTATTTCGAGGACATGGCCACCATTCCCTGGCTGCTGCTCAAGGCGGAGAGCTATTATTATGCGGCTCAGCCATGGGTCTTCTACCGCTCGCGTCCCGGCAGCATATTGGCGCAGGTCCGGGCGGATTGCGATTATCGGCGCGATGACGAACTGGCCGGAGCGATGGGAGGATTCCGCGAGGAACTGGTCCGCGCGCTTCCCGATGCATCGCAGGAAACGAAGCGGCTGGTGGCGCTGTTCCTGGCGCGCGAATATGTGAAGCTGGGCAAAAGGCTGCTGCGCGTGCGGCGGCGGCAGGGGGCCATGCACCTGCTGCGCGGCGACCTCCACCGCTATCGGGAAAAGATGGAGGCGGCGTCGCCCTTGCCCTTCGCGGAGATCGCCGCCGGTCATGCCCGCAAGGGGGAAGTCGTCCGCTGGGCCGCGCTCTGCTTCTTCCTTGCCCTCTCGCGTCATTCATGGCGGCTGGTGCCGGGAGCGGCGCATTGACGCGCCGCCCCTGGTAGCGGCGTTCAGGCGGCGAAGGCGTTCTTCACCTTTTTCAGCCGCAGCGACAGGCCGATATAGAAGATGCCGACCGCCAGCGCGAAAATGCCGATCATCCACGCGACCGTCACAAGGCCCGCCAGCGGATAGCCGATCAGCAGCGCGCCGAGGATGACGGAAGCAAGGCCGCTCAGTGCCAGCATCCATTCATTGTCTATCGCCTTGCGCAGCCGGATCGCGCCGACGATCTGCAGGATGCCCGTCGCGATCAGCCATGCCGCGAAGAAGGTGAGCAGGCCGAAGGCGGTGACGGCGGGCGCGAAGAAAGTGAGCAGCCCGGCGGCCACGCCCAGCAGCCCGACCAGCCCCATCCACCAGCGCGATCCCGCGTCCGGGCGCTTCGTGAGGAAAGCCGTGGCGATGGCAAAAATCCCGTCGACAAGGGCGAAGGCGCCCCACAGCAGCACGATCGACAGCAAAGACAAGGCGGGCCACAAAAATGTGAGGATGCCGAACAGGATCGCCGCGATCCCGCGCAACAGGACCAGCCACCAATTGTCGGTCAGCCATGCGATGTCGGAAAAGCGCCCGAGACTGGCTTCATTCGTCATGTCGGTTCCCCTTGCACAATGACGGAACATGTCATCGGACAGGCCGGATCAGCGGAGACGGCCGTGCGATGCATGGTCCGAAGGGGAAGATAAATCAGGGCGATGATATTGCAAACTCATGGTTTGCGATGGCTGTTTTCGGCCAGAAGGGGACGTTCTTTTCCCCTTCTCCCCTTGTGGGAGAAGGATACGAAGCCTTGCTGAGCGAAGCGAAGCTAGGCGGAGTTGGATGAGGGGTGGAGGCGAAGCGGCTACGCCAATTTAGCGCTGCTTCCCCCTCACCCAG
>JASGDV010000059.1:0-9029 GCA_049841255.1 Sphingobium sp.
AAGGAGCCGGTGCGATGCACAATCAGAATAGGACGGCCACGTTAGTCTTGGCCACTAGTAAGTAAGCCGGGCAATCAACGGTTTCTAGCTACGATTCTGATCGCGTGATCATCAGGCGACAAGCAACCATCCTCTGTCCCCAGCGCGTCGAGAAGGTATCCGTCACATCAAACCACGATCCATCGTCGCCTTGGCCATGATACTGACCCATGCAGGAGCACTGGCACTCATGGCCTGTCGCATTCCGGCATTGATGAGCGCATATTTCCTGTTCGCGATATGGCTGAACGACATATAGCTTGCCGTACTTTGCAAGCGCACGATTAACGAAATCGTCAAACCAAGCTTTTGGAATTTCCCAATATTTATTCTTTATAGACCAAGTCGGGATGGCGCGTCGTTCGTTCTGAAGCCAACTTCGGTTGTCGGTAGAATAAGGCAGACGCACGCGGAGCATCTGGCCTTTGCCGGTACGACGAAGGATTACTGGAATTTCTTTTTGTTGCCGCCAGACATGTTCAATCGTCAATTTATCCATGTCGCCCCCCGTTTCGCGTTGGCGATATCCCTATAGACTCCTCATTCAAGCCACTTGGGTAGCGTCGGGAACGTCATACACGTTCTGCGAAAATGCCGATGCTAGGCGGTGATCTAGAAGCGCAGTCATCACATCCCGACAATTATTGGGGGTGCATACGATCAAGCCACTCCCGTCGAATTGGAGCGTAAGGCCGTGGGCGGCATGGTGCTGCCTGAGGTTCGCCATGAAGGCCTGATCCTTATAGTGCCCTTTCTGTCGGATCGAACACATGCGACGCAGATGAATCTTGTTGCTGCCAACGAAGGCGGTGAGCGGAGCTAGGTCCGAAAATATCTGCGCGAACTCGACTTCCGCCTGAAGCGTTACAAACTCATTGGCATGGGCCTCCCGGTAGCTCAGCACAGCTTCAAAGTTCGCCTTGTGCGGAATAATAATTCGATCACCGGCGATGAAAAAATCAACATACTTCGACAATGAAAAACTTGGAGTGTTATCTAGTTCAAGCGCGTTATCGCGAAATCCAATGTCGATAACACCTTTTCTCTTTTTTGTTTTCCACGAGCTATCCGTTCGTCTCACAACATGCAAAACGTCGTCGCCGTGCGTTAGTCTTACGACAAAGAAGTCAGTATTAATGACTTCCTTCTCCTTCTTCACTTTTTTCTGAGGTAGGGCGTTTGCCGATTGTGTTACAATCAATCCTGCATGCGTTTCGGCGGTGTCGATGAGAAGCGCACTGCCCTCATTGTTCTGTGCTAGCAGCCCATACTCCTGCACCTCCTCGATCCGGCTTCGCGCTTCGCCAATTGAGGCTTTCAAAGCAATATTCAAATCGTCTTCGGTTGTGATCCAACGCCCGGTGTAGGTCGGGGCTGCGCCAGCGCCGCCGCCAGACTTCTTGAAAAGCCAAACCGTCAGTCCGGCATTCTGAATATCAAAATTGTTGAGGACTGCTGGTATTGTCATTGGCTTTCCTGCGGTTTGATTATCTGTATGTCCTGCACCGGCCACTGTTGGTAAGGGCCGGGTTCCAAGTGGCCTTTCACGAGCGCTCGCCCTTTGTGAAGATCGACACTCCCTGCGAAGCTATAGGTAATATTATATAGTCGCCAACCAAGGGCGATGAGGATCGGGTTGAGGAAAATTTGCCCAGACTTGTGCGTAATCCAAAACATCCATGCAAGAAATACACAAAATCCTACGAATTTTTCAGTTTCCTGATAATTGATACCCATGAATGATACTACATATGGTAGCGTGTAATTCATCAGATCGGTAGGCACGTACTCCGCTTCACGCACAGTGACGTCCTGTGTGGTGCGCACAAGAGCTAGTGCGAGAACGGTTAGCCCGAAACAGGCAAGCGTCGCGATGAAAAAACCAATCGAATACCCCGCATTTTGCAGAGGCAATGCGCATGAGGCTCCCTTCAAGGGCCAGCAAAATGGCTTTCCGAAGCTGGAATAATTGACGTTCTGCGAAAACAGGATGAGGGCCAGCGGTAGGTATGATCCAAGAAAGACCACAATCGCCGTAACGAACCTTAACTGCATTCCCCCCTCCCGAATTGAGGGTATTCTAGAGACATGATTTCGCTGGGCAAGCGGTAGCGCATATTAATTTCGATCCACGAACATAGAGGGCAAGCATGATTTGCTTTGGTGTCGCGCCAGTGGGCGATGCTTCATTACGGTTTCGAGGATTGCAGCCGCATTCTTCGCGCGCAGCGGGCAACCCGTGGCAAATCGACAGAACGAACCACGAACTTCTTGCCTCATGATTCGCGGATCGGTAGGGTTCGCACGCACTTTTCAGTTCGCGGTCGCGGGGGCATATGAATTACCGGCTAATCGATCTTTTCTCGGGAGCCGGGGGCATGACTTTGGGGTTCACCGATCACCGCTTCTGCGGTGGTTTCGAAAGCGTATGGTCGTTGGATTTCGACCCTGCGGCAGTCGAGACCCATCGTGCAAACTTCGGTCCTCACGCCGATTGTGGTGACATTGAAGAGTGGGTTTCAACGGATAGACCTATCCCGGCTGCGGACATCGTCATTGGTGGGCCACCGTGCCAAGGGTTTAGTTTGTTGAACAAGCGTCGCGCCGGTGATCGGCGACGAGCCCTCTGGCTTCCGTTCATGGATGTCGTCGAGCGCAGCGGTGCGTCGATGTTCGTGATCGAAAATGTTGCCGAGCTACTCAAGTCCCCCGAATGCGCCGCGATTGAGAAGCACGCCAAAAAAATCGGCTTCCAGACTGTGAAAGAGATTCTTTTGGCAGCAGATTATGGCGCGCCGCAGACCCGCAAGCGCACGGTAATAGTTGGATTCAAGCATGGGATGGCTGCTCCGCAGTTTCCGCCTCTGCCTACCCATGCGCAGCCCAATTCCATCACCAACCTACCACCTTGGCGGACGGTGCGGGATGCGATCGCAGATTTGCCGAAGCCTGTGGGCACCGAGGTCCGAAAGACCAAAACCCCACTGAACTTGCATTTTGGGAGAAACCCGACCGAGAAAAGCCTAAAGCGTTATAAGGCTGTTCCTCCGGGAGGAAACAGGTTTGACCTTCAGCGGAACGCGCCGGAGATCACACCTGACTGCTGGATTCGAAAGACTTCCGGCGGCACTGATCTGTTCGGCCGACTGTGGTGGGACCGCCCATCGGTGACGATCCGAACTGAATTTTTCAAACCAGAAAAGGGCCGCTATCTTCACCCGGATCAGGATCGTCCGATTACACATCGTGAGGCTGCTCGCCTCATGGGGTTCCCCGATGACTTCAAATTTGTAGGCACCAAGGTTGAGATTGCGCGCCAGATTGGCAACGCGGTCCCCCCGCCGCTCGCGGGAGCGATTGCCTCAGTCGTTCGCCAAATCCTTGACGGGAAGATGAAGGCAGCGGCCTAAAGAGGTTCGATATTCAGAACGCCGGTGCGGTGGGTCTCGTCGTGGTGCAGATTACACAGGGTGACTAGATTGGCGGCCGTGTTCTCGCCCCCTTTGTGGTGATGGACGATATGATGCGCCTCAAGAAACCGATGATCGGTCTCAGGGAAGCCATGCGGCCAGCCACATCCTACCCAGCGGCAAGACCAATTGTCCCGGCGCATGACTTCGCGTCGAACAATTTCCGGGATATGCCGATCATGGGCGGGGGCCTGCTCGTCACGCATAAGCACATAGACACCGACCGGCAGCGATGGGTCGCCACTGGTGCGGGTTACCACTGGCCACCCATCCTCGGTCCTCAACTCCCGCGTGCGCCGAGCCCATTCGCTGACATTCCCGGCAACATACCGCAGTTCTTCCGAAGTAATGGGCTTACCCACATTTGCCCTGAAAAAACGCAGCAGCTTGTCGCGCACGCCCGCGTCGCTCTTGCGAATTTGGTTTGCCATATTCCAGCGATGTGCGGCGTCGCGATCCTGCCGATCCTGAGCCAACATATACTGGTCTGGCTTCATTACGGGAAGAAGATCATTCCCCAAGCCGCCTTCCTCATCCGCATCCCGCTGCTCTCGCGCTGTCATGCCCGACAAAATTGGCCAGCCTTCTTCTACTCGTAGTTCGCGCAGCCGCCGTGCATACTCGCTAATTCCAGCGACGATCATCAGTTCGTTGCCGTCGATAACCTGACCTGGGAAAGTCCTTAGGTAAGCAAGAATGCGTTCGCGGGCTGAAAGTTGGGCACCTTGCGGCAACAGCGAGCACCCAAGGTCTTGCAGGAGTTTGTGGGCAGGTACCAACGCTCGGACTTGATCTCTCAGCCCGCTATTTCCAAGGTACTGCTCGAAGTTGGTTAGGAGGTCTATCAGATCGCGCCTTAGCGCTTCGGAATTATTACCCCGTGGTCGCCTCGCCATCAATTTGTCTCGTTCGGCGCGAAAACGTAGTGCTTGCCGTCGACCTCCGCCCGGTAAACGACTACCTCAATGGATTCATCGCCAGCGGCAACTTGTAGCCACGTTGGGGGAGCACCCGGCCGGAGGCTTTGATAATCGATTGACGAACGAAGGATTTCCAACATTTCGGAAGGAAGCGGTTTGAATGCTGCGTCAGAAGAGCGCAGCATACGTGTCATGAAAGGGACAATGTCGTGTCCGCTCGATATGCTTGCCTGCACACCGTCCAATTCTCTCTTGATGGCTTTCAAACTTCGCCCCGCCCGGTCACGCTATCCACTTGGCTCAAAATCAGGCTTTCGCTTCTAAGCTCACACTCCCAAAGAGTCACGACATGATAGCCGAGCGCAATCAGTTCTTGTTCGGCATCGCAATCCCGTTCCTTATTCCGGCTGATCTTCGCCGCCCAAAAGTCAGTGCGGGTGGCGGGCAGCTTGGAACGCCGGCATCCTTCATGTCCATGCCAGAAACAGCCGTGAACAAAGATTGCAGTGCGGTATTTGGGCAATACGATGTCAGGTGATCCGGGAAGTGTCCGCCCGTGAAGCCTGAAACGGTAGCCAGCGCGATGCAAAGTGCTACGCACTTTTAGCTCTGGCTTGGTGTTCTTGTTGGGCACGCGACTCATGTTCGCGCTTCGCGCCTCAGGTGTGATCCTGTCTGCCACAGCCTATGATAACGTCGAAGACGGAAAAGAGGGAGCCTTATCGATAACCTGACGGACCTACGTGGTCTCGCAAGCTCCCAATGCGTGTCAGTGCAACGCGACGAAAAAGTGGGAACGATTGAGGGTATCGAAATCTCAGTCAATGATTTTAGCGTGTAATTTCAACACGCTAAAATCATTGACTGGTGCCCCAAGCAGGACGAAAGCGATGAATATGAATCGCCGCTTCTACTACGCTAGGGCCGCGCTTTGCCGCATTTCGCCGCCGGTTGCCGCCGTCGAATACCTCAAAGCAATATGATGTAGGTGTAAGTCGATAGTCAGCGTGTAGGCTGTGCAATCGACGCGACCGGGATCAAGGGGCGTGACGAGCGTTTTGAGACGGTCTTTGAGGGTTTCCCAGCTCCAGAAGCCTGCTGGCCTACCTTCCGTATTTGTCAGAAATATGCCGCATAAATCTGACAAATACGTTTTGCGATTTGTCAGAAATGCGTATACACGCTTCTGACAAAGGAACCAGCATGCGCGGACCAAGCCTCGATCTCAAAAGCGCCATATCGAACCGAATGGACTCCGGCAGTGTGCCGTCAGTCTGGACGCCGCAGGACTTTCTCGACCTTGGCTCTCGCGATGCTGTCGATCAGGTGCTCCATCGTTTAACCCGCAACGGAGACATCCGCCGCATTACCCGCGGTCTATACGACAAGCCTGGCCTCAATCGCCTCACGGGGAAACCCACGCATCCCGATCCGCGCGCCATCGTCGATGCGCTGGCGCGCCGCGACCAGGCCCGCATCCTTGTCGATGGCGTGACCGCAGCCAATGATCTGGGCCTCTCCGATGCCGTACCGGCCCGCATAGTTGTCCATACCGATGCAAGGCTCAAGTCCGTCACGCTCGGAAACCTGCAGATCGATTTCAAAACCACAGCGCCAAGCCGGCTTCATTGGGCAGGGCGACCAGCCATGCGCGTAGTCCAGGCCTTGCATTGGTTGCATGACGCCGGCGGCGATACCGATCCGGCCGTTGCCAAACGCCTGCGCACCATCTTCGCCGATCCCGATCATGGTGCCGACATCGTCGATGACCTTCGCGCCGACATGCTGACGCTCCCGCTCTGGATGCAACACATCCTGCGCGATGCGATGCCGCCGCCGGCTGACTCCCCGAAAACCAAGCGAGCATGACAATGAACCCCGCCTATTCCCAGCTTCTGGCTGCGGACGCGGCAGATCGACGGGACATATTCATCGGTGCCGGCCAACGGCTCGGCACCGCACCCCAGAATATCGAAAAGGATTTCTGGGTCTGCTGGACCCTTGACGCGCTATTCATGGTCCGGCATCCCACGGCCCGCGCTTCCTGTTCAAAGGCGGTACGTCTCTGTCAAAGGGCTTCGGCCTGATTCAACGCTTCTCCGAAGATATCGACATCACGGTGTTTCGCGAAGACATCGGTGAAGACGCAAGCGTCGAAGCGCTGGCGGAGATGGCCAGCAAGCTCCTGTCCAGAAAACCGGCACCACCTCAGTGGACTTGCAATAATCAGCGGGCGAGATGGTGAAAGACGCCCTCGTGGCTGTGACAGGACCAACCACTGGCGCGAATAATACGATCTCGTTAATGGTCCATGGCATCACCTCCCTAGCAGCGGCGGCAACATACAGGAATTAGGTTAAGGCTTCGGCGCGCAAGAGGTGATAGGAACAAATGAGAATGGTCGTACCGATCCGGTGCGCATATTATAGAGCAGTGGGGAGCAACAGTGGCTCAGACGCACTCATCTATCGATGACGATTTGCGGCATGTATGGAAGGCATTGAAACACAATGACTTTATGGCCGCTAGGGCGCTGACTGACGGCCTTTTTAGCAGGTTGCCGTCTGATTGGCTGCGCCTCGACCAGCTTGGGCAAGTCTTATTTGCGCAGGATCGATATGTAGATGCGGCGAGGATATATGGAATGGCGCTTAACTGCCGGCCCGATGATCCCAGATTACTTTATAATCGAGCTTCCGTTCTCCGACTGCTTGGACAGTTTGAAGAGGCTGAAAAGCTATGCGACAAGGCGCTTCGCAACAATCCACTGGACTGGCAGGCGCAGTGGCTACGCAGCAGCTTAAGACGGCAATGTCGCGATAACCATCATGTTGATGAACTGGTGCGGGCCCGCAGTGAGACCCGCGATGCGGCAGCTCGCTCATGGCTTGGATATGCTCTGGCCAAAGAGTTGGAGGATATCGAGGATTACGACGCTGCGTTCGCGGCCATGGCTGCGGCTGGACAGGATCGCCGATCCACTATCCAATATGACATATCGCATGATGAGGAAATCCTTTCTGCCATTCAGAATGCGTTTGACGACGCACTTTTCGCGGGAGCAGCCTCATCTTGCGCCGAGAATGGACCAGTGTTCATCATCGGATTACCCCGCACCGGGACGACGCTTTGCGAACGCATCCTATCGTGCGACGGGCTGCTTGCCCCGGCGGGAGAATTACCCGATTTCGCCCTACAGCTTGTACGCCTCGCACAGCAACAAGCGCCGGGCCGGCACACCCCGCGCGATCTTGTCAAAGTCAGCAGGAGCGTAGATTTTGCGGAGTTGGGTAAGCGGTATCGCGCCATGGTGCGAACGCGACTCGGTCAAGGTGATCGCTTTATAGACAAGCTTCCTCTCAACTTCCTATATGCTGGTCTTATCCGCTTGGCGATGCCGGACGCGCGTATCGTGCATATGGTAAGAGACCCCATTGAAACCTGCTTGGCGATATACAAGCATCCGTTTGAGGCGCTCTACCCGTTCTCCTACGATCTTACCGAGCTTGCTCGTTATTACCGTGCGTACGTCAAGCTTATGGAGCATTGGCAGGCTATGCTCACTCCGCTGGGCGTGATGATGGAGGTTAGATATGAAGATTTGACGCGCCATCCGGAAGAGACGGCACGTCGCCTTCGCGAGTTTTGCGGCCTGCCCTGGAATCCTGTCTCAATCGATTTGGCCAGACATGACCTACCCGTTTCCTCCGCAAGTGCCGTGCAGGTCCGTCAGCCGATAAACACGGCGTCAATCCGAAAATCGGACAGATACGGCATTCATCTGGATAAGCTGCGTAGGCTACTCCGGTGATCAAGCGATGGCGCGGGAAAAATGAGGGGGATACGGTTCTTGCCTAAAATGCAACAAGGTAAGCTAAGCCTTCACGAAATCATCCGAGAAGACATCAGGAAGAGAATTCAAGCGAACGAATGGCCACCCGGCTGTCGTATCCCGTTTGAGCACGAATTGATGGTGAGGTACGATTGCTCCCGGATGACAGTCAACAAGGCGATCACAAGTCTGGTAAATCAAGGTATCCTTGAGCGTCGCCGCAAAGCCGGTACTTTCGTCGTTTATCCGTCCACTCATCGTGCAATCATCGTCATTCCCGACATTCGTAGGGCTATCCTTGAGGCGGGTTTTACCTATGCCTACAGTATTCTTTACCAGAATAAACGGGTGATGTCGGCCGAAGAATGCTCTTCATACAAGTGCGCGGATGGAACAAAAGTTCTCGAAGTTATATCTCTTCATAATGCGAATGGCAGGCCTTATGCCTACGAAGCGCGACGCATTAACTTAGCAGTTGTTCCAGATGCCGAACGAACAGACTTTTTTACAACACCTCCAAGCATTTGGCTGCTAACACATGTTCCATGGACTAATGCTGAACATGAAATTAAATCTTTATCATTGACCGAAGATATTGCCAATATATTCCGAGTTTCGACTGGAAGTGCAGCATTGCATTTGCATCGTCGTACATTTAATGATATAGGCATTGTCACTGATGTTGATCAGTATTTCTTATCGGATGATCTTACCTTGAAGGCTTCATTTTCAATAAGCGAGCCATGATCTGATCATTTGGGCGGATAG
>JASGDV010000060.1:0-3695 GCA_049841255.1 Sphingobium sp.
CAGGAGCCCAGATCAGACGGCGGAACTGGGCTCCTGCCTTCGCAGGAGCACGGCTGGGGCTAAGCAGACGGGCTGCTAACCACCCAAAGCTGCATTCAACTCACAGTTGCCAAACCCATAAATTGCACCTCTGGAACATTGCGAGCATCCGAAGCATTGCAGCCTTGGTTCAAGGGAAGGAAATCCACGTTCATGATTCGCCGTTTCATTCTGTCCGCCGGGCCTCTGGCCGCGGCTTTCGTTTTTGTGCCATCGGCTTCTGCTCAGGAAGAAGATCACAGCAGTCTGACCATCGGCGTCGGCGGAGCCTATATCCCCAGCTATGAAGGGTCGGACGATTATCGCGTCATTCCCATCGCGCAGGCGCGCGGCAAGGTGCATGACTTCGCTTTCTGGACGCGCGGCCCGGCGCTCTATGTCGACGCCATTCCCAATCGCGACAGCGACGGCGTGGATTTCGAACTGGGGCCGCTGGTCAATTTGCGCTTCGACCGGTCCAGCCGGAAGGGAATGAAGGACGATGCCGTCCGCGCGCTGGGCAAGCGGGACATGGCGGTGGAAGTGGGCGGCTTCGTCGGCATCGGCAAGACCGGCGTCATCACCAGCGCCTATGACAATCTCTCCGCGCGCGTGGCGGTCGCCAAGGACGTGGCGGGCGCGCACAAGGGCTATGTCGTCACGCCCGCCATCGAATATGTGACGCCGCTCTCGATCACGACCTTCGTCGGCATGTCGGTCTCGGCGGAATATGTGAGCAAGAAATATGGCCGCTATTATTATGACGTCGACGGCGCAGACGCAGCGGCTTCGGGACTGCCTCTCTATGACCGGGCGGGAGACAAGGCGGGCTTCAAGAAGATCGGCGTCAACCTGACGGCGGGCAAGTCCCTGTCGGGCGACATCCGCAAGGGATGGGCCATCTTCGCGCTGGGCGGATATTCGCGGATGCTGGGCCGCTATGGCGATTCGCCGGTCGTGTCGGTGGCAGGATCGAGGAATCAGTGGGTCGGCGCGCTGGGCGTGGGCTATACTTTCTGAACCGCCATGCCGCCGTGCCCTTGTGGGGGGAGGGTGACGCTCCCCATATTCCCGTATAAGAAGCGGAATGACCGCATGAGGCAGGAGACGACAGCGTGGCAACCCTGGGATTGAGCGACAGCGACAAGGCGTCGGTAGAGGCGTTTCGCCGGGACGTGGTGGAGCCGTCGCATACCCAATTGGTGATCGTGGATTTCTGGGCGGAATGGTGCGGGCCGTGCAAGCAGCTCGCCCCCGTGATCGAAAAGGTCTGCGCCGATTATGCGTCCAAAGGCGTGAAGCTGGTCAAGATCAATGTCGATGAGGACAAGTTCATCGCAGCCCAGTTCCGCGTGCAGTCGATCCCGACCGTCTATGCCGTGTTCCAGGGCCAGCCGGTCGCGGACCTCAGTCAGGCGCGGACCGAGGGGCAGTTCAAGCAATATCTCGATCAGCTTTTGAGTCAGCTTCCGATCGAATCGGACGAAAAGGCGCAGGCGCAGGAGATCGCTCCCCTGATCGCCATGGGCGAGGAATTGCTGGCGGGCGGCGAGAATGATCGCGCCCTGTCGATATTCGAGCAGATCGCGCAGATGGCGCCGGACAATGCGGAGGTGGCGTCGGGCCGCGCCCGCGCTCTGGTGGCGCTGGAGCAGGTGGACGAGGCGGAGGCGGTGTTGGACGCGCTGCCGCCCGAAGCGGCGAAGGACGGCCATGTCGAGCAGGCGCGCGCCGCCATCGCTCTGGCCCGCAACGCGCGGCCGGTAGCGGATCTTTCGGCTGTGGAAGCACGGGTCGCCGCCAATCCCGACGATCATGAAGCGCGCTTCGAACTGGCGACCGGCCTGATGGGCAATGGCGACCGGGACGGCGCGGCCGACGCGCTGCTGGAAATCGTGCGGCGCGACCGGGACTGGAATGAAGGCGCGGCGCGCACGCAGCTTCTGACGCTGTTCGGGGCGGTCGGGCTGGAAGATCCTTGGGTCGCGGCGCAGCGGCGGCGCTTGTCGCAGATTCTCTTTTCCTGACGGCGCGGCCGGTGCCGACCGCGCGCGTCTCGATCTTTCCATTGTCCGGGGCCTTGCTGCTGCCGGGGATGGACTTGCCGCTGCATATCTTCGAGCCGCGCTACCGGGCGCTGATCCATGACGCCATGGCGCGGGACCGGCGCATCGGCATGATCCAGCCGCGCGGAAGCGGCCTGAAGCCCGCTTTGTTCGACATGGGATGCCTCGGCCATATCTCCCATATCGAGGCGCTGAACGACGGGCGGTTCAATATCGTCCTTAAAGGTCTGGCGCGTTTCCGCGTGGTGCGGGAACTGGAGGTTTCCACCGCCTTCCGCCAGATCGAGGCGGATGTGGAGCAGGCGCCCGACCCGGATGAGGTGCTTTCCGCCGTGGAGCGCGCGGCGCTGGAACAGGAATCTCAGCGTTTCGCCAAGATGCTGGGCTATGTCGTCGACTGGACGGCGGTCGCGCGGCTGGACGACCAGTCGCTGGTGAACGGCATCGCGCAGATCGCGCCCTTCGACCCCGCCGCCAAGCAGACTTTGCTGGAGGCCGATACGCTGAACGAACGGGCGGACCTCGTCATCCAGTTGATGCAGATCGTGGGCCGCGCCGAGCGCGACGGCGGCGCGACGATGCAATGAGGGGTTTGGAGCGATGACCGCGGTGCCGGTCGATCCGTGGCTGCTCGCCAAGCTGGTATGTCCGGTGACGCGCGGCCCGTTGCGATGGGACGCGGAGCGGAGCGAGCTGGTGTCGGATGCGGCGGGGCTGGCATATCCGGTGCGGGACGGGGTGCCTGTGCTGGTGGCGCGGGAAGCGCGGCGGGTTTAACGGCGGGGTGGCGCTGATGACGGTTTGGGTGGGGAGCGGACACCCATCTCCGTTCGCCCTGAGCTTGTCGAAGGGCCGCACTTTTTCTTCCGGCATAATGTCTTAAGAAGAAAAGGGCTTCGACAGGCTCAGGGCGAACGGATGTTGAGTGGCAGTAAAGGTCGAACCCGTCCCGCTCAGGACGCCATCGCCTCCTGAATCAGCTTGCGTCCTTCCTCTCCGTTCCAGTCCATCGCGCCGATGACGCGCATGATCTCCTTGCCTTGCGCGTCATAGAGGACGGTCGTGGGCAACATCGCGGTCGCATAGTGGAAGCCCAGACCATTTTCCGGGTCGGCCCAACCTTTCAGATGCGGCAGGTCGTGTTTCTTGAAGAAGGGCGCGATCGCCTTTTCGCCCTGCGTGTCCTGCGAGATGGTGAGGACGGCAAGGCCCTTCGGCCCATAGGAAGCCGCCACGGCATCGAGCGTCGGCATCTCCGCCACGCAGGGCGCGCACCATGTCGCCCAAAGGTTGACCAGCATCGGCCTGCCTGCGAAATCCTGAAGCGTCGCGTCCCCGCCATCGGGATTGCGGAAGCGGATGTCGGGGGCGGGGGTTCCGGCCTTGGACCGATCCAGTGTATAGCTGAACTCGCCCTTGCCCTTCGCGGCGGGGGTGGTCGCTTCGCCGCTGGTGACGGGCGCGGACGCTCCGGCGTTCGCAGCTTGCTCCGGAGGCGGCGATTGCCTATCGCACGCGGCAAGGCCAGCCAGCAGGAGCAGTGTCATTACGCAGGGCAAGGAAGTTCGCACGGGAGAAGGCTCCAACAGCATGTGGGGCGGACGCTTCGCG
>JASGDV010000061.1:0-2588 GCA_049841255.1 Sphingobium sp.
CGGGCGCGGTTGCGGGCGCGCTGGCGGGCATGGCGGCCGGCGCGGCGAGCGCGGCGCTGGTGGGCACGGGCGGCGCGATGCTGATCGGGTCGATCGCTGCGGCGGTCTGCCGGGGGATCGGCGGTTCCGTGGGCACGCTGACGGACGATCCGGCGCGGATTTTCCTGCTCCACGGAATCGGCGGCGCGGCGGGCGGCCTGCTGCTGCCGGTTTTCGTGCTGCCCATGATGGGCGGCGTCGGGTTCGAGGGGAGTGTCGGACTGGGCGGCGCTTTGCTCAGTCAGGCAATCGGGGTGACCGTCATCGCGCTGTGGTCGATGGCGGGAACGGCGGTCGCGGCGTTCCTCATTTCCGTGGCGCTCCCCTTGGGAGCCGATCCGGAAGATGAGGAAAATGGCGAACGGGATTTCCGCTAAGGCCATGACGGTCGCGGTCGGCATTTTCGCGCATCAGGAGGAAAGGCGCATCGGCCTTTGCCTTGGCTCGCTGCCGCTGGACCGGGGCGATACGCGCTTTCATATCCTGGTGAACGGAACCACCGACGCGACGGTCGAGCGGGCGCGCGCCTGCGCCGCTGGGCGGCCGCATGTCATCGTCCACGACATCGCGCAGGGCGGCAAGTCGCGGACATGGAATCATTTCGTGCACGACCTGCTCACCGGAGAGGAGGAAGCGGTCGTCTTCATGGACGGCGACGCGGAAATCGCGACCGGCTCCATTGACGCGCTGGTCGCGGACCTCGCCGCGCATCCGCAAGCCAATGCCGCCGCGGGGATGCCGGTAAACGGACGGCAGGCGCAGATCTACCGCCGCAACCTGAAAGTCGAAGGCGGGTTGTTCGGCGATCTTTATGCCCTGCCCCGGCATTTTCTGGCGGCGATCCGGGAGCGGGGATTGCGCCTGCCCGACGACCTGATCGGCGACGACGGACTGGTCGCGGCCTGGGCGCATACCGATCTGGATCGGGACGCGAACTGGGCGGCGGAGCGGGTCGTCGCCTGCGAAGGCGCGGGTTTCCGCTGCGAGCCGGTCAGCTTGCTGAGCCCGGCAAGCTGGCATATGCAATATCGGCGCATGAACAATTATTCGGTGCGCTTTTTCCAGAATCGCATCGTGTCCGACATCATGGGACGGGAGGGGCCGCAGGGTCTGCCGCGCCGGATGGCGGAGCTTTACGGCCAATGGATGCCGCGCTTCAGGCCGAGGGGCGGCATGACGGGCTGGTTCGACCGCAGGGCGCTGGGACGGATGCAGGCGCAGATAACCGCCGACAATTGATCGGCCCGGCTTTTCCTGCGCGACCCGGCGCTTCGCTCTGGCAGTCGGAGGCGCGGGCGCATAGAGCGGCGGAATGAAGAAGCCCCTCATCAACGCCCGCTGGCTGTCCGGCCACTGGCCCGCCAGCGCGGCGGAGCGGCGGAACATGGCGCTGCTGGTGCAATTGCGCTGGATCGCCATCGCCGGGCAGGTCGCGACGATCCTGATCGTGCATTTCGGCATGGGCATCCGCCTGCCGGTCGCGCCGATGCTGACGATCGCGGGCCTGTCCTGCGCGATGAATGTCGCGAGCTTCGCGATATTGCGCCGCCGGACCGACGTGGCCCGGCCCGAACTGCTCATCGCCCTGCTGTTCGACGTGTTCGTGCTGACGGCGCAGCTTTACCTGAGCGGCGGCGCGACCAATCCCTTCATCGGCCTTTATCTGTTGCAGGTCGCGCTGGGGACGGTGCTGCTCGACCGGCGGAGCGTGTGGGGCATCGCGATCCTGTCGATCCTGTGCGCGGCTCTGGTGTCGATATTCTATCACCCGCTCGCCCTTTCCGATGCGCTGGAAGGGCATCTGTTCGACCTGCACATCATCGGCACATGGATCAGCTTCACCATGATCGCGGTGCTGCTGGTGCTGTTCATGTCGCGCGTCACCCGCAACCTGCAATTGCGGGAGGAATATCTGGCCCGGCTGCGGCAGCAGGCGGCGGAGGAAGAGCATATCGTCCGCATGGGCCTGCTGGCGTCGGGGGCGGCGCATGAACTGGGCACGCCGCTGTCGCAACTGGCGGTGGTGCTGGGCGACTGGCGGCATATGGAGGAAGTGACGCGCCACCCCGCCCTGGTCGAGGAGGTGGAGGAGATGCAGGCGGCGGTCGGGCGGTGCAAGGCCATCGTCACCGGCATCCTGCTGTCCTCCGGCGAGGCGCGGGGGGAAGCGCCGCGCGTCACGGGTCTACGCGATTTCGTCGAAGGCATCGCGCAGGATTGGCACACGGCCCATCCGGCCACGGCGCTGCTGTGCGATTTCGGACCGCATGATTATCCCCGCATCGTCGCCGATCCGGTGATCCGGCAGGCCATCGGCAACCTGCTCGACAATGCGCGGGAAGCGGGCGCGAGCCGGATCGACATGCTGGTCGGGCGGGACAATCAGGCGCTGAATATCGCCGTGCGTGACAATGGCCCCGGTTTCAGCGAGGAGATGCTGGCCGATTTCGGCAAGCCCTACCGATCCAGCAAGGGCAGGCAGGGCGGCGGACTGGGCCTGTTCCTTGTCGTCAATGTCGTGCGCAAGCTGGATCGGTAGGGCTTGCCGA
>JASGDV010000062.1:0-3212 GCA_049841255.1 Sphingobium sp.
CGCACCAATGCCATCGCCTCCGACGAGGCGGCGAAGGCGGCGCGGGCGCAATATGATCTGGCGCGGACCGGCGCGCGCGGCGAAGACAAGGCGGCTGCGACCGGACAGGTGCGGCAGGCGCGCGGCGCGGTCGCGGAAGTGGACGCCGCCGCCGCCGAAACCCGCGTCACGGCGCCGATGGCGGGCGAGGTCGGCCGCCGCCTCGCGCAGCCCGGCGAACTGGTGCCGCAGGGCTTTCCCGTCTTCGTGCTGACCGACGTCGCGCATCCCTGGGTGACGCTGAACGTCCGGGAGGATCAGTTGCGCGGGCTGGCGCGCGGGTCCGAGATCAGCGGCACGATCCCGGCCTTGCGCGGCGCGCGGGCGCGGTTCCGGGTCGCTTATCTCGCCCCGGCGGGCGATTTCGCGACATGGCGCGCCACCCGCCAGTCGAGCGGGTTCGACATCAAGAGCTTCGAGGTGCGCGTCGCGCCGGTTTCGCCGGTGCGCGGCTTGCGGCCCGGCATGACCGTGCTGTTCGACTGGCCCCAATAGTGGAGGGCGCCAACGGAGCGCCGGGTGCCGGAGCGGCCTTTCGCGAAGGGTTCCGCCGCGAAGCCCGCTTCCTGCGGTCGAGCTTCTGGGATCTGGCCCTTATAAGCTGGATTCCCTTGCTGCTGATGGCGGTGGTGGCGATCCAGCTCGGTTCGGGCGTCATGCGCGATTTGCCTGTCGTCGTGGTGAATGAGGATGGCGGCGCGATCTCCCGCGAGTTGACACGGCGGCTGGACGCTGCGCCGGGGCTGCGCGTGGCTGCCCGCGCGCTCGACATAGCGGAGGCCGAACGGCTGGTGCGGTCGAGGGTCGCCTATGCCGTGCTGCTGATCCCGCGCGAGACGGAACGCACGGTGCTGCGGGGACAGACGGCCAGCCTCACCCTCTTCTACAATGCCAGCTATTCGACCGCATCGGGCGCGGCCTTGCGGGAAGTCGGCAATGTGGTGCAGGCCCATGCCGCTCGCCTCGCCGCCGATCAAATAGCGGCGATCGAGCCGGGCAAGGTGCGCCCGCCGCCCATCGCCGCGCGGACCGTGATCCTATTCAATCCGCAGGGCAGCTATGAACTGCAACTGGTGGCGCTGCTCCACCCCGCGCTCCTTCACCTCATCTTCATGGTCGCGGTCGCGAGCGCGCTCGGGCGCGAACTGCGCGACGGGACCATCGGTGTCTGGCTGGGGGGCAAGCCCCGATCCGAAGCGGCGGCCGCCATAGCGGGGAAAACCGCGATCTATGTCCTGATCTTCATGGGATGGAGCATATTGGCGACCGGCTATCTGGCGGGCCTTCGCGGCTGGCCGGTGCTGGGCAGCCCGTCGATGCTGTTCATTGGCTATCTCACCATGTACCTCGCCTATCTGGGCGTGACGGTGCTGGTGACGGGCGTGACGCTGTCCATGGGCAAGGCGCTTTCAGTCGCGGGCCTCTATGCGGGCGCGTCCTTCGCCTTTGCAGGCGCGATCTTTCCCATCGAATCGGCGTCGGCCTTCGCCCGCCTGTGGAGCGCGCTCCTGCCCTATACGGCCTTCGCCAAGCTGCTTGCCGAACAATGGATGATGGGGTCTCCGGCGGCGGTGTCCTGGCCGCATGTGATCGTCCTGCTGCTCTTCCTCGGCGTCGGCGTGGCGGTCGGCCTGCCCCGCTATATCGCCGCGGCGGGAACGCCCGGCGTCTGGGGGCGGCGATGACGGGTCGGGCCTTCCTCGCCGCGTTCCGGGTGATCCTGACCGACAGCACGGCGCTGACGCTGCTGATCGGTTCGGCGATCCTCTATTCCTTCTTCTACCCCAGCGCCTATTCGGGCGAGGTGCCGACCCGCATCCCCGTCGCGGTCGTGGACATGGACCATAGCGCCGCCAGCCGTTCGCTGACCGTCAAGCTGGGCGCGCTGCAACAGGCGGAGGTCGTGGCGCGCCCCGCTTCGCCGGACCAGGCCCTGCGCTGGATGCAGGACCGGCGGGCGAGCGCCATCGTCATCATCCCCGAAGGGTTTGAGCGGCATATCCTGCGCGGCGAACAGGCCACGGTCGCGCTCTACGGCAACGGCGCTTATCTGCTACGCGGCAGCACGGCGCTGGCGGGCGTGGGAACGGCGTTGGGCGCGGCGGGCCGGGAGGCGGCGACCGATCAGGCCATGGCATCGGGCGCCCCTGCCCCACCCGCGCTCGCCCTGATTCAGCGCCCGCTGTTCAACACGCGCGAAGGCTATGGCAGCACGGTGTTTCCGGGCGTCACCTTCATCATCATCCACCAGACGCTGCTGATGGGACTGGCGCTACTGGCAGCGACCATGCGCGAACGGCATGGCCCATTGGCCTTCCATCCGTGCGAACTGCTGGGCATCGCGCTGGCCTTTTTCACCGTCGGCTGCGTGAATGTCGCTTATTATGCGGGCTTCGTCTTCTGGTTTCAGGACATGCCGCGCGCGGCCGGGAGCTTTGGCGCGCTGGCCGTGGCGGGCGCGCTTTTCGTCGCGGCGACGGTGGCCGCCGCGCTGGCGCTGGCGAGCTTCTTCCAGACCCGCGAGCGGCCAGTCCAGCTCTGGATCATCACGTCCTTGCCGATCTATTTCCTCGCCGGGCTGTCATGGCCGGTGGAGGCGACGCCGGACTGGCTGGCGCTGCTGGCGCGGCTGCTGCCCACGACGCCGGGCATCCATCTGATGGTGGGGATAAACCAGATGGGCGCAAGCCTGTGGGAACAGAGAAGCGAACTGCTTAATCTGGCGGCGCTGGTGCTGCTCTATGGTAGCATCGCCGCCGCCCGTTATTGCGGCGGCCGAACTGCTGCAAAGGAAGGCCGGGGCGACCGGCCGCAAACCTTGTAACTTTTCGGATCGCGGTTTCTCATTCGGGTTCTGCCGTTAGTTCTTCGGGCGTGGCGTCCTCATGGTCGACGCCCCTGGGGCCGACGCTCCAATGTTCCAGATGCTTGTAGACGATGACCTTGCCGGCGAGGAAGTCGCCATGGGCCCGGCAGAAGCGTTCCAGACTGTCGCGATGGTCGATCAACTCCACGCACATGGTCAGATGCGGATTGCCGATTTCGGTCCCCTGCTCCATCACCGGGCCATGGTTGGAGAAGCCGTAATGCGTGTGATGCGCGACGGCGTTCATGATCCCTTCGGCCTTGGCCTGCGCCACCAGCGCGCGATAGAGCGGCTTTGCGGACCAAAG
>JASGDV010000063.1:0-8158 GCA_049841255.1 Sphingobium sp.
CTGCTCGACACCATCGGCATGCCCGAAACCGAATATTCGGCCTTCCTCCAATATAAGGAGATGAAGGACAAGCACGACTATCTCGCCCAGTTCGGCGTGGATTCGGACGAGGACATCGCCAAGACGCTGGCCATGTTCGGCGGCTTCACAGAAGGCTTGCAGCTTTTCGCCAGCTTCGCGATGCTGATGAACTTCCCGCGCTTCAACAAGATGAAGGGCATGGGGCAGATCGTCACCTGGTCCGTCCGCGACGAGACGCTGCATTGCGAAGGCATCATCAAGCTGTTCCACACCTTCGTGAAGGAACGCGACTGCCTGACCCCCTCGGTCAAGGACGACATCATCGACATGTGCCACAAGACGGTGCGGATCGAGGATGCATTCATCGACCTCGTCTTCGAAATGGGCCCGGTGCCCGGCATGACGCCCAAGGACATCAAGCGTTACGTCCGCTACATCGCCGACTGGCGTCTGGGGCAACTGGGTTTGAAGCCCATCTACATGATCGACGAGCATCCGCTGCCCTGGCTGACCCCGCTGCTGAACGGCGTGGAGCATGCGAACTTCTTCGAAACCCGCGCGACCGAATATAGCAAGGGCGCGACCCGCGGCCAGTGGAACGAGGTCTGGGACGCCTTCGACCGCCGCAAGAAGCTCAAGGGCGGCGACCCCGCCAACAGCGACGAGCCCGACCCTGACATGTTCAAGTCGGCGGGCATCGCGGCGGAGTAGGTTTGTGGAAGGTCAGTTTGGGACTGTTTTCTGGACCGCCCTGATCACGTTGACGGGTGCATATTTTGCATATTGGTTAACTGGTAAGCCTAGGCTGATTGTCTTCAGTCCAAACTCGACTTCATTTGACTTAAAGCCGGCCGAACTTGGAGCACCGAATATATTCATTCGCGCTGGTCAGGTGGTCGTGCAAAATAGTGGTCGAACAAGCGCAACCGATGTGCAATTTGTTGCAACTCCGGGTCAGCATCCATGGGGTTACAATATAATTCCTTCAGTAGATCATCATGTTCGGACGGGAAGTCGGGGAGAGTGGATACTTGAGCTTGGATTTTTAGGGCCGGGAGAGAATGTAACAGTTCAAATTTTGAATGGTCCGATGATAGATTCGGTAAGATGTAAAGAGGGAGTCGCCAAGACCGTCCCGGTTATACATCAGCGCCTATTTCCAAAGTGGGTTGGTGCATTGATGTTAACACTTGCGGCAATAGGATCAAGCACGCTGGGATATGGAATATTCAGTATCATTTCTATTGTAATGAGTATTAAATCTCACGCAAGTTAGACGAGATATAGTTAGGCGCTGTCGGTGAATCTCAGCCGGTGATGCAGTTTTGTCGAAGCTGAATCATAATGATGACGAGCTTCACCTAATGTCATGTGGCCGGAGTCGTTTTCTTGTCGTGCTTCACATAAACAGATAATCCGCCAACGCCTCCACCGCCGGAATCTCCTCCGCCCGCGCGCTCACCGCCTGCCGCACCTCGATCGCGGGGAGCGGTGTCTCCAGAGCCAGCCGCCTGATCCCCTCGACCCGCCCCATGTCCCGCGCCATCGGGCCGAAGGCGGCGAACCAGCCATCGCCGTGCCGCAACGCCGTCATGATCTCGAACAGATTGTCCGATTCCAGCGCGGGCGGTTGCGGGCTGATGCCGCCGCGCCGCAGGGCGTCCTCGCTGATCCGGCGCAGCCCGTTGCGTGGCTCCATCGCCAGCATCGGCGCGGCCTCCACCTCGCGCAGCGACACCCTATCCCGCCCGGCCAGCGGATGCGCGTTCCCCGCATAGAGGCTGAGCGGCTCCGACCAGCCATAGCGCGACGGCAGCCCATCCGCTTCCCCCAGCGCATAGAAATAGGCGATGTCGACCTTGCCCCGCTCCAGCGCCTCGCGCGCCTGCTCGGCCAGCAATATGTGCAGGTCCAGCGTGATCGCCACATCCTCATTGGCTTCCTCGAACGCGGCGAGCGCCTCCTGAAAATGCCCGAAGACCGGCGGCGGCGCGCCCAGCGCGATCAGCCGCCGTGCCCCTCCGTCGGGCGGCGGCGGGAGAGGGGGCGCGGCTTCCTCCGCCGGTTCGCGCGCGGCCAGCGCCTGCTCGGGGTCATCCTCCCCCAGCAGCGTCATGGCCTGCGCGGTCCTGTGCCCGGCCTGCGTCAGCCGCGCCGCGCCATGCAGATCGTCGAACAGCCTGTAGCCCAGCCGCATCTCCAGCGCCGCGATCCCGCGAGCCACCTCGTCCGCGCCGATGCCCAGATCGCTGGCGCAGCGCGCGACGCTGCCCGCCGCCACCATCTGCGCGAAAAGGTCCAGTTGGCGCAGGGAGGGCTTGGCCATGAACGGGATGTAGAGCAAAGCCCCCGCCGGGTTAAGCGGGAAGTTGGGGAAAGGCGTCGATGCGATATTGACGAGGCCCCCCGAATGATGGCAGGGCGCTTCCCCTGACGGGCGGGTATAGCTCAATGGTAGAGCACTAGCCTTCCAAGCTTGTGATGCGGGTTCGATCCCCGCTACCCGCTCCACCGTCAACCTCCTGAAATCGATATTGCCTGCCCGCCGCATCCGGGCGGCAGCCCTTGCGCCGCCGCGAGGCGCAGGGCATTCAGGTCCACGAGGATGGAGCGCGCCCGCATCGGCGGACGGACGGGCGCGTCGGGCATGCACGGGGACGGGAAGACTGTCATGGCGGAATGGACCAGCAACACGCTCAAGCGTTTCACCAGCCTCGCCGTGGCGCTCGACATGCTGGTGTCGGAACGGCTGACGCTGCTCAGCCCGGCCTTGTGGGAGGATCGCAACGACATCGCCTTCCTCGACGCCTATCGGGCGAAGCGCGGCGTCCAACATGTCTTCGCGATGTGCTTCACCCAGGCGCCCGAGACGTTCCACCATTGGGGCGTGTTCGCCAAGGGCATGGAGGGCGTCCGCGTCGATCTCGACAAGCGCGCCTTGCTGAGCAGCCTGCGCGATCAGCCCTGCTTCGTCTGGAACGACGTCCAATACAAGACGCTGGACCAGCTCGATGCGCTGGAGGCGATCAACGTCTACGACCTGCCCTTCCTCAAACGCTATGCCTTCCGCGACGAACGGGAGTTCCGCCTGCTCTGCGAAAGCGACGATCCGGTGGCGCAGCGTCTGGACGTTCCCATCGACCGCGCATGGATCAAGGGCATCAGCGCCAGCCCGTGGATGCCGGAAAACCTGTTCCAGAGCATCAAGTCCGCGATCAGGGCCTTGCCCGGTTGCGGCAAGATCCGGTTCCAGCGGACGACGCTGCGGGAGAATGACCGCTGGAAGACCGCCGTCAGGAAGATCGTCGATGGCAGCGTCGCCGCCGAAGCCCTTCCGCGCAACCCGATCGACCCTGAGGTCAGGCGCGGCCGTTCGCCGGCTGTCCCGCCTTTTCGCCGCCGCTGACCGGTCCATGCGGCCCCTACGCGGCGGGTCCGCTTCGTTGCGTCGGACGATTGTTCAATAAAGCTGTTTGACAAGCGCCCATACTCTGCGGTTAGCTGGAAATGCCTGCAAGTATCCCCGCGCCGCCGGACCGGCATGGGTTGCCGCTGGCGCCATCGGCGGAAAGGCCGAAGGAAACCGTTCGGAAGGAAGATTTCATGACACGCCAGATGCATATGGTCATGCTGAACATCGCCGGCCCGACCGGCTTCATGTGGCAGCACGCCGCCGACCGGAACCGTTTTCTGGAGGCGGATTACTGGGACTCGATCGCCCGGACGCTGGAGCAGGCGAAGTTCGACGCCATCTTCTTCGCCGACGCGCAGATTTTCTTCAACGATGTCACCATCCGCAAGGGGGGCGAGCTTTACATGCTCGATCCGGTGCCGCTCGCCATGTCCATCGCCCGCGCGACGGAAAAGCTGGGCATCGGCATCACCATGTCGACCAGCTTCTTCGAACCCTATGGCATCGCCCGGTCGCTGGCCACGCTCGACCTGCTGAGCGGCGGGCGCATGGCGTGGAACATCGTCACCTCGTCCAGCGACAGGGAAGCGCAGGCCTATGGCATGGACAAGCTGCTGGACCGCGTGTCCCGCTACGACCGGGCGGAGGAGGTGGTCGAAGCCTGCATGAAGCTGTGGGGCAGCTTCCCCGGCGACGCCTTCGTCATCGACAAGCGGAGCGGCGTCTTCATGGACCCGGCGAAGCTCCAACAGGTCGCCTATGAAGGCCGGCATGTGCGGGTGCAGGCGTCCCTCTCCGTGCCCCTCAGCGCCCAGGGCCGCCCCGTCATCATGCAGGCGGGCGCGTCGGAACGCGGACGGCAATTCGCCGCGAAATGGGCCGAAGTCATCTTCACCCATCAATATAAGCTGCCGCAGATGCAGGCCTTCTATCAGGACATGAAGGGCCGGATGGCGGCCGAAGGGCGTTCCCCCGACGATTGCGCGATCCTGCCGCTGGTCACCGTGACGGTGGGTGAGACGGAAAGCATCGCGCGGGAAAAGAATGATTATGTGAACAGCCTGGTCGATGAGGAAACCGCCATCGGCTATGTCTCCGCGCATATGAGCGTCGACCTCAGCGCCTATCCGCCCGACCAGCCGATCCCTCATGTCCCGACCGAGGGCGGATCGCAGGCCGCCTATGCCAGCCTGCTGGAAGTCAGCGAGGCCGAAGGGCTGACGCTGGCGCAGGTCGCCCGCCGCTACACGCTGGACGGCCTCGCGCCGGAGATCGTCGGCACGCCGGAGCAGGTGGCGGACCAGCTTCAATATCTGTTCGAACAGCATGGCTGCGACGGCTTCATGCTGGGCTGCAAGGCGATGCCCGGCGCGGCCGAGGATTTCTGCCGCATGGTGGTGCCGATCCTTCAGGAACGCGGCGTCTATCGCAGCGACTATCCCGGCACGACGCTGCGGGATACGCTGACACATCGGGGCTGAAACGGGGTGGCGAGGCCATTGTTGGCCATTGCGGCCATTGTTTCCCCCCTCCCCTTCAGGGGAGGGGTCAGGGGTGGGGCTTGTCCCAAGGGAAAACCGGCGCGTAACCGCAGCTCCCACCCCGACCATCCAACGGCTCGGCAAACCCGATAATCCCGAACATCCAGGAGAGGAAAAGGGCAGGACATGGAAAAGGCTTCGGACATCACGGCCGCCCTGCCGGAAAGCGAAACGCCGCAGCCTGCGGAAGGCAGGCGCAATCCGCCCCTGCTGGTGCTGACGCTGCTGACGCTGGTCTATATCGTCACCTATGCCAGCAACCAGATTTTCCCCTTGCTGATGCTCCAGATCAGCCGGGAATTCCATCTCAGCGACATTCAGATCGGGGAGCTGACCGGCCTCGTCAATTCCGCCGTCTATGGCGTCGCCTGCCTGCTGGTGGCGATGGCGGCGGACCGGCGCAACCGCGTCAGGCTGATCGCTTTCACGACCGGCCTCTTCTCCCTGATGAGCTTCGCCTGCGGCAGCGCGCAGGGCTATTTCTCGCTGCTGATCTCCCGCCTGTGCATGAGCGCGGGGCAGGCCGGGCCCAATCCGCCCTCGCTGTCGCTGATCGCGGAGAATTTCTCCGGACCCTCGCGCCCGCTCGCCAATACCGTCTTCACCTCCGCCACCGTCATCGGCACGGTCGTCGCCTATGTCCTGATCGGCAATATCAGCGCGGCCCATGGATGGCGGACGGGCTTTTTCGCGATGGGCGGCATGGGGCTGCTCGCGATGCTGGGCGTGCTCCTCTTCCTGCGCGACCATAATCGCCGGACCCCGCAGCGGTTGGACTGGAGCGACCTTCGCGGCTTTCCGGCCCTGCTGCGCAACCGCTGCTTCCGCTGGGCGGCGTGCGCGGCGGTGCTGCACACCATCCTCACCGAATCGACGCTGCAATGGCTTCCGCTGTTCCTGTCGCGCTCGCTGCACATGACCGATTCGCAGATCGCCTGGTTCCTGGGCATCAACTATAGCGTGCTGGGTTTCGGCGGCATGATGGTGGGCGGCCTGCTCGGCACGCGGCTGAGGCGGCGGTCGATCGGGTCGCCGCAGCTTCTGGGCTGCATCATCACCGCGCTGGTGACGCCTGCCTATACGCTCGTCTGCCTTTCGCCCGATCCCCTCGTGTCGCAGGCGGCGCTGGGCTTCATCATCCTGATCGCCAATTCGGGCTATGGATCGCTGCTCGGCTATGTGCAGGACGTGACGCCCGGCGACGCCCATGGGCGGGCCAATGCGTTGCTGTATCTGCTGATGACGCTGGGCTGGGGCGCGGGCACGCTGGGCATCGGCCTCATCAGCGAGATGCTTTCCCCGGCGCTGGGCGTCGAATCGCTTCGCTATGCCCTGCTGCCGGTGATCTGGAGCGTGGGCGCGCTGGCCTCGCTCTCCTATTTCCTCGCCGCCCGCAGCGCCGACGCGGCGCCCCGTCCGGCATAGCGGCGCGGCTTCCGGGGGGAAGCCGCGCTCCTGCCTCACGCCCTGGCGGCGATGATGATGATCTCGACCTTGAAGTCCGGCGTGGCGAGCTTCGCTTCGCCCGTGGCGCGCGCGGGGGCGGGGTGCCCGGCGATCCACGCGTCCCACACCCCGTTCATCTCGGCGAAGTCGGCCATGTCCGCCAGCCAGATCGTCGCCATCAGCAGATGGTCCTTCGAACTGCCCGTTTCCTTGAGCAGCTGGTCCACCTGCGCCAGCACGGCGGTGGTCTGCGCGGCGACGCTTTCGCCCGGCGCGGCCACCTGCCCGGCCAGATAGACGGTGTCGCCGTGCACCACGGCCTGGCTCATGCGCGGGCCCGTTTCGATCCGTTGGATGGTCATGCTCTTTCCTTCTTCCTGTTCGCGCCCCGCCATGGGCAATCCGGTGCGCTCTGTCCAGTATGGGACTTGGAGCGGCGCTTGATTAACGCCGCGCCGCCCGCCATGGTCGGGCGAGAGCCATGAAAAGGAGAGGGGCATGAGCGCAGCGCAGGAACTGGAACGGATCGTGGCCGGCTGGAACGCCGCGTCGCAGCCATGGAATCCCGAAAAGCTGACCGCGCTCTATACGCGCGACGCGCTTCTGTTCGGCGGGCGTCCCCATCATTCGGTGAGCGGCGGGGGCATAGCGGACTATTTCGCCTCCTATGCCGGGGTCATAGAGTCGGGCCATCTGGCGCTCAGCGATCAGGAAATCCGCATCGTCGCGGATGACGCCATCCTCGCGCAGGGTTTCGGCACCTTCGATTTCACGCTGGCGGGTGGGGTCGTCACGCAGAGCCGGTTGCGGACCACCCTGCTGCTCAAGCGGACCGAGGGAAGCTGGAAGATCGCCGCCCATCATTTTTCCGCCATCCCCGACGCGCCGCCGCTCGGCAACTGAGCGCGTCCGGTCAGCCTTCGTGAAATTCCGGCCAGAGCTGCTTCACCAGTTCGCGTGAAGCGCCATAGGCATGGCAGCTGTCGATCTTGGTCGGGCGGCCGTTGGCGTCCCTTATGTCGGGCATCGGGCCGTTCATGCCGGTCATGGTCTGGAACGCCGCGCTGGCGAGCGGCGTCAATATCTCCCGCAAATGGGTGCAGGTGTCGCACAAGGGCAGGCGTTTGCGGACCTCATTATTCCATCCCCGCCCGATATGCAGCCCCACCAGCGCCTGAAGCGTGTCCCCCCCGCCGGGGCAGGAGATATAGGGAAAGGCGTTCATGGATGTCCGCACTTCCTGGATGATCATGCCCCTGTCGAACACGATGACGATCTGCATGTCGTGAACGGGCGATCCTGCCGGGATCGTCTTTGGTCCGCTGGGCGGCGTGAAGTCGAAGGTCTTGCGGTCGGTGATGCGGCCGTGGATTTCGAAAAGTCCGTCGCTGCGGCGGAAACCGTGAAAATCGAGCTGGCGGTGGTGCAGTTCTTCCCGCGTCACGCCCTCGGGCAAAATATCTATGTCCATGCCGCCATCCTTACATGCTGGCGGAGCGACTGCAACGTCCCGCAATGCGAAACGAAGCCTTCTTCGCGAATCCACCGATAACGCGCCCACCGGAAAGGCGATCATCGCAGTTTTGCAATGGGGGGGGTCGGTCAAGAGCGGACATTTGCTTTCCCTTCTCCCCTTGGGGAGAAGGATAGGAAGCCTTGCCTCACGCAGTGAGGTTAGGCGCAGTTGGATGAGGGGGTGGGGGCGAAGTGGCCACGCCATTCTGACGGCGCATCCCCC
>JASGDV010000064.1:0-2535 GCA_049841255.1 Sphingobium sp.
GAAATCTGGGTCTATTCCCCTCGTGTGGAGGGCATCCACCTGCGTGCCGGTCCGGTGGCGCGCGGCGGATTGCGCTGGTCCGACCGGCGCGACGATTTCCGCACCGAAGTGCTGGGCCTCATGAAGGCGCAGCGAGTCAAGAACGCCGTCATCGTCCCCACCGGCGCAAAGGGCGGCTTCTACCCGAAACAGCTTCCCAACCCGCAGGTCGACCGCGACGCATGGCTGGCCGAAGGCACGGAAAGCTACCGCATCTTCATCCGCGCCCTGCTCTCCGTCACCGACAATATCGTCAAGGGCAAGGTGAAGCATCCGGCGCAGGTCGTCATCCATGACGGCAACGATCCCTATTTCGTCGTCGCGGCGGACAAGGGCACCGCGACCTTCTCCGACGTGGCCAACGCCATCGCGCTGGAGCATGACTTCTGGTTGGGCGACGCCTTCGCCAGCGGCGGCAGCCATGGCTACGACCACAAGGCGATGGGCATCACCGCGCGCGGCGCGTGGATCAGCGTGCGCCGCCACTTCGCGGAAATGGGCATCGACGTGCAAAGCGAGCCGGTGACCGTCGTCGGCTGCGGCGACATGTCGGGCGACGTGTTCGGCAACGGCATGCTGCTCAGCAAGGCGATCAAGCTGGTCGCCGCCTTCGACCACCGCCACATCTTCCTCGATCCCGATCCCGACCCGGCGAAAAGCTGGGCCGAACGGCAGCGCCTCTTCGACCTCCCCCGCTCAAGCTGGGACGATTATGACAAGTCCCTCATCTCCAAGGGCGGCGGCGTCTTCCCCCGCTCCCTGAAGAGCATCCCCCTGACGCCGGAAATGCAGGCGATCCTCGGCGTCACCGCCACGGAGATGGAGCCGACCGCGCTTATCTCCGCCATCCTCAAAAGCCCCAACGACCTGCTCTGGTTCGGCGGCATCGGCACTTACGTCAAGGCCGCCGCGCAAAGCCAGACCGATGTCGGCGACCCCGCCAACGACCGCCTGCGCGTCGATGCGGAGGACCTGCGCGTCAAGGTGGTGGGCGAAGGCGCGAACCTGGGCGTCACCCAGGCGGCGCGCATCGCCTTCTCCCTGCGCGGCGGGCGGATCAACACCGACTTCATCGACAATAGCGCGGGCGTCGATTGCTCGGACAATGAAGTCAACATCAAGATCGCGCTCAACAAGGAGATGGCCGAAGGCCGCCTTGCCTTCGACGCGCGCAACACGCTGCTGGAAAGCATGACCGACGCAGTGGCCGACATCGTGCTGGAGGACAACCGCCTGCAGGCGCTCGGCCTCTCCATCGCCGAAAGCGGCGGCGCGGCGGACCTCGCCAGCTATGTGCGCCTCATCGAGACCTTCGAGGAAGCGGGCAGGCTCGACCGGCAGGTGGAGGGGCTGGCCGCGAACGACCAGCTCCTGCGCCGGGGACAGGACGGCATGGGCCTCACCCGCCCCGAACTCGCCGTGCTGCTTTCCACCGCGAAGCTGGCCTTGCAGGATGCGATCGAACAAGGCGGCCTCGCCACCGATCCCTCCATGACCGGCGAACTCATGGCCGCCTTCCCGCCGCAGATGCAGAAGAAGGAAGCGGACGCCATCGCCGCCCATGCCCTCAGAAAAGAGATCATCGCCACCAAGGTCGCCAACCGCATCGTCAACCGCCTCGGCCTCATCCACCCGTTCGAACTGGCGGAGGAGGAAGGCTGTTCGATGAGCGACCTCGCCAGCGCCTTCCTGATCGCGGAACGGCTCTACGGCATCCACAAGCTCTGGGACGACATCGACGCGGCGGACATGTCCGAAGCCGCCCGTCTCGCCCTCTTCGGCCATATCGCCGGGGGCATGCGCGCGCAGATCGCCGACATCCTCCGCTCCGTCCCCACCGGCACCCTGCCGGATGCGGGCCACGCGCTGCTCGCCAAGGGCGTCGGCAAGCTGGCGAGCAAGGTCGACGACCTCCTCACCAGCGAAGCCCTTCGCCGCACCGCCGCCGTCACCGACCAGCTTCTCTCGCTCGGCGCGCCGGAGGAACTGGTCCACCGCACGGCGGGCCTGTTCAAGCTCGACGGCGCGGTCGGCATAGCAATGCTGGCGGACAAGCAGGGCGTGGACGAAGTCGCCCTCACCCGCGCCTTCACCCATCTGGGCGAAGCGGTCGGCATCGACTGGGTCCAGTCCGTCGCCGCCCGCATGGAGCCGACCGACCCATGGGAGCGGCTGCTCATCTCCGGCGTCGCCCGCGACATGCAGCAGGTGCGGCTCGACCTCCTCGCCCAGGCGAAGAGCAAGGACATCGCCGCCCATGTCGACGGCTGGCTCAAGGAAAAGGACTCCCGCATCCGCCAGTTCCGCACCCTCGTCCAGCGCGCCAGAGGAGCAGCCGTCCCCAATGTCGCCATGCTCGCGGAAATAGCGGGACAAGCCCGCGGATTGCTGGGCCGCTAAAAAACGATTGTGGAGTTTGTAAACCTATAGGCTGAGCGTTGGATTTCGATCTATTTTCCTTCGTCATGCTGAACTCGTTTCAGCATCCATCATGCA
>JASGDV010000065.1:0-17672 GCA_049841255.1 Sphingobium sp.
CAGGAGCCCAGATCAGACGGCGGAACTGGGCTCCTGCCTTCGCAGGAGCACGGCCGAGTCTAAGCGGACGGACTGCTCCCTACCCAAAGCGAACCTCCACCTGCAAAGCGGCTTGCTAAAGCAACCCGGCCACGACAGGCACGATCTGGCTGGCGCAAAAAAGCAGAGCCGCCGCGAAGAGCCAGTGATGCATGCGAGGCAAGGTCCGGGTCCATGCCTCCCCCTCATTCCATGGCCACATCAGGGGGCGACGGCCCTGTCGCCGATGCGCGTCAGGGAAAAGCCTGCCGCTCGCGCATCCGCCGCCGGATAGATGTTGCGCAGGTCGACCAGGACCGCCGCATTCATCGAGGCCGCAAGCCGCTTCAGGTCCAGCGCCCGGAACGCGTCCCATTCCGTCACCAGCACCAGCGCATCCGCGCCTTGCGCCGCGCTATAGGGGTCCGTCGCCATGGTGATGCCGGGCATCAGGGCGGCGGCGGCTTCCATCCCTTCCGGATCATAGGCGACGATCTTCGCCCCGGCATCCTCCAGCGCCTGAACGATGGCGATGCTGGGCGCGTCGCGCATGTCGTCGGTGTTGGGCTTGAAGGTGAGGCCCAATAGCGCGACCGTCTTGCCCCGCGCCTCTCCGCCCATGGCCTTCACGATCTTGCGGCCCATGGCGCGCTTGCGCAGGTCGTTCACCTGCACGACCGTCTCGACGATGCGGATCGGCGCTTCATAATCCTGCCCGGTCTTGACCAGCGCGAGCGTATCCTTGGGGAAGCAGGAACCGCCATAGCCCGGCCCGGCATGGAGGAATTTGGACCCGATGCGGTTGTCGAGGCCGATGCCCCGCGCCACGTCCTGCACCTCCGCGCCGACCGCTTCGCACAGGTCGGCCATTTCGTTGATGAAGGTGATCTTGGTCGCCAGAAAGGCGTTGGCGGCATATTTGATGAGTTCCGCCGTGCGCCGCCCCGTGAACAGCAGCGGCGCCTGATTGAGATAAAGCGGACGGTAAATCTGCCGCATCACCTGAATCGCGCGCTCGTCGCCGGTCGTGCCGACGACGATGCGGTCGGGCCGCTTGAAATCGGCGATGGCGGCTCCTTCCCGCAGAAATTCGGGATTGGAGACAACCGCGATGTCGAGATCGGGCCGCGCTTCCCGCGCGATCCGCTCCACTTCGTCACCCGTCCCGACCGGCACGGTGGACTTGGTCACGATCACCGCGGGCCCGTCGAGCGCCCCGGCAATCTCCTGCGCGGCGGCATGGACATAGCTCAGGTCCGCATGGCCGTCCCCCCGGCGCGAAGGCGTGCCCACGGCGATGAATATCGCGTCGGCTCCCTTGACCCCGGCGGCCAGATCGGTGGTGAAGGTCAGGCGGCCCGCCGCCGCGTTGCTCGCGACCAACTGATCCAGTCCCGGCTCATAAATGGGCATCCGCCCCGCCTCTATGGCCGCGATCTTGCCCGCATCCTTGTCCACGCAGACCACGTCATGCCCGAAATCCGCGAAACAGGCGCCCGAAACCAGCCCGACATATCCCGTGCCGATCATCGCGATCTTCATAGACGAACTACCTCCTCATACGCCGGGAAGGAAGCGGTGGCCCTTCCCTCATGCTCCGTATGCCGCGCTATCCCATTGCGGGTCATGCTTCCAGCGGCAAATTGCCGCGCCACCGCATGCTTCCCCCAGCCCGTCACGATGGCGTAACAATGACGTGATTGAGCGCTTGCCTTGGCGATGAAAGAAAGATTTACTCTTTCCCTTCCCACAACAAAGGAACCGGCATTGGCGACGATCGCGGTCTACAGCCTCAAGGGCGGAGTAGGAAAAACCACCTTCGCGATCAACCTCGCCTGGGCCTCCGCCTGCATTTCCAAGCGCCGCACCTTGCTCTGGGATCTCGATCCGCAGGCCGCGTCGAGCTGGATCATCTCCACCGACGCGCAGAACCGGGACGCCGCGCAGGCGATCTTCAGCAAGGACGTTCAGGTCCGCAAGCTGATCCAGCCTTCCACCGTACCGGGGCTGGACCTGATCGCGGCCGACACGTCGCTGCGCGGGCTGGATCATCTGTTCCGGGAAATGGACAAGAAGAAGCGGCTGGCGAAGCTGATCGACAGTCTGGCCAAGGATTATGACCGGATCATCCTGGATTGCCCGCCGGGCCTCACCGAAACCAGCGAGCAGGTGCTGCGCGCCGCCGACCTGATCGTCATTCCGGTCATTCCTTCGCCTTTGTCGCAACGGGCGATGGGGGAAGTCGCGCGCTACCTCGTCCAGCGGGGCGGTTCCCATGCGCCGATCCTGCCTGTCTACTCGATGGTCGACCGCCGCCGCAGCCTGCATCGCAAGGCGCTGGAGGAACAGTCGGACTGGCCGGCCATCCCCATGGCGAGCATGATCGAGCAAATGGCGGTGCGGCGCAAACCGTTGGGCGCGTTCGCTCCGTCCTCGCCCGCGGCAAAGCAATTCACGACGCTCTGGACTATGGTCGAGCGGCAGCTTCGGTCGAGCTAGAGCCGACCGCTTCCATCATCAGCCGTCGGCTGAATTCAGGCCGCGATGTCGTAGGGGCGGATTTCCCCGGCCAGATAGAGATTGCGCGCCTTGGACCGGCTGAGCTTGCCCGAACTGGTGCGCGGCAGGGTGCGCGGCGGCACCAGTTCGACCACGCAGTTCATGCCGGTGATGGCGCGGACCCGTTCGCGGATCTGGTCGCGCAGGCGCGAACGCTCCTCATTGTCGGAGGTGCGGCAATGCACCAGCACGGCGGGCGCTTCCTCGCCGCCGGGCGTCGTGATCGCGAAAGCGGCGATGTCGCCTTGCTTGAAGCCGGGAAGCTGCTCCACCGCCCATTCGATGTCCTGCGGCCAGTGGTTCTTGCCGTTGATGATGATCATGTCCTTGGCGCGGCCGACGATGTAGAGATAGCCGTCGCTCAGATAGCCCATGTCCCCGGTGTCGAGCCAACCGTCCGCCATGCAGGCATCCGTGGCTTCCTGATCGCGGAAATAGCCGACCATCAACGACGGCCCCGTGGTCCACACTTTGCCGATCTGGCGCTCGTTCAGCACGCCGCCGTCTTCGTCGCGGATTTCCACGATCATGTCGCGCGCGGGCCTGCCGCAATTGACGATGGAGCGGAAACGCTGCGGACGACCCTCCGCCGCGTCGCCGCCCGACAGGTCGGTTTCCTCGACCAGTTCGACGATGATGCCTTCGCCCGGCGGCATGATGGTGACGGCCAGCGTCGCTTCGGCCAGGCCATAGCTGGGCAGGAAGGCTTTCGGACTGAACCCCGCATCGGCGAAGGCGTCGACGAAGCTCTGCATCACGTCGGGGCGGATCATGTCCGCGCCGTTGCCCGCCAGCCGCCAGCGCGACAGGTCGAAGCGGTCGGCGGCCTTGGTCTGGCTCGACATGCGGCGCGCGCAGATGTCATAGCCGAAGGTCGGCGAATAGCTGATCGACGTGCCTTCGTTACGGCTGATGAGGTCCAGCCACGCCAGCGGACGGCGCGCGAAATCCTCGGTCTTCATATAGTCGGTCGACACCTGGTTGGCGACGATCGACAGGAAGCAGCCGACCAGACCCATGTCGTGATACCAGGGCAGCCAGCTTATGCAGCGATCCGTCTCGGCCAGTTCCATGCCATGGCTGTGCGCGGCAAGATTGCTGAGCAACGCGTGATGCGTCACCGCGACGCCATGCGGGAAGCGGGTCGAACCGCTCGAATATTGGAGGTAGCAGATTTCCTCGCCCTTCGCCTGCGGCAGGGCGCAGGGCGCGGCTTCGCGCGCGATGAAGTCCTCGAAAGCGATGCTTTCGACCGAACGCTGCCGCCCGGCCTCCCCCGCCATTTCCTCCAGTTCCTTGGGGAAAAGGAAGAGCATCGGGTCGCAACTGGTCAACTGGACATTGAGCTGGTCTATATAGCTTTCCTTACCGCCGAAGCTGGTCGGCAGCGGCAGCGGCACCGGCCATGCGCCCGCATAGACGATGCCGAAGAAAAGCTGCGCGAAGTCCGCGCCCGTTTCCGCCACCAATGCCACCCGATCCTGCGGCTTCACGCCATGGGCGATCAGGCGGTGAGCGCAAGCGATGGCGTCCTCGCGCAATTCGCTGAACGGATAGGGCCGCGCCAGATTGCCGCGCGCGTCGTGGAAATTCATGCCGCGCTTGCTCCGCGCCGCATAATCCAGCGCCTCGCCCAGCGTCTCGAAATCCGAGAAACGGCGGGGAAGATCGTCCATCGTCGGCGTCGGTGCCATCATGCTCTGCGAACCCGTCATATTGGCGTCACCCAATGTCATATTTGTCATATCCGGCCGCCGCTATCAGCTTTGACGCGATGTTGCACCGGATAGTTTCTTTCTAGCCTGTGCTTCTAGCGCATAAGGGGCGGTAAAATTCCGGCCCGACTGTGGCATAAAGATGGCGCTTGTCGCATGATGTAAGCCGCATGACCGGCAAACGCCCCCGCCCACCGCTCGATGAAGACGCCCTGCGCGAGATGGCGCTGCGCTATGTCGGCCGTTTCGCCACCAGCCGCGCGAAGCTGCTCGATTATCTAAGGCACAAGATCGGGGAGCGGGGCTGGGGCGGCGAAGAGCCCGCCGATCCGCAGGCGCTGGTCGAGCGGCTGGCCGATCTGGGCTATGTGGACGATGGCGGTTATGCGGTGATGAAGAGCGCGGCCCTCGCGCGGCGGGGCTATGGCGCGCGTCGGGTGGACGAAAGCCTGCGCGCGGCAGGGATAGCCCAGGCCGACCGGGCGGAGGCGGATGCCCGAACGGCGGCGCAGGGCTGGGATGCCGCCGAACGCTTCGCCCGGCGCAAGCGCATCGGTCCCTTCGCGACGGAGCGCCCCGATCCGAGGCTGCGCGAGAAATGGATGGCGGCCTTCCTGCGCGCGGGCCACGGCCATGCGCTCGCCCGCCGCTGGGTGGACGCGCCGCCCGGAGAGCCGCCGGAACGGGATGAAGGTTAATCCGCTCCCCCTGCCGGTCCATTCGCGTTAGACGGGGATATGCGCCATCCTTTGCTCCTTGCCGCCCTGCTGCTGACCGCCTGCTCGTCCCACGCCGTTCCCAAGGCAGGAAACGGAAGTGAAGCAGCCGCATCGAAAAGTCCCCTCCTCCCCCTCGTTATCCGCACCGCCAGGGGCGATCATCGCTTCGACGTGGAGGTCGCGCTGACGCCGCAGGACCAGGCACAGGGCCTCATGTTCCGCAAATCGCTGGCTCCGGACGCCGGGATGCTGTTTCCCATGGAGCCGCCCCGCACCGCGAGCTTCTGGATGAAGGACACGCTGATCCCGCTGGACATGCTGTTCATCCATACGGACGGCACCATCGCCTTCATCAAGGCGAACGCGCAGCCTTATTCGCGTGAGCCGGTGTCGGCGGGCGTTCCGGTGGCGGCCGTGCTGGAACTGGCGGGCGGCCGCGCGACGGAGCTGGGCATCGGCGAAGGGGACCGCGTGAACTGGGGTGCTTGCGCCATTCCAGAAGCCCGGCCGGACGAAAGGCAGGACAGCCTGAATTTCTGTCCCGCTTCCTGACCGGAAGCCGCACAAGCGCCTTGCCAAGCAGCCGCCCCAGCGGCTAAGCGCAGCCCATGGGAATCCTTGGCAAGATCTTCACCTGGTGGAACGGCGCCACCATCGGCACCTCGCTCTTCACGGCCCGCAAGGGGACGAAGGTCGGCGAGGACCATCAGGGCAATGTCTATTATGAAGGCGGCACCGATGTGCATGGCCGCACCCGCCGCTGGGTGATCTACAACGGCAATAACGATGCGAGCCGCGTGCCTTCGGAATGGCATGGCTGGCTGCATCATTCCATCGAAGGCGCGCCGGAGAGCTTCCTGCCGCCGCCGCGCATCTGGGAACGCGACTTCACGCCCAACGCGACCGGCACCGTCAACGCCTATCGCCCGTCCGGCGCGCTGGAAAAGGGTGGCCATCGCCAGAAGGCGACCGGCGATTATGAGGCATGGAGCCCCGAAGCATCATGACCCCTCGCCCGGCGGGGGGCATCCTGCCGATCCTGACCACCGCGCCCCTGCTGGCCTGCGTGCTGTTGCTGGCCGGATGCGGCAGCGACGACATGCCCACCGCCAACCAGTCCGGACCGGTCAAGATCGAGAACAGCCCGATCCGCAGCGGCGATTCCTCCGCTCTGCCCGGCACGCCCATGGCGGAGCGGGTCGCGGTGGTGGGCCTGCTCAACAAGCGCAACGGCCTCACCCGCGACCTTCAGATGAAGCCCGGTGAAGCGTTGCGCGCGGGCGATGCCATCGTGCGGCTGCAAGCCTGCGAGACGACCGCGCCCTGGGAAAATGTGCAGGAGACCGGCGCCTTCGTTCAGCTTGACGTGCGGAGCAGCGCGGACGGCAAATGGCGGCGCGCCTTTTCCGGCTGGCTGTTCAAGGAACGGCCCGACCGCAATGTCGTGCAGCATCCCATCTATGACGTCTGGGTCAAAAGCTGTGCGATGGAATGGCCGGAAACGGGACCGGACACCGTCAAGACCGGGGCAAAGGGCGAGCCTTCCGCTTCCGCCTCCGGCGCGCCCGACAATGGATCGAACGCCAGTTCCGCCGCCGCGCCCGAACCGGCGGACAGCACGGCGCGCCCTGCGCCGAGCGGCACGTCGGCCACCGCTTCGCCCAATAATTGAAGATAGTCGCGCTGGCTGATTTCGACCGCGCCCAACGAGCGCAGATGTTCGGTCATGAACTGGCAGTCGAGCAGCGTGAAGCCGCCGAAACGCATCCGCGCCACCAGCCAGGCCAGCGCGACCTTCGACGCGTCGGTTCGGCGGGACACCATGCTTTCCCCGAAGAAGGCGCGGCCCAGCGCCACGCCGTAAAGGCCGCCGACCAGTTCCTCCCCTTCCCAAACCTCGACCGAATGGGCGAAACGCAGTTCGTGGAGATGGCGGTAGGCCTGCTCGATGGGGCTGTTGATCCATGTCGAAGGGCGATCCTCGGCGGATTCGGCGCAAAGGGCCACGATGGCGGGAAAGGCACGGTTGGCGGTGACGCGGAAACGGTCGCGGCGCAGGGTCCTGGCAAGCGAGCGGGAGAGGTGGAAGGCGTCGAGCGGCAGGATGGCCCGCTTCTTCGGTTCGACCCAATAGACATCCTGCGCGTGGCGATCGTCCGACATGGGGAAGACGCCAAGGGCATAAGCCTGCAACAACAGCAAGGGGTCGATCGTCATTGTCCCCGGATTAGCAGAGCTTTGGGTGAAACCATGAGTGAAATAGCGAAGTGGAGCAGTTTTTCCGCTAGGGTCGGAGGCGTTGAAACGGAAAACTGATATAAGCTATTGAGATTATTATGATTCATAGAATATTTCAGCTTTTTTGCCTCATCCTTGCGATGATGGCTGCGCCTGTCCGGGCTCGGGATGAGACGGCCGCCCCCGCCGTCACGTCGCAGGACGGTTCGGCGGCTTGGACGGGGCATTATTATCTACAAGGCGTGATGGAGACGGGATCGGAGATGCTGTTGCGGCCCGATGGGCGGTTTCAATGGTATCTGGTCGTGGGGGCGCTCGACCTGTTCGCGGAGGGGCGATGGGAAGCGAAGGACGGCTCCGTCATCCTGACGTCCGAGCCGAGCAAGGATGTGCCCAAACCGGCTTTCGAGACGATGACGCTGCGGCAGGAGAATGGGCGGCTGATCCCCGGCAAGGAACTAGGCGGCGCTTATGCGCGGCCGGAGCAGGATGACGATTGATGGGGCGGTGAGGCGATAACCCGCGATATTGGGGTGGCTGGCTTCGGCCAGAAGGGGGCATCCCACCTTCGTCATCCCAGCGGAAGCTGGGATCTCTCTGCGGTTTGATTGCGCCTTAAGAAGAGAGATGCCAGCGTTCGCTGGCATGACGGATAAGGAATGTCGCCTCCCCAAATTGAAGTGCCGTGCTCCTGCGAAGGCACTCGAACGAGACAAGTGGCTCGTGAGAGCCGAGATCAGACGGCAGAACTGGGCTCCTGCTTTCGCAGGAGCACGGTGCATGTTGGAAGCGGACCGTCGCCAATCCACCCAAAAAGCGCCCCCTTGGCGCGCGGGATCATAAGCGCCATAGTCGCGTCATGAGAAGCCTCCGCCTCGCAGCTCTGCCGCTGCTTTTTGCCGCCATCCTTCCCTCTCCCGCCACGCAGGCCGCGCCCGATCCCTATGCGGCGCGGATCGCGAAGGTGCTCAAGGCCACGCCGCTGATCGACGGGCATAATGACTGGCCGGAGGCTCTGGCCGACAAGGCGGGCGACGGGCGCTGGTCGATGGACCTCAACCGGCTCGACCCGGCGCTTTATCACACCGACATAGAGCGCCTGCGCGCGGGCGGGATCGGGGGACAGTTCTGGTCCGTCTGGGTGTCGGCGGAAAAGCCGGGACTGCAACAGGTCAAGGACACGCTGGAGCAGATCGAATTCGTCCACAGCCTCGCGCGGCGCTATCCGGGACAGTTTCAGCTCGTCTCCACGGCGGCGGAGGTGCGCGCGGCGCACAAGGCGGGGCGGATCGCGTCCCTGATCGGGGTCGAGGGCGGCGGGCAGATCGACGGGAGCATGGCGGTGCTGCGCGCCTATCGCGATCTGGGCGCCAACTATCTGACGCTCACCCATTCCAAGACCATCGCCTGGGCGGACAGCGCGACGGACGATCCCAAGCATGACGGCCTCACCCCCTTCGGCGAGGCGGTGGTGCGGGAATTGAACCGGCTGGGGATGCTGGTCGACCTCAGCCATGTGAGCGAGGCGACGATGCTGGATGCGCTGCGGGTGAGCCGCGCGCCGGTGATCTTCTCCCACTCCAACGCGCGGGCGCTGTGCGATACGCCACGCAACGTGTCGGACGCGGTGCTGCGGCAGGTGGCGGAAAATGGAGGCGTGGTGATGGTGAACTTCGCCGCGCAATATGTGTCGGAGGCGCGGCGGGTGTGGAACGCCGACCGCGCCGCCGAGATCGCGCGCAACAACGCGCCGCCCTTCGGCGGGCTGCATGTCGGCGATCCCGAAGCCGCGAAGCGGGCGCTGGCCGATTGGGAGAAGGCGCACCCGGAGCCCGTGACGACCATCGGCCAGGTCGCCGATCATGTCGAGCATATCGCGAAGGTGGCGGGCGTCGACCATGTGGGGATCGGCAGCGACTTCGATGGGGTCAGCGCCTTGCCGCAGGGGCTGGGCGGCGTGGATCGCTATCCGGCGCTGCTGGCGGAATTGATGCGGCGGGGGTGGAGCGACACGGATGTGGCGAAGCTGGCAGGCGGCAATGTGCTGCGCGTCATGGCCGCGGCGGAGAAGATCGCGGCGGGGTTGAAGGGCGAACCGGAAGGGAATTTCACCATGGAGGGGATGGATAAGGGGGCGGAATAGGGAAGAGAGAGCGGCAGTTTTGCTGCATCGAAAGATGAAACCGGCGCTCCCTCCCTTCTGTCAGTCGATGATATTCGCGCCATCCGTCTTCAATCGGGCAAGATTGTCCTTCATCCCCTGCAATTGTTCGGGCGGATGCCCTTGCCACCCGGTCATTTCGGCAATCACGCGCAGCGGATCGCGGGAGCGATAAGACATCGTCGGATTACCGGGAAACTTCTTATCCGTCAGATTGGGATCGTCCACCATCGGTCCGGTCGGCTCCACGACATAGATCCGTTCCGCTCCTTCGGCGATGGCCAGTTCGGCGCCCCAGATGGCGGCGTCCAGCGTGCTGAAGAAATAGACCCATGACAGTGCCTTCGATTCGGCGAAGTTGGATGGATTTCCAACGACGATCATATCGCCCGGTTTCAAATCGGCGCGCGTTCCGTGGAAGAAGGATTGTGCAAACATGCTGGCAGAGGCGGACATGGCGGGCGGTTCCATTGATGTGAGTCGAAGGCCGCTTTCATGGCGCAAGACCCCTATCGGGATATATCATGATAGTGGAAAGCGGGACGGCTTCCTGAACATATTAGCGGGGCATCGCCCTGCCATCGCCCTCTATCATTTCGGATCCTCCTCGATCTTCAACCCTGTGAACCGAGCGGCGAAGGCATAGCTGTCGGCATATTCGTCGATCAGCTTGTCGACCGGCTTGCCGGTGCCGTGGCCCGCGCGGCTGTCGACGCGCAGCAGGCGGGGTTTTCCGCCGAGATCGGCGGCTTGCAGCGCGGCGGCATATTTGAAGCTGTGCGCGGGCACCACGCGGTCGTCCGTGTCCGCCGTCGTCACCAATATGGCCGGGTAATCCCTGCCGGGCCGGATGTTGTGATAGGGCGAATAGCCGTAGAGCAGGCGAAAGTCCGCCTCCTTGTCCGGCGATCCGTAATCGTCCACCCAATAGCGTCCAGCGGTGAAGCGGTCGAAGCGCAGCATGTCCATCACGCCCACGGCGGGCAGCGCGGCCTCGAACAGGTCGGGCCGCTGATTCACCACCGCGCCGACGAGCAGGCCGCCATTGGAGCGCCCTTCGATGGCGAGACCGTCCTGCGGGGTGAAGCCGTTCGCTTTCAGATACTCCGCCGCCGCGATGAAATCGTCGAAGGCGTTCTGCTTGTTGGCGCGGCGGCCCGCGTCGTGCCACGCCTTGCCATATTCGCCCCCGCCCCGCAGCGCGGCGATGGCATAGACGCCCCCCCGCTCCAGCCACGCCATGCGCGTCGCCGAATAGCCCGGCGTCAGCGTGATGTTGAAGCCGCCATAGCCATAGAGGATGGTCGGGGCGGCGATAGCGCGGTCGGCCAGCGCCTTCTTGCGGATGATGGTGAGGGGGATCAGCGTGCCGTCCTTCGAAGGATAGCTGCGCTGCTCCACGCCATAATCGTCGGGGTTGAAGAGCAGGTCGGGCAATGCGAAGGGCTGGACCTGGAGGGTCGCGGTATCGAAGCGGTAGATGCCGGGGGGGGCGCGTGAAGCCGGAGAAGCTGAAGAAGGTCTCGGGGTCGCCGCCCCGTCCGTTGAAGCCCGCCGCCGTGCCCATGCCGGGCAGCGGCACGTCGCCGACGCGGCGGCCGTCCAGCTCGACCATCTCCGCCACCGTCTGCGCGTCGCGGAGATAGGCGAGGATGAAGCGGCTGCCCACCAGCGCCCCGCCCGCCAGCGTGTCGCCGCGTTCGGGAATGACTTCGCGGGGAGCCTTGCGCGGGCGGCGCGCGTCGAGGGAGACGACGCGGAAATGGGGCGCGCGGCTATCGGTGAGGAAATAGAGCAGCGGTCCGATGCTGCCGATCAGCCGCCAGTCGTCGGTCATGCCCCGGATCATCGGGCACAGCTTCACAGGGCCTCCGTCGAGCGCGGCGATCCGCAGTTCGCGGCGGGAATCGAGGCCGTCGAAGGAACTGACGATCAGCCATTGACCATCGCCCGTCACCTGCGCGCCGTGGCTGAGCGTGGGCCGGGCGGGCGTGGCGTAGATCGACTGGTCCTGCGCCGGGCCAGTGCCGAGGCGGTGATAGCGGATTTGCTGATCTTCGTTGGCGGAGCGGTAGGCTTGACCGTCCTTCGGCGCGGGGAAAGCGGAGTAGAAAAAGCCCTCGCTCCGTCCGTCCCAGGCAAGCTGGGAGAATTTGACCCAGGGGATGCTGTCGGGGAGCGGCTGTCCGGTGGCGACGTCCAGCACCCTGAGCGTGCGCCAGTCGCTGCCCGCCTCCTGCACGGCGTAGAGCAGCCAGCGGCCGTCAGGCGAGGGCTGCCATTCGGCGAGCGCGCTGGCGCCGTCCTTCGCCCAGTCATTGGGATCGAGGAGAAGGCGCTCCCGGCCGGTCAGCCCCTCGCGGACATAGAGGGGGGTCTGGTTCTGCAGGCCCTTGTTATAGCCGTAGAAATAGAGGCCGCCCGCCTTACGCGGCGTGGTGTAGCGGCCATGGGAGAAGAGCGCCTGCATCCGCTTGCGCAGGATGTCGCGGGCCGGGAGCGCGTCGAGATACTGGCGGGTGAGCGCGTTTTCGCGGGCGACCCAGTCACGCACGGCGGGGTCGGTGCGCAGGTCGTTCTCCAGCCAGCGATAGGGATCGGCGACCTTCACGCCGAAATGATCCTCGATGAGGGGCTGGCGCGGAGTTGCGGGATAGGTCGGGCCGTGCGCGGCGGGATCGAAGCCCGCCGGGCTGGGATTGGCGCGCAAGGGCGCGGCTGTGAGCAGGAGCGCCAGGAAAAACAGGCATGCTCCTGTGAAAGCAGGAACATGGCGGACATGAGCAGGAGCGGCCGCTTCCCGACGGTCGGGCGGATCATGCGCGGCGGCGGGGAACGGGGACATCCTCTCGACTCTGGTATCAGGAATAAAAACAGGCCGCGGCTTCATTGCGAAGCCACGGCCTGTCCGTAACGCTATCTCATGCCGCCGGAAAGCGGCTTGATCTTATGCGGCTTCCAGCTCGTCCGCGTCGGCGTTCTGGACCGGACCCGAATCCTGGCCCTTGGCGTCCACGTCGCGGTCGACCAGTTCGATGATCGCGATCGGCGCGGCGTCCGAAGCGCGGATGCCAGCCTTGATGACGCGGGTGTAGCCGCCGTTGCGATCCTTGTACCGCTCGGCCAGGACATCGAACAGCTTGGTGAGCTGGGCATCGTCCTGAAGACGGGCGTGGGCCAGACGACGGTTCGACAGGCCACCCTTCTTGGCGAGGGTGATCAGCTTTTCGACGTAGGGACGCAGTTCCTTCGCCTTGGGCGTGGTGGTCAGGATCTGCTCATGCTTGATGAGCGAGGCGGCGAGGTTGCGGAGCAGCGAGTTGCGATGCCCGGCGCTGCGTTGCAGCTTGCGATGACCGACCTTGTGACGCATGTCTTCTTCCTTCGTTCGTTAAGGGCCCGTATGAGGTAGCCCAGACCAGGCGGTGATGAGGGCCACCGCCCATAGCCCGTTCGATCTTCCGGCTAGGGAAGATCAGCCCAGCAGCTCCTGTTCGAGCTTCTTGGCCATTTCCTCGATATTCTCCGGCGGCCAGCCGGGGATGTCCATGCCCAGACGCAGGCCCATGGACGACAGCACTTCCTTGATCTCGTTCAGCGACTTGCGGCCGAAATTGGGGGTGCGCAGCATCTCGGCCTCGGTCTTCTGGACCAGATCGCCGATATAGATGATGTTGTCGTTCTTGAGGCAGTTGGCCGAACGGACCGACAGTTCCAGCTCGTCCACCTTCTTGAGCAGGTAGCGGTTGATCTGGTTCGCGTCGCTCTCGCCCTCGCCCGAAGAGGCGGCGGCGGAACCGGCGGCGGGAGCCGCGGCGGGCAGCGCGTCCTCGAAATGGACGAAGAGCTGAAGCTGGTCCTGAAGGATGCGGGCGGCATAAGCCACCGCATCTTCGGGCGTCACCGTGCCGTCGGTCTCGACGGTCAGCGACAGCTTGTCATAGTCCAGTTCCTGACCGACGCGGGTGTTGTCCACCTTGTAGGCGACCTGACGGACGGGCGAATAGAGCGCGTCGATCGGAATGAGGCCGATGGGCGCATCGGCCGGACGGTTGGCGACGGCGGGGACATAGCCCTTGCCGACGTCGGCCGTCAGTTCCATGTTGAGCGTCGCGCCCTGATCGAGGTGGCAGATCACCAGATCGGGGTTCATCACTTCGATGTCGCCGACGACCGCGATGTCGCCTGCCTTCACTTCGGCCGGGCCGGTGGCGGAAAGCTGGAGCCGCTTGGGACCGTCGCCTTCCATCTTCAGCGCGATCTGCTTCACGTTCAGGACGATGTCCGTCACATCTTCGCGCACGCCCGCGAGCGAGGAGAATTCATGCAGGACGTTCTCGATCTTGATCGAAGTGACCGCCGCGCCCTGAAGCGAGGAGAGAAGAACCCGCCGCAGCGCGTTGCCGAGCGTCAGACCGAAGCCGCGCTCCAGCGGTTCGGCGACGAAGGTCGCCTTGCGCTTGCCGTCACCGGAAGACTTGATCTCCAGCGCGTTGGGCTTCTTCAATTCCTGCCAGTTCTTCATGTTGACAGTCATGTAATTCCCCTGGGGATGAGGCCGAAACGCTAGTCCTGGACCCAATCAGGACGTTCCGGCCGATGCAAATGGGCAAGCGGGCAGCGCGTCCGCCGCCCGCCGGTAAACCGTCGCGCGCTGTTAGACGCGGCGGCGCTTGGACGGACGGACGCCGTTGTGCGGGATCGGCGTGACGTCACGGATGGAGGTGATGTGGAAGCCGACCGCCTGCAACGCGCGCAGAGCCGATTCGCGGCCCGAACCGGGGCCCTTCACTTCGACTTCGAGCGTGCGGACGCCATGTTCGGCGGCCTTGCGGCCCGCGTCTTCGGCGCAGACCTGCGCGGCATAAGGGGTCGACTTGCGGCTGCCCTTGAAGCCCATCATGCCCGCGGAGGACCAGGAAATCGCATTGCCCTGCGCGTCGGTGATGGTGACCATGGTGTTGTTGAAGCTGGCGTTGACGTGCGCCACGCCCGCCGAGATGTTCTTGCGCTCGCGCCGTTTGATGCGCTGGGGTTCGCGTGCCATTTTTTGCTCTTCCTACGAAAATCTGTTGACCTAGGCTGTGCCCAAGGAGGGCTGCCTCCGGCGGAGTAAGGCTGAAAACAGTCCCCCGGACTGTTTTCCGGGCGCCTTACTTCTTCTTGCCAGCGATCGGCTTCGCCTTGCCCTTGCGGGTGCGCGCATTGGTGTGCGTGCGCTGACCGCGAACCGGCAGGCCCTTGCGATGACGCAGGCCGCGATAGCAGGCCAGGTCCATCAGGCGCTTGATGTTCATCGCGGTGTCGCGGCGCAGGTCGCCTTCGACCGTATAGTCGGCGTCGATGGCTTCGCGGATCTGGAGGACTTCGGCGTCCGACAGGTCCTGAACGCGGCGGCTGTGGTCGATGCCCAGCTTGTCGGCGATGTCGACGGCGGTCTTGCGGCCGATGCCGTGGATGTAGGTGAGCGCGATGATCACGCGCTTGTTGGTCGGGATGTTGACACCCGCAATACGTGCCATGGTAATCTGTTCTCCTGCTCCACGGGGCGGTTGGCGCCGCCCCATCTCAAAGCGTCCGGGCCGGAAGCTCCTCTGGCCGAGGAGCGATGGCCATGTTACACCCCGAGACGCAAAAAAGACGGTCAGTGCTTCTGCACTGCCGCTGATCCATCGTGTCGGGATGCGCGCGCTCTAGCGAGTCGGGCCGGAACTGTCAACATCGGCCCGTCGCGGCGGGCGCGATGTTCAGCCTTCCGACAGCCTGCCGCTGATAGGGAACGGGGCATCGCAACGGAAGGTCCGGAAGATGAAGAAGAGTCGGTGGATGATGGGAACGCTGGCCAGTCTGGCACTGGTCGGGGCAAGCATGTCCCCGGCGGAGGCGCGGCCGCGTTATGGTCATGGCGGATGGGGCGGCGACCGCTGGCATCATCGGCATGACAATGGCTTTGGCGTCGGCGACGCGATCGGCGTGGCGGCCCTGATCGGCGCGGTGGCGATCGTGGCGTCATCCATGTCCAAGGACAAGAAGGCGGCGAAGGCTTCCGGTCCCGATGACGGGCGTTCCTATGACGGCGATTATGACGCGCCGCCGCCCGCCGACGGCACGGATTATGGCGCGGACCGGCAGAGCGGGGATTTTTCCGACACAGCCGACGCCAACCGGCAGGATGAGGCGCAGATGTCCGACGCCTGCGCGGTGGCCGCGCGGGACGAGGCGCAGGCGCAGGGCGGCTATGCCGAGGTCCGCCATATGGACGCGCCCCGCGCCACGAGCGATGGCTATAATATCGACGGCGATGTCGAGATGCGCGCAAGCTGGAGCGCGAGCGGCGGCACGACGCGCCGCTTCACCTGCTCGATGCGGGACGGCCGCGTGGCGGAAGTCTATCTGAGCCGGGATGTGGCGGCGCGGTAGGGACTGCCCTTCAATTTTTCGTGCTCCTGCCTGCGCAGGAGCACGACGTTTTATATCTCATCATACACAACAAAACGACTCCACGCTCGCCATTCCCTTTGGGGAGCCGCATGGCCTAAAGAAGCAGTCATGCGGCGTTATGATTTTCCCCGGCATCTGTTGGCGATGGGCCTCGCGGCGCTGGCGGGCTTCATCGACGCGCTAGGGTTCCTGAAACTGGGCGGACTGTTCGTATCGTTCATGAGCGGCAATTCGACGCGGCTGGCAGTCGGCCTTGCCAGCGGGACCAGCGTGGCGCTGGCAGCGGCGGGGCTGATCGGGGCTTTCGTCGGCGGAGTCATGATGGGCGCGATCCTGGCGCGGGCGGCGGGACGGTGGCGCAAGCAGGCGGTGCTGGGGCTGGTCACGGCGTTGCTGGGGATTGGCGGAATGCTGACGGCCATGGGCCATGCGGGCGACGGCCTGACGCTGCTGATGGCGGCGGCGATGGGCGCGGTGAACAATGTGTTCCAGCGCAATGGCGAGGTGAGCATCGGCGTCACCTATATGACCGGCGCGCTGGTGAAGCTGGGTCAGGCGCTGGCGGCGGCATTGGGCGGAGGCGCGCCTTTCGGCTGGCTGCCCTATCTGCTGCTGTGGCTGGGACTGGTGTCGGGAGCGGTGGCAGGAGCGGCATTGTTCCCGGTCATGGACCTTGCCGCGCTGTGGATCGCCTGCGCCTTTTGCGCGCTGCTGCTGGGGTGGAGCTTTCGCATGGGGCCGCTGCCGGCGGCTTCGCCCTTGGCTTGAGCGCCCGTTCGGCCTAGGAGCCGTCCGCCATGTCCGTCGTTCCCGCCCCTCGCCGCAATGCCGCCATCGCCTTCATCCTGGTGACGGCGCTGCTCGACGTCATGTCGATGGGGATCGTCATCCCGGTGCTGCCGCAACTGATCGAGACGCTGACCGGATCGACGAGCGAGGCGAGCCTGTGGAACGGCGTGTTTGTGGCGCTGTGGGCGGCGATGCAGTTCCTCTGCTCGCCGGTGATCGGATCGCTTTCCGACCGCTTCGGGCGGCGGCCGGTGATCCTGATCTCCGTCGCGGGGCTGGCGATCGACTATGTGCTGATGGCTTTGGCGCCGGACCTGTGGTGGCTGGCGCTGGGGCGGATATTGGCGGGAGTCACATCCTCCAGCTTCACCTCCACCTTCGCCTATATGGCGGACATCACGCCGCCGGAGGAGCGCGCGCGGGGATATGGCCTGATCGGCGCGGCATTCAGCGCGGGATTCGTCGCGGGGCCGCTGGTCGGCGGCGTGCTGGGCGAGGTGTCGCTCCGCGCGCCCTTCTGGGCGGCGGCGGCTTTGTCGGCCATGGCGTTTCTTTACGGGCTGTTCGTGCTGCCTGAATCGCTGCCTGCGGAAAAGCGCATGGCCTTTTCATGGAAGCGCGCCAATCCTTTCGGGGCTTTGAAGCTGCTGCGTTCGCACCCGGAGCTGTCGAGCCTCGCCATCGTCAACTTCCTGCTCTATTTCGCGCATCACCTCTTTTCGGCGGTGTTCGTGCTCTATGCGGGCGACCGTTATGGCTGGGGCGCGTGGCAGGTGGGGACGCTGCTGGCGCTGGTCGGATTGCTCGACATGGGCGTGCAGGGGATGCTGGTCGGTCCGGTGGTGAAGCGGTTGGGCGACCGGACCACCATGGTGACTGGGCTGTGCTTCGGAGCGGTGGGCATATTGGCGATGGGGCTGGCGAGCAATGGCTGGCTGTTCATCGCGGCGATGTTCCCCAATGCGCTCTGGGGCCTCGCCATGCCGACCATCCAGTCGCTGATGACGCAGCGCGTGTCGGAGAATGAGCAGG
>JASGDV010000066.1:0-6999 GCA_049841255.1 Sphingobium sp.
AGACGCGCTTCAACGCGTCGGGATTGCCCTGAAGCCGCAAATTGCTTTGTGCGGGCGCGAAGATCACGCGCTGGGCAGGACGCGGCTCGACCTTGCGGATGTGGACGAAGTCGCCGGAGCCCACGCCCGCATTGGCGCGTTGCAACCCGTCGAGGCGGAGCACGTCCAGCCCTTCATCCTCCTTATAGGGCCGTACCACCCGAGCCGGAGTCGGGCGCTTGCCGGCGATTTCGATCACGTCGCCCTCGGCAAGACCCAGTTCCGCCATCACGGCCAGCGGCAGGCGCGCCAGTCCGCGCCCGGCGTCCTCCGGCCGCGCGTTGGCCACCTGAATCCTGCGTCCTGCATTGTCCTGATCGGCCATCGCCATCCTCGCTCTGTGTCTCTGGCGTAACGAGATAGGAAATGCGCGCGCGAAGGAAAAGGGCGCATCGCACCCGCCGATGGAACGAAAAAAGGGCCAGCCCGAAGGCCAGCCCGGAAAGTTTATAGGAGAGGATGCCTGAAAGGCCTTTTCTATGTGCAGTGCAGCAGCTATTTTCGCAAGTGCGAAAGGAATCGGGCAAGTTGCAAAAAATGCATCTTGCCACATTGACGGATATTGCCGATCATTGAATGGAGGATGCTGAAAGCTGCTGGCGCATCGCCCGAAAAATGACATGACGCGGTGCAACGGCCCGGAATTTCTGGAACTTTGACGGATTATGCGCAGACTGCCGCCTCTTACGGCCCTGGAGGCCTTCGTTCAGGTTGCCCGCCTCGGCTCCGTCAAGGCGGCGGCGGAGGAACTCGCGCTGTCCACCCCGGCCTTGAGCCGCCGGGTGCAGGCGCTGGAACGCTTCATCGGCCGCCCGCTGTTCGACCGCAAGCATCAGGCGCTGGAGATCAACGCCGACGGCCAGCGATTGCTGGACGACATCGCGCCCGCGCTGGATTCGCTCAGCCAGGCGCTGGAGAATATCCAGAGCGGCGGCAACCAGTTGCGCCTGCGGCTGGCGGTCATGCCGCTGTTCGCGACCCAGCGGCTGTTCCCCCGGCTGGGCGAATTGCGGCAGATGCATCCGCAACTGCACCTCGACATCGAAACCACGCCTTACGCCGTGGCGCGGCTGGGCGAAGGGCTGGACGCGGCCATCGTGCTGGCGAAGGACATCGATCCGGCGCTTTACGCGCATGAGCTGGATCATGACGAGGTCTATCTGATCGGGCGCAAGGCGCTGCTGGAACCGCCCCACCCGCTCAGCGCGCCGGAGGAACTGTCGCAGCACACCATATTGCTGCACCGCGACATGACTCTGGCGTTCGACGCATGGAAGGAAGCAGTCGGCCTGCCGGACCTGCAACCGCTGGCGATCGACAATTATGATTCGGGCCAGCTCATGCTGGAAGCCGCCGCGCAGGGGCTGGGCGTCGCGGTCATGCATGCCAGCCATTTCCAGCAGGCGGCGGACGACCGGCTGGTCCGCCTGTTCCCGGTCAAGGTGGAAAGCCCCTATCGCTATTTCTTCGTCTGCCGCCCCCGCGCCTTGCAGACGCGCGCGGTCCGCATCTTTCGCGACTGGCTGGTTTCCGCGGACATCTGACCCCGATTCCAACGGCTTTGGAAATTTGTTTGATGGGCATTTAACCCTGTTCGCCGCCTGCCGTTCTTCGAGGCATGAACGCGATAACCTCTCCTTCCGCAAGCCCGCATCACGGGCTTACCGATCGCCTGACGCGATGGGCCCGTGGCCTGTCCGGAAAAGGGGAGGAAGAGGAACAGGCGCCGCCCGAAAGGCGCAGCCGAGCCAGCACGGCGGCCAACCGGGAAATCACGCGCCGCCGCAAGCTGTATGACGATATCGGCGATTTCCTGTTCGCGCACGATCTGGACCTGACGCCGGTCAACTTCTCCGTCGCGTTCGATTATCTGACAGGCGCGAACATCGGCATCGAGAAGGCGGTGCAGGCGGTGATGATGGAGCGCGGGCAGGTCAGCAATGGCTGGGTCGAAGCGGTCATCGCCGAGCAGCGCGCCGACGAGATCACGCCTGAAGCGCTGGCCGCGATGCTGGACAAGGTGGAGGAAAGCCTGACGCTGTTTACCGGCCTGATGCATGAATCGCGCAGCAGCGCCAAGGATTATGGCGCGGCCCTGCAAGAACATGCCAAGGATCTGGCGGCAGGCGGCGACGCGGAGACGGTGCTCGCCCGGCTGGTCAACCTGACCCGGTCGATGGTGGAGAAGACGCGGCAGGTGGAAACCCAGCTTCGCGACAATCAGAAGCAGACGCAGGCACTCAAATCCAGCCTGGAAAGCGCGCGCAAGGCGGCCGAGCACGATTTCCTGACCGGCCTGCCCAACCGCCGCGCCTTCGAAGGCGCGCTGCGCGAGGAGCTGACGCTGGCGCGCGAACAGGGCGAGCCGCTGGCCATCGCCTTTTGCGACATCGACCATTTCAAGCTCATCAACGACACGCACGGCCATGACACGGGCGACCGCGTGCTGAAATTCGTGGCGGGCCTTCTGGCGAAGATTTCCAATGACCGCTGTCATGTGGCGCGGCATGGCGGGGAGGAGTTCGTCATGCTGTTTCGCGGCAAGACGGCGCCCGAAGCCTGCGCGCTGGTCGACAAGGTGCGCGAGGATCTGGCGGGACGCAGCCTCGTCAACCGCGCCAATGGCGAGAAGATGGAGCAGGTCACCTTTTCGGGCGGCGTGGCCGACGTGCTGGAATATGAGCATCCCCGCGCCGCGTTGAGGGCAGCCGACAGGGCGCTCTATCTGGCCAAGGAACATGGCCGCAACCGCGTCTACCTCGCGGCGGAGACGGATTGAAGGCACACGCGAATTGCGGGTGCGGGGGTTTGGGTGGGGAGCAGTTCGTCTGCTTCTATCCAACCGTGCTCCTGCGAAAGCAGGAGCCCAGTTCCACCGTCTGATCTGGGCTCCTGCTTTTGCAGGAGCACGGTGCACTTCAATTTAGGGGATGCCCGTCATGCCAGCGAATGCTGGCATCCCTCTTCTTGAGGCGCAATCAGACCCCAGAGAGATCCCAGCTTCCGCTGGGATGACGAAGGTTGAACGTCCGCAAATGACCGAAACCGGACCATCGACGCCTCCTTACCCGCCGCATCATTTCCCCGCCGTCAGATGCTTCCATCCGGCTCCGATTCCCTCTAAAGCCCCGGCCATGACGAAACCTGCTCCCAAGGAATGGATACTCGGCATCTCCGCCTATGTGGCGGGCAAGGCCGCGTCGGACGATGGCCGTCCGCTCATCAAGCTGTCCGCCAATGAGAATCCGCTCGGCACTTGCAAGGCGGCGAAGCAGGCGATGGCCGCCACCGCCGCCGACCTGGCCGTCTATCCCGATCCCGGCGCGACGAAGCTGCGCGAGGCGATCGCGGCGGCGCATGGGCTGGACCCGGCGCGGATCGTCTATGGCACCGGGTCGGACGAACTGCTGCATCTGGCCGCGAGCGGCTATGCCGGGCCGGGCGACGAAGTGCTGTTCCCGCGTCATTCCTTCGTGGTCTATGAAATCGCGGCGCGGCGCGTCGGCGCGACCCCGGTGGCGGCGCCCGACAAGGACTATGCCACCGATGTGGACGCGCTGCTCGCCGCCGTGACGGAGCGGACGAAGATCGTCTATGTCGCCAATCCCAACAACCCGACCGGCACCATGGCCCCGCGTTCGGAGATCGCGCGGCTGCATGCGGGGCTGCGACCCGACATTTTGCTGGTGCTGGATCAGGCCTATGCCGAATATCTGGACGCGGACGAGGATGATGGCGGGCTGGAGCTGGCGAAGAGCGCGGGCAATGTGCTCGTCACCCGGACATTCTCGAAAATCTATGGGCTGGCGGCGGAGCGGATCGGCTGGGGCTATGCCGGGGCCGAGGTGGTGGACATCCTCCACCGCATCCGGGGTCCGTTCAACGTGACCACCGGCGGACAGGCGGCGGCGGTCGCGGCGATCGGCGATCCCGACTGGGTCGCGGCCAGCCGCGCGCATAACAGCCAGTGGCGCGAATGGCTGGCGGGCGAGGTGGCCGCGCTGTCCAATCACGGCCTGCGCGCCGTGCCGAGCAAGGCGAATTTCCTGCTGATCCTCTTCGACGGCAAGCTGACGGCGCAGGCTGCCATGAACGGGCTGATGGAGGAAGGTTTCGCGACGCGCTGGCTGGGCGGGCAGGACATGGCGAACGGCCTGCGCATCACCATCGGCACGGAGGAGCAGGTGCGCAAGGTCGCGGCCAGGCTGCGCGCCATGGCGGAAGCGGCCTGACCATGCTGCCTTTCGCCCGCGTCACCATCATCGGGCTGGGCCTGATCGGATCGTCGCTGGCGCGCGCGATCCGGCAATATATGCCGACGGTGCGCGTGACGGGGCATGACGCCGACCCGCAGGTGCGGGAGATCGGGCGCGCCATCGGCCTGTGCGACGACATCGCGGACACGGCGGGCGCGGCGGTGACGGACGCCGATCTGGTCGTGCTGTGCGTGCCGGTGCGGGCGATGGGCGCGGCGGCGGCGGATTTCGCCGACGATCTGCCCGCCGACGCCATCGTCAGCGACGTGGGGTCGTGCAAGGCCGATGTGCTGGCGCAACTCAGCGCGGCCCTGCCGGGACGGGCGATCATTCCCGCGCATCCGGTGGCGGGGACCGAGAATAGCGGGCCGGAAGCGGGCTTCGCCACGCTGTTCCAGGGCCGCTGGTGCATCGTCACGCCGCCCGCCGACGCCGATCCGGCAGCGGTCGAGCGCGTGGCGGAGTTCTGGCGGCGCGTGGGCGCGGATGTGGAGACGATGGAACCGGCGCATCATGATCTGGTGCTGGCGGTGACGAGTCATCTGCCGCACCTCATCGCCTATACCATCGTCGGCACGGCCAGCGATCTGGAGGATGTGACCCAGTCGGAGGTCATCAAATATTCAGCAGGCGGCTTCCGCGACTTCACCCGCATCGCGGCGTCGGACCCGACCATGTGGCGCGACGTGTTTCTGGCCAACAAGGACGCGGTGCTGGAGATGCTGCAACGCTTCTCCGAGGATCTGTCGGCGTTGCAGCGGGCGATCCGCTGGGATGACGGGGACGCGCTGTTCAACCTCTTCACCCGCACCCGCGCCATCCGCCGTTCGATCATCGAGCAGGGGCAGGATGATCCGAAACCCGATTTCGGGCGCAGGCATTAGGTTCACGCGGAGGCGCGGAGACGCGGAGGAGATTTTACCGGGACTGGAGGTTTCGCACCCTGCGAAGCAGGCTTCCTATTTCGGCTTGAACTGGAATCCTGCTTCGCGGGAGCCTGTTTCGTTCCGGCTGGATACGCCTCCTCCGCGTCTCCGCGCCTCCGCGTGAAACCAGAATCAGCGGTTCAACGCGTTGATCGCGGCATGAACCCGCGCTTCGGCTTCCTTGCGGTCAAGGCCCGGGGGCACGGTTTCCCCGATCCGGTAGGTGATGGTGCCGGAGCGTTTGAGGAAACGCCCGCGCGGAGATACGCGCCCGCTGTCCACCGCGATGGGGACGACCGGCAGGCCCAATATCGCGTATAGCCCCGCGAAACCGGCGCGGAGCGGCGGGGTTTCGCCATGGGGAACGCGGGTGCCTTCGGGAAAGAGACAGATGGGGCGGCCTTCTTCATTCGCCTTCCGCGCGGCGGCGCGCAGGGCGCGCAGGGCGCTTGCCCCTGCGCTGCGCTCGACCGGCAGCAGACCATAGTCGCGCGCCAGCCCGCCCCAGAGCGGGATGTCGAGCAATTCGCGCTTGGCCGCGATGGCGGGGCGGTCGAACAGGCAGAGGAGGTCGATGGTCTCGAACATGGATTCATGCTTGAGGATATAGAGATACTGACCCTGCGGCAGATCGCCCTCCACCCGCACCTTCTGACCCAGCAGCCAGCGGGCGCAGCCGCGATGGAAGCGGCTCCACGCCGTCGCGACGGACAGCACGGCGCGGGGCGCGATCCAGTGGGCCGCCAGCGCCGACAAGACGTACAGCAGCGATCCGCCATAAAAGACGAGAAGGAAGGCCAGGGAACGCAGGGCGGTGATGACGATCATGACCGTCAGATGCCGATCAGCGCCGCCGCGCGCCGCAGCAGATATTTATTATATTCCCGCGCCAGCACGGTGAGGCTGGGACGGCTGGGCACCGCGTCATAGACGATGGTGACGCGCCCCGGCAGCGCCTGCCGCAGTTCCAGCGCGGAGCGGCGCATGTGCCAGTCCGTCGTGATGAGCCGCACGGTGCGATAGTCGCGCCGCTCCAGCCAGCGCGCGGTCTCAATGGCGTTGGAGCGCGTGTCGATGGCTTCGCGGCCCAGCGTGATGCAGCAGGTGAAGAGCGTTTCGGGCGTCTTATATTCCGCCGCCAGTTCGGCCGGGCGGACGGCGCGGTCGACGCCGGAGATCAGCATCCGCTTGGCCGCGCCATCCCGCAACAGGGCCAGCCCCCGGTCGATCCGGCCCGCGCCGCCCGTCAGCACGACGATGGCGTCGGTCGGCCGTCCGTCCAGCGGGCGCGGCAGGAAGATCGCGAACCAGGCGAAACCCAGCATCCACGCCAGGATCGACACAGCGATGAGCCGGACGATCACAGCAACCGCCCCAGCGAACGCAGCACGGTCCAGCGCGCCGCCAGCATGGCGAGCAGCACGCCGCCCACCGGCAGCGCGGCCAGCAACGCCCAACTGCTCCACGGCAGATGCACCGCGCCCAGCAGTTCCGATCCGGTCGCGATCAGCCGCGCGCCCAGCAGCAGGATGACGCAGGCGGCGATGACAAAGCCCAGCAGGCTACCCAGCATGGCGTCGAGCGCGATGCGCCGCTGGAACAGCCGGGCGATCTGCACATCGGTCGCGCCCATCAGGTGCAGCACCTCTATGGTGCCGCGATGGCTGTCATGCGCGCCCCGCGCCGCCAGCACGACCACCGCGCCGGTCGCCAGCGCCATCAGCAGCACGATCCCGACCGCCAGCCATCCGAGCGCCGACAAAAGCCCGGCCAGCGGC
>JASGDV010000067.1:0-5248 GCA_049841255.1 Sphingobium sp.
AGCACCACCAGGTCGAGCCGGGAGAGCTGTCCCGCCAGGGTCCCGCCCTTGCCGAGCCGGGTCTCCTCTTCGAGGCGTGTCACCATCTATGCACAAGATCGGCGATCAGATGAGCATTTTCTTCGCAAAAGACCCTGACGGATATCTCGTCGAGATCGTTTATCACAAGGATCCCATCGAATGGCGGCCGTCACCGGACGGCTCATACCAGATCCATGAGATTCCGGCCCCTCCGCACGGCGCCATGTTCGGCAACAAATTGTCCTGAATATCGAGGCGGTTCGTCTGACCGTGCCGCTGTCCAATTCCGGAGCCGATGTCAATTCAGCCTAAGTCTCCGCGGCTGCCTGATGAGCGGCCAGTTCGGGCGATTGCTCCGCAATAAGCGCCGACAGTGCCGCAATATGGCGGGCGGCCGCTGGAGAACTTTGCAACTTCGGCACGTTGGCGTCGGTATTGCCATGCCCGTTCGAGATCAGTGAGATGATCTTGCCGTCAGCTACTCCAAGCGTGATGGTTGACGCTACCGTGCCGTCTTGGCCCTCATAGGTGCCTGCCCCGCAGATCTCCAGAGTGATCGCGTCCGGACCGCTGGCGGATACGTCGCAGGTGAAGACGAAATCGTCCAGAGCGTCCTCGAAGATAGACCATTCCAACGCCAGACCCTTGCCGAGCAACTCACCGCTTATCGGCATCGGTCGGACGGGCCGGGACATGGGCAATTGCGACCATGTCCGCGGCGAACTCACCGATGGTCAGCGAGCCCTTTTGGGGACTCTCCTTGAAGGCGGTCGATAACAAGTCAACCATCCGGTTAATGTCGGTCATTTCTCATCTCTCCCAATGCTTTTGTGATTTGACGAAGCGTGTGCCTTGGCCGGGCGATGGATGTCAGCCTGCGCTGGACTCAAGCGACTTCATGAGATCGCCGACACCCGCCATATATTCCGCCATGTCGGGACGGGTCATGAGCCGTTGCAGCAACTCCCCGCCATTATCGCGGAAACCCCCGGTGATCGTCGTGATCTCGCCGTTGACGATGTCGAGGCGCATATAGCCGATCAAGGTGATGGGCTCGCCGTCGACCGTCCCGGTGGACGTCAGGGTGACATCGACTGTATTGTCGTCAACCTTCACCAGACCGGGCGTGAACGCATAGTCCTTGATGCCGCTCGTGATCATGCCCCATTCGAGTGCCCAGCCCTTTATCATGAAGTCTTTCGATAGCGGACCGTCGAACGGGACGGGCGGAATGTGGTTGACGACGACAGGGTCGGCAAGCAGCGTCGCCGCATTATTTGCGCCGGCCAGTGCACCGTTTTTATAACCTTCGTTCAGCTTCGCGATAATGGTGTCCGTGCCAGGCATATATTCCTGCGTGGGAAATTGGGCCTGTGGAGGCTATCATATGCTTCATGCGGAGGTCTAATCCGCACCCATGGCACGGTTCTTCCCTCTCGATCCATCGGCATCCATTGCCCCCAATTCCGACAGCAGACCCACGCATCTGAAACCGGACGATGCAAGAATGAGTGACGGCAGCGTGGCGTGGAAGGAAACCGCCTCAATTCGTCCGCAGTCATCGTTATGCGCATCTTTGCCAATTATCGATTTACGAAATGGAAATCATGTTTCGTCAATGGTAGCGATGACGTGCCACACCATATACGAAACTTGATCGCTACCATGCGCATGCGCCTCGCGCGGGACACTCAGCAGAGTGCTGAAGTGGAGGCGAATCTTGTTAAATCGCTCTACGCTTCTCCCGCATCCCTGATGATCGGCGCGGTGGCGGGCGGCGCGTTGGGGCTGGTGATCGCATGGCATACGCAAAAGCCTGAAATCACGACGATTGCCATTCTCATCTGCCTGGTGGGCCTGAGCCGTTCCATATCGGCCGTCTATTTCCGGCGCCAGCTTGCGCGTCAGGATTTGCCGACGGAGCCGATCTGGGGGCTGGCTTATGAACTGGGCGCCTGGCTTTATGCGGCGCTGCTTGGCACATTGGCTTTCGGAACCCTGCTGCTGTCGCATGATGCGTCGGTGCACACATTGAGCGTCTGCCTTGTCGCCGCCTATTCGGGCGGCATCGCCGGACGCAATGCGGGGCGCATCCATATCGCCATCGGTCAGACATGTTTTGCTCTGCTGCCGACATGTCTGGGTCTCGTCGTCGCAGGGGGGCTTGGCTACGGCGTGCTGGCCACGATGCTGTTCCTCATGATCTTCGCCATGGCGGAGATCACCAGGACGACCCATCGGATCGTCGTGGAGGCGTTGCAGGGCAAATATGAAAAAACGCAGCTTGCGACCAAGTTCGAGCGGCTGGCGCGGTTCGACAGCCTGACCGGCGTGGAAAACCGCATGGCGATGCAGACACGCCTGCACGAGCTGTTCGATGGCCGGAAACCGGATCAGCAGCCGGTGGCGGTGTTCTGGATGGACCTCGACCGCTTCAAGGAAATCAACGATTCGCTAGGACATATCGTCGGCGACCAACTGCTTTGCAGGGTGGCGCAACGGCTTTCCGACGCCTTGGGCGCGCGCGGGTATGTCGCGCGCTTTGGAGGCGATGAATTCATCCTCATTTGCCCCGGCGCGGACCGGGAAAGCGCGGAGCAGATCGCTGACGATGTGATGGCCGAATTCGGCTGTAATTTCGATGTCGGCGGGTACAGTCTCACCATCACCGCCTCCATGGGCATCGCCGTCGCGCCGGAAGACGGACGGGACGACGAGGAACTGCTCCAGCATGCCGACATGGCGCTTTATCAGGCGAAACATGCCGGGCGGAACCGCCACGCGCATTTCACCTGGTCGATGAAGGAGCGGCAGAACCGCACCTATGATCTGGAAATGGGGCTGCGCGGCGCGATCGCCAATGGCGAACTGGCGCTGCACTATCAACCGATCTTCGATACCGCGACAGGCAGGATAGCGATCTGCGAGGCGCTGATGCGCTGGGACCATCCGACCTTGGGCCGTATCTCGCCGGCGGAATTCATTCCGATCGCAGAAAGCTGTTCGATGATCGAACCGATTACCGCCTGGGCGCTGGAGCGGGCTTGCCGGGATGCGATGGAATGGGATGAAAATGTGCGGGTCGCCGTCAATATTTCGCCTGTCCTCATCAAGAATGACGCGCTTCCCAGCGCGGTCATCGCGGCGCTGGTCGGCTCGGGCCTCAAGGCCCGGCGGCTGGAACTGGAAGTCACCGAATCGATATTCATCGAGGATAGCGGGTGCACCAGTGTGATATTGTCCGAATTGCAGCGCATAGGCCTGCGTCTGGCGCTCGACGATTTCGGGACGGGCTATTCCTCGCTTGGCTATCTGCGGGATTACGCCTTCGACACGATCAAGGTCGATCAAAGCTTCATGCGGGGCGTGGAGAGCAATTCACGCTACCGGGCGCTTGCGGAGTCGGTGGCCCATCTCGCGCGGGCATTGGACGTGGAGACCGTGGCCGAGGGTATCGAGACGGAAGAGCAACTGCGCTACGCCAATGAAATGGGCTTCACCAATGTGCAGGGCTTCGTCCTCAGCCGCCCCATGCCGGTGGACGAACTGCTGGAGATGATGCGGACCGTGGATCGCGATGCGGACGACGGCGCCGCGCGAATCCGCAACTGGCGCCGCGCCTGACGAGCCTATTTGTGCAACCGGGTCTGGGCGGATGCCAGGCGGCGCATCATCCGGACATCCTTGGGATCGAGCTTGAGCGCGGTAGCGGCCCAGTTTTCGACGATGTCCTTGAGTTCCGCATATTCCAGCGGGTCGACCCGGCGGCCTGCCTCGAACACGCCGACATGACCCGCATGGCGCTTCTGATTGTCGGCGACATAGCCGCGCACGGCTTCCTCTCCCTCGCCATCTTCGGCCAGGATGGTGACGACGCCCATGTCGTACATTTCCTCGGCGGTGTAGACCTTGCCGGACAGGATCATGCGTTCGGCCATGCGATGGCCCAGCTTGCGGGCGAGAATCGAATAGGCCCCCATGCCGGGAAAAAGCCCGAACAGCATTTCCGGCAGGCCGAAGCGGGCGCTGCGTTCCGCGACGACCACGTCGAAGCACAGCAGAGCTTCGAAACCGCCGCCCAGCGCGTCGCCCTGCGCCAGGGCGACGGACACCACCGGAATATCGGCGTTGCGCCAGGCGCGATGCACCACGTCGATGCAGGCATGGCCATATTTGACGAGGGCCGGGAGGTCGCCGCGTTCGATGCAGCCCGCAAACAGTTCCAGATCGCCGCCCAGGTTGAATACGCCCGGAAAGCGCGACCCCAGCACCATATATTTGACCGGCAACGCTCCATTGTCGAACAGGCGTTGGGTTTCGGTTTGCCACATGCGGATGTCGCGCAGCATGGGGAGGCTGTAATTGGGCCGATTCTCCGGCGTCATGAACGCCCATAATGTGGCGGACGGCGCATCCCAACTGACGTCGATCTGCCCCAGGTCGAACAGCATGGACCGGCTGAACTCGTCGGAAACCGTGCTTTCCGTAGCGTCGTCAAAACTGCCGTCCGGAAGGTGGATATCGTCCTCATGCGACATTCGCATGTCTGCATGGGCCGGATTAAATCGACCTGAATCAACCATCTGCGCCCCCGCGTTCCTATTTTTCGTTAACAAGAGAACAGGCTTATAGGTTTGATGCAATGCAGTATGATGACCCGTTAACCACTTTTTTTGATGACTGTTGCCTGAAAACCCATGTCTTATCGCCGGAAAAGGCGGGTTCGTTGTAATATTGCAACAAAGCGCCGGATTTGCCCAGCTTCGGCCTTTTGTTAACCTTTACCGGCTAGACCATTCTGCATGTATCGGCGTTCTTCCCATTCCAAAACGGTCATCCTGATGCTGCACGACGCGTCTGGCGATATGTGGCGGCTGCGGCTGTCCGACGACTGTCTGCGGTTCATCGGCCGTTACAAGCGGGTGGACGGCTTTCATATCGACGCGATGATGCTCTCCGAGGGCTTGCGCAAGTCGGGCTGATCCTGTTGGCGCGGCATGGTGCACTTGTGTGCGCCATGGTTCGCTTCTAGACGGCGCTCGTGACCCAATCGCGTTTTTCCTTTTCCATCGCGGCCACGGACGGCAAGGCCCGCACAGGCGTCATTTCGATGCGTCGGGGCGATATTCGCACGCCTGCCTTCATGCCGGTCGGCACCGCTGCAACAGTCAAGGCCATGCGGCCCGCCGAGGTGCGCGCGGCCGGGGCCGACATCATCTTGGGCAAC
>JASGDV010000068.1:0-26812 GCA_049841255.1 Sphingobium sp.
CCCTCGACCGGCATGGATCGGCGGGCGTCCTGTCGGTGATCCTGCAAGCCAGCCGCGAGAAGAACTGGACGCTGGGCGAACTGGCGCGCCACTATTCCGCAAGCCAGATGTGTCCGCAGATCGTCGGCACCGCCGAAGAGGTGGCGGCCCGTCAGCGCGAATTCTTCGATGCGGGCGGCTGCGACGGCTTCATCATCACCCCCACCGAATATCCCGGCACATTCGAAACCTATGTCCGCAGCGTGGTTCCGATCCTTCAGGAGCAGGGATTGATGCGGACGGCGTATAAGGGCGGCACGTTCAGAGAGAATCTTCTTGACTAGAAGCGGAGGCTACTGATCAGTTGTATTTCCTAACGACTGTTCTGAGGGGTGGGTCTGGATGAGTCTGCGTCGGAAAATGTTCAAGCACGCCGTGCCGCTTGCGGCTTTTTGCATGCTGACGGGCGTCGCGGCTTCGGTGCCGGGCGTTCCCGACCGCTTTGGCGCGGTGAGCCTGGAGCGGCTCAACAATGCCGCTTCGGAACCGGGGGAGTGGTTCACCGGCGGGCGTGACGGGCAGGGCAGCTATTATTCGCCGCTGGACCAGATTAACAGCGGCAATATCGGCGAGCTCGGCTTCGCATGGGAATATCGCACCAACACGAAGCGGGGGTTGGAAGCGACGCCGATCGTCGTCGATGGCATCATGTATACCTCCGGCAATGGCGGCTTGGTTTATGCGCTCGACGCGCGCAGCGGCAAGGAATTGTGGACCTTCGATCCGGAGAATAACCCGCAGGCCGCGCGCTACGCCTGTTGCGACACGGTCAATCGCGGCGTCGCGGTGCGCGACGGGCTGGTCTATGTCGCGTCGCTCGACGGCCGACTTTTCGCGTTGGACGCAGCCACGGGAAAGACGCGCTGGTCCGCCGATACGATCATTGACCATAACATGCCCTATACCATCACGGGCGCACCGCAACTGACCCGCGACCTTGTCGTCATCGGCAATGGCGGCGCGGATATGGGGAAGGGCGGCGTGCGCGGCTATGTGTCCGCCTATGACCTCAAGACCGGCAAGTTCCGCTGGCGCTTCTACACCGTGCCAAAACTGGGCGAGAAACATCCGACGCCCGACATGGCTGAAGCGGAGAGGACATGGGACCCCGCGCGTTCGCCCGAAGTGCAGGGCGGCGGCACCGTATGGGACGGCATGGCCTACGATCCCGAACTCGACCTGCTTTATATCGGCGTAGGCAATTCGGCGCCCTGGCCCGTTCGCGACCGCAGCCCCAATGGCGGCGACAATCTCTATCTGTCCTCCATCGTGGCGATCAATCCGAATACGGGGCAGCGGGTCTGGCATTATCAGACGACGCCCGGCGACATCTGGGACTATACCGCCACGCAGAAGATGATCCTTGCCGACCTCACCATCGACGGCAAGCCCCGCAAGGTCATCATGCAGGCGCCGAAGAACGGCTATTTCTATGTGCTCGACCGCGCGACGGGCAAGGTCATCTCGGCCAAGCCCTACATCCACATCAACTGGTCGAGCGGGATGGACAGGAATTTCCGGCCCATCGTCACGCCGCAGGCGGATTATTCGAAGGAGCCGAAGCTGATCTATCCGTCCTGGACGGGCGGGCATGACTGGCAACCCATGTCTTTCAGTCCCAGGACGGGGTTGGTTTACATTCCGGTCTATGAATCGCCCATGCTGGCCGTGGACCTCAAAAATCAGAAGGATGCGGCGGTCAAGCATATCGACGGGTCGTTCGGGACGATGATGATCATCCCCGAAAAAATCTATGCCGCAGGGGATTTCGAGCCGCTGGTTGGCAAATTGCCCAAGCTCGACCCCATAGACCCCAAGACCGGCAAGCCGCTGCTCCGCACGTCCATCAAGGCATGGAACCCGGTCACGCAGGAGCAGGCGTGGATACAGCCGGTTTCCGACGGCTATTTCTCGCTGGAAGGCGGTGTGACATCCACCGCTGGCAATCTGGTGTTCCAGGGGACCGCGTCGGGCGAGCTTCGCGTCTATGCAGCCGATAGCGGCAAGCTGCTCCGCCGCATCGACACCGGGACGGCGATCCTGGGCGCGCCGTCGACCTATGTGATCGACGGCGTCCAATATGTCGCGGTCATGGCCGGTTATGGCGGCACGGCGATCTTCTCTCCTTTCCCGCCGGGCTCAGCGCCCACGCGTTATGAGAATGACGGCCGCATCCTCGTATTCCGCCTTGGAACCGGCAAGGATGTGCCGTTGCCGGATGCGCGCGTCGCGCGGCCATGGCCCACGCCTCCCGCGCGGAAGGGGACGCCGGCCGATATAGAGGCCGGTGGCCTTCTGTTCACCGCCAATTGCGCGCGTTGTCATGCTTATGGAACCGGCATCGTACCCGACCTGCGGCGGATGGAGGATGGCATCGACGATGTCGAATTCTTCAAGCAGATCGTGCTGGGCGGCTTGTTGCAACCCAATGGCATGGGCCGTTTCGACGACATTCTCTCGCCCGGACAGGCCGAGCAGATCCATGCCTTCCTGATCGACCAGTCTCATGCCGCTTATGATGCGGAGCGGGCTGCGGCGGCAGGGCATTGACCTTGCGCTAAGACTGAAACTGGAGGTTGCCCGTGAAAGCCAAGTCCCAAGGTAGCCTCCAGTCGTCCCTTGGCCCCGTGCAGTTCCTGACCATCGGTCTTGGAACCATGATCGGCATAGCCTGGGCGGTGGTGCTGGGGGATTGGCTGGACATGGCGGCCCCCATGGGCGCCATCATCGGTTTCGTGATAGGCGGCGTCGGCATGATGCTGATCGCCGCCTGCTATGCGGAGCTTTCGACCGCCATGCCGCGCGCGGGGGCGGACGTGATCTATGTGCTGGAGGTTTTCGGGCCTCGGGCTGCTTTCATCGTGGGCTGGTTCCTCGTCCTGATGGCGATAACGGTCACGAGTTTCGAGGCGATTGCGCTCGCATGGTTTTTCGAAGCGTTGTTTCCGGCCATGGCCGATGCGCCGCATGTCGCCTTGGGGGACATCCGGGTGAACATGGTGTCCGCCGCCATCCAGATTTTCGGCATGCTGCTGCTGATCACCGCCAATTATCGCGGGGCGCATGCATCCTCGCGCATTCAGGACATCACCACCTTCACCAAGGCGGCGGGAGCGGTGCTGTTTCTGGCGGCCGCCTTCATCGGAGGCGATACGGCCAACATCACGCCGGCGCTCACGCCCTCCAACGGAAAGTCCTTCATCTGGGGCACATTATGGATCGCCGCGACCGCGCCGATATGGTTCAGCGGATTTCAGATCATTCCGCAGGCCATAGAGGAACGGCGCGAAGGCACATCGCTCAAGACAGTGGCGACGATCACGGTCGCTTCGATCGCGGTCGGCGTGGTCTTCTACTCGCTGATCGTCATCGCGGCTTCCATGACGATGCCATGGCCCGCATTGGTGAGGATGCCTCAGCCCGCCTTTGCCGCGATCGATGCCGCTTTCGGGATCAGCCTGTTGGCCAAGGCCGTGATGGCGGCGGTGATATTCGGGATCATCGCCACATGGAACGCCTGTTTCCTGTGGGCGATCCGGCTGCTGCTGGGCATGGCGCGCAATGGCCTCATCCCGGAAGCCTTCATGCGGATCAACCGTTTTGGTGCGCCGGGTTTCTCTGCCCTTTTCGCGGGAGCCATCGGCATCGCGGCGCTCGCCCTGGGACGCGATGGCCTGATCGCCATCGTCAACATGGCGGCCATGTCGCTGGCGCTGTCCTTCGCCGCCTGCTGCTATGCGACGTTCCGGCTCCGCAAGACGCGTCCCGATCTGGAGCGTCCCTTTCGGACGCCCGGTGGCCGTGGCGTGATCGGGTTGGCTACGGCGGTCGCGGTCGTCATGGCGGTCGCGGCCGTTCTGGAGCCTTTATCGCGCAACTGGACCATTCCGATCGAATGGATATTGCTGGCACTGTGGGGAGGAGCGGGGATTCTGGTCTGGCACCTCAGTCAACGCAAAAAGGCTTCCGCGGCTGCGGAAGCCTGACCTCATGCGGAATGTCCGTTGCAGCGGCTTGCCATCGCAAGCCCGCCATCCTTTAACTGGCAGGGGATGCGGGCAGCGGCTCTATGATCATCTCATCCAGTTTCGCCGTATCGGTGGGCAATGCTGTGGCGCCGGAGGAATAGCCATTTTTGCTGAGGATATAGGCTATCGTATCCACATATTGTTCGTCGGTCAGCGTTCCTTCCTTGCCCGGCGGCATCTGGGTGCTGATGAAGCTGAACAGGGCGCCGACCGGCGTGCCCTGCCAGGTTTGCTTGAACTTGAAACCGGCAATCGGCGGGCCGCCCGGCGATCCGCGCAGCGCGGCGCCATGGCAACCGGCGCAATTTTCGGCATAAAGCGCCTTGCCGCCTTCCGCCTGCTCAGCCGTGAAAGCGCCCGCCAGCAGCGAGGCAGGCGCGGTGACCGGATCCGAAGGCGCGGATGGCTCCTCGGCTATCCGTCCATGAACGGCGCTTGCCATGCATATGCCAGCTGCCAGAGTGGGCAAGGCAAGCCGCGGGAGACGGGATTTGCGCTTTTCGGCCGGTATGATTTTCCGAATCCAGTTCAAGATATTCCCTCTCTTTACGGGTTTTCCGCGCTTTTTATGGCTTCAGCAGCCTCATGCGCCTGCCGTCTTCAATGTAATATCATTGGATATATAGTGCTCGTTTGCAAGCGCGATATTCGCAAAATTGATCGAATCTATTGCTCATTTTGTCACAACGTGATTACATCAAGCGCATGAACGGTTGCTGAGCAAGGCGCCGGAAAAATGGAATGAGTCGGAAATATTCGGGGCCGGATGATGCATGGTGCTTTTCCGGCTCATGATACGCAAAGGGTATGCATCATGAATGGCGACGCGCCGGTGAAAGAGGCGGGCGAGGCGATACGCCTCAAGATCAACGGGACGGAGCATGAATTGAACGTGCCGCCCGACATGCCGCTCTTATGGGCGTTGCGGGAGACATTGGGGCTGACGGGCACGAAATATGGATGCGGCCGGGCGCTGTGCGGGGCCTGCACCGTGCATGTGGATGGTTTCCAGCGCCGCTCCTGCGTCACGCCGGTGTCGGATGTCGTCGGCAGCGAGATCACCACGATCGAAGGCGCGCAGAGCAAGGAAGCCGATGCCGTGAAAAAGGCATGGATGTCGCTGGACGTGCCGCAATGCGGTTATTGCCAGTCCGGCCAGATCATGTCCGCGATCAGCCTGCTGACCGAAAATCCCAATCCGGACGACAGCGCCATCGACGCCGCGCTCGCTGGCAATCTCTGCCGCTGCGCCACCTATCACCGCATCCGGGCCGCCATCAAGGGCGCTGCCGGGACGTTGGGAGCCTGACGCGATGGGTCTGCACACACGATTCCGCAAGGACGAACCGTTGAAGGCGAGCCGCCGCGACATGCTGCGCGCCATGGCGGCGGCGGGCGGCGGCCTGCTGTTGGGCTATGCCCATCCGATGAAGGCGCTGGCGGCCGAGACGCCCGCCGCCGCGCCGGTCCCCAATCCTTTCGCCGCTTATGTGAAGATCGCGCCGGACGGGAAGGTCATGGTCTATTCCTCGCAACTGGAGATGGGGCAGGGCGCCTATACGGGGCTTGCCACGCTGGTGGCGGAGGAACTGGATGCTGACTGGTCTTCGGTTCAGGCCGAAGGCGTCGCGGGAAGCGAAAAGCTCTACGGCAATGTCGGCTATGGCGGAGAAGTGCAGATCACCGGCGGTTCCAACAGCCTGTCGGGCTCGTGGGACCGTTACCGTCAGGCAGGCGCGACCGCGCGCGCGATGCTGGTGCAGGCGGCCGCGCGGAGATGGAAGGTGCTTGCCGCCGAAATCCGGGTGGAGAAAGGCGTTCTCAGCCACGGCGCCCACCGTGCGGGCTTCGGGGAACTGGTCGCCGACGCCTCCCGCCTGCCCGTTCCCGCGAAAGCGCCGCTCAAGAACCCGAAAAACTGGACGCTGATCGGCCGGAATCATCTGCCGCGCGTGGACACGGCGGCGAAAAGCTCGGGACGCCAGAATTTCACGATCGACGTCCATCTGCCGGACATGCTGACGGCGGTGGTCCTGCATCCGCCGCTCTTCGGCGCGAAGCTGGTGTCGGTGGACAAGACGGCGGCGCTGGCCACGCCGGGCGTGGTCGAGGTGGTGGAGGTGCCGGAGGGCGTCGCCGTCCTTGGCAAGGACATGTGGGCGGCGATCAGCGGGCGGGCCAAACTCGTGGCCCAATGGGATGAAAGCCAGGCGGAGCGGCGGAACAGCGACGAGATCATGGCGGAATATCACGGCCTTGCCGAAACGGCCAAGGCCGCCGTGGCGCGCCATGACGGCGACACCGCCGCCGCGCTATCCGGGGCCGCGAAGAAAGTCGAACTGTCCGTCGAATTTCCCTTCCTCGCCCATGCGCCGCTGGAGCCGCTGAACGCGGTGGCCCGGATCAAGGACGGCGTGGTGGAAGTGTGGAGCGCGCATCAGTTTCCCACGATTTCCACCGCGATGGCGTCCGAAATCATGGGCGTCGCGCCGGAAAATGTGAAGCTGCACGTTCTGATGCCGGGCGGCAGCTTCGGACGCAGGGCGGTGCCCGCGGCGGACTATCAGGTGGAATGTCTCCACATCCTGAAGGCCATAGGCGGGAAAGCGCCCGTCAAGCTCCAGTGGACGCGCGAGGATGACATGACGGCGGGCTATTACCGTCCCATGTTCCTGCATCGGATGGAAGGCGCGCTCAACGATCAGGGAGAGGTGGTGGCGTGGCATGACCGTATCGTCGGCCCGTCAATCGTGGCGAACACGCCCTTCGCGGAGATGATCGTCGATGGAGTGGACCCGACTTCGGTCGAAGGGGCGGTCGACGCGCCCTACACCATCCCCAATGTCACGGTCGATCTGATCACGCCGGAAAGCAAGGTGCCCGTACTGTGGTGGAGGAGCGTGGGTTATACCCACACCGCCTATGCCACGGAGGTCTTCGTGGATCAGCTCGCCCATGCGGCGGGGCGCGATCCCGTCGAATTCCGGCGCTCCATGCTCAAGGACAAGCCCCGCTTCCTTGGCGTGCTGGACGCGGTGGCCGAACGGTCCGGCTGGGGCAAGCCATTGCCTGCCGATCATTATCGCGGCGTGTCGGTCGTTCAACCCTATGGCACCTATGCGGCCAGTGTCGCGGAAATACGGTTGAAGCCGGACGGCAGCCTGAAAGTCGTCAAGGTCTGGTGCGCGGTCGACTGCGGCCTTGCCGTCAATCCCGACGTCATCCGCGCCGTCATAGAAGGGGGCACCGGTTTTGGCCTTTCCGCCGCGTTCAAGGGCGCTATCACGCTGGAAGGAGGGCGGGTCCGCGAAACCAATTATGACGGCTTCAGTCTGCTGACGATGGAGGAGATGCCGGAGATGGACGTGCATATCATCCCGTCCGCCGAACCGCCGACCGGCATAGGCGAACCCACGGTTCCGGGCATAGGTCCGGCGGTCGCCAACGCCATCTTCGTCGCCACCGGAAAGCCCGTTTCCGTGCTGCCTTTCGTCCACAGCGCCAACGGCATCAAGAGCGCATAGGCGGCATATGATGAACTATATGCAGAAAATATCCCTCGCCCTTGGCGCTTCCATGCTGATGTTGATCGGCGCCGCCGCGGCAGGACCGGCGGCCAGGACCGTCCTGACCGGAGAGGGGGCGCTGAAGACGCCCGCCGATTTCGATTCCATCCGTAGTCGCAAGGCGCGGTCCGTCGCCCTGTTTCAGGAGGCGGGCAAGGTGATCCAGCATCCCCGCTGCCTCAATTGCCATGTCGCGGACGACCGTCCGCTTCAAGGCGATGAGATGCGGCCGCATATGCCCTATGTCCGGCGCGGCGACGCGGGGATGGGCAAGGATGGTCTTTACTGCACCACCTGCCATGGTCCCGCCAATTTCGATCCGGCGCATATTCCGGGCCATCCCAACTGGCATCTGGCTCCGCCTGAAATGGCGTGGGTGGGCCGGTCGTTGGGCGAAATCTGCCTCCAGCTCAAGGACAAGGCCCGTAACGGAGGCATGAACATGGAGGAGATGGTCAAACACATGTCGTCCGATTCTCTGGTAGGCTGGGGATGGAACCCCGGAAGCGGACGGACGCCTGCGCCCGGAACGCAGGAAGGGTTTGGCCAGCTTATCCGTGCATGGGTCGATACGGGAGCGGTTTGTCCAAAATAAACTCTTGAAAATCCTTTATTCAGGTAAGCCGGGTCGATCCTGTCTGGTACATAATATATTTTCGATCCGGGTCTTTATGTCATAATGTCAGGCAGGAATCGGCTGGAACATTTCCAGAAAGACTGCGAAGGGCTATGCGGTTCGAAAATGCGGCTCTAGTGGAGTTGAGGGCTTTTGACCAAGAAGATCGAAGCGAAACGCCGGGATGCCGGAGCTTCCAGGAACAAAACCCTGTATCAGGTGGTCTATCAGAACCTGAAACAGCGCATCATGAACGGAGAGTGGCAGCCGGACACAAAGCTGACGCTTCGTGGCGTGGCCGCGGAACTGGGCACCAGTGCGCAGCCGGTGCGGGAAGCGATGAACCGTCTCATCGCGGAACGGGTGCTGGTGCTGAAGCCCAATTATTCCGTTTCCCTGCCGCCCACCGACAAGGAACTGATCGAAGAACTGATGTCCCTGCGGATCGTCCTGGAGGGAGAGGCGGCGCGCCTTTGCGCGCCCAATCTTTCGAAAAGGGACATGCTGGAACTGGATGACGCGCTGGAGGAGATCATCGCCCTTCATCAGCCGGATCGCCACTCGATCGAAGGGTGCGTGCAGACCGCCCATCGCATTCCCATGCTGATCGCGGAGCGGGCGGGCTTCAATTTCCTGAAGCTGGAGATTGAAAATCTTCGCGTCCGCACCGCCCCCTATTATGCCGCAGGGGCAGCGGCCATGTGCAATGATGAGATATTCCTGCGATTTGCCATGACGCTTCAGCGGGAATTCGTGAATTGCCTGAAGCGCGGCAATGGCGAGATGGCGCGCGATATATGCCGCACCTCCATCTACACCTATCAGCATTTCCTCTATGGAGTGCTGGGACTGGAGTGAAGAGCGGCGCCTTGTTCCTGACGCCGCAACAGAAACACCACATAGCCCCGGAATTGCGGATGGCTGGCGAGTGAGGGCGGCGGCAGCCACGCGCCCCCTTCCACCAGCGCCACGCGGAACGGGATCGGAAAGCGGTCCATCCGCCGGAAATAATCCTCATAACCGGGTATCGTCGTGCGTCCCTGATAGGTCTGCACCACCACCTCGTCGATGATCCGGGCGAGCGAGGTCAGCGCCTGCGGATCGCCATGGGCGCTCCAGTCCATCAGCCCGGTGACGGACAGCCGCCATTGCCGCGGCAGGCGTCGACGCAGGTCCGACAGGAAACGGGCATAGCCGTCTATGCCGCGCGTGGCCGCGTCGAAATCGATCTGGAGCCCGACTAAGCGGTTGCCTGCTTTCTGCCAGCGTTCCAGATCGGCCAGGATGGCGCCATAGGTCGCCTCGTTCCAATCCAGCCGTTCGGCCCGCACCACCAGCCACAGCGCTTTGCCGGGCAGACGCGGCACGCCCATGCGGAGCCGCTCCAGCCGGGCAGGGCCCGCCCCCCGCACTTCGCCGTCAAGGAGATAGAGCGTCTTCGATGGAAGCCCCTCGGCCGGGCGAACGCCGGGCCACAGGTAGAAGGCATCATAAGCCGCCGGGTCCACGCCCGTCCTGTCCGGCTCGTCAGGCTGCTGGCAGGCGAGCAACAGCAACGACGTCAACAGCGCCATGCCCCATCCGGCGATCCTTTGGCGATGATGCATTTTGCGAACCTACAGTCTTGCGATGATTGGTTTCGGCCAGAACCGACATCCAACCTCCGTCATCCCAGCGGAAGCTGGGATCTCTCTTCTTATGCCGCGACTATGCACCAAAGCGATCCCAGCTTTCGCTGGGATGACGTAAATAAGTGTCCCCATCCCACTCATAACTACCCGCCATACCGGATTGGCAACCACGCAATCCCCAATCCTTGCTATCACCAGTAATAGCGCAGGGTCTTGGCCCATTTACTGTCGGGATAGCGTTGTTTCAGTTCGGTGAACCATGCCTTGCGCTGGGCCTGCGGGGCTTGCGCCGCGTCCATCTCATCGACGCTGCCATAGGGGCCGCCGCACCCATTATAGCCCGACGGCGCATAGCACATCACCGCACGATACAGGGCATAGGCGCGCTCGTCGGGCGATGCGGCGCGATCAGCGATGATCGCCGCATAGATGGCGGATCGCGGCGTGACGCGACCGGGGAAGCCATCGGGGCCGCTGCCCAGCACATCCTTTCCGCCGTTTGCCCGGAACAGGCTGAAATCGTCGAACCCGTTGAGGCGGTAGAAATCGCCGAGGCACAACCGCGCCTTTCGGTCGGCGGGGGAGCGGGCCAGCGTGGCGGCGGTTTGCGTGATGGCGGGGCAGGGGAAGCCGTCGGACCATGTGCCCTTGCGGAACAGGCCGACGGGGATTTTCTCCTGCTGCGCGAAGTCCCACAGTCCGCCCTCACTATCGGCATTGGCGGGCACAAGCGAAAGGTCGTTGACGAAATCGCCGAAAGCTCCTCGCGTCAGGTTCTTGTAAAGAAGGGTGAATCGGGCCACGTCACGCTCATGCGCGGGGCGGGCCGTATCCTTGGCATTGGCGCGCAGGATCGCGGGCGTGGCCATCGTCTGCAACAGCACTTCCCTCAAGCCGGGGTCGGTGATGGGCGATCCCGGCGCGAAAACCTGCTCCACCCGCCCGTCGCGCTGCCAGCGCACGGCCAATCCTATTTCGGCGAGCGGCTGCTGATAGGCCGGGCTGGCTCCGTTCAGCAGGTCGCGCCAGAAGCCCGCTTCATTGGGGTCGCCCGCCCGGCCCAGCACGTCGTCGAAACTCCGGTCTTCGGGAAGGGCGACCGCCACGCCAGCCGATATGGTGATCCTGATCGATTTGCCTTCGACCCGGAAGGGCGTGCTTTCGACCGCGCTGCGTAGCTGTTCGGCGACGGCGACCGCGCCATTGTGATCCAGTCCTTCCATGACGACCACGAATTCCTCGCCGCCGCTGCGCGCGATCAGATCATGCTCGCGACCGGATTTCCGGAACTGCTCCGCGACATGGACGAGCGCCCGGTCGCCGATTTCGTGGCCATAAGAATCGTTGATCGCCTTGAAGGCGTCGAGGTCGAGGACCGCGAATGCAAGGCCGCGCCGCACCGTCAGCTCGGATTTGAATCGGGCCTTGCCATGAGCGATCAGCGTCCGGCGATTGGCGAGGCCGGTCAGATCGTCGGTCGAGGCGGCGACTTCGAACTGGCGGCGGAGGCGATCCGAGCACAGCAGGACGAATGTCGTCGTCCCGATTGCGGGCAGCAGGGCCATGACGATCGGCGAGACGATATTCATTCCGTAATCGTTCGCGGTCACGCTGAAATCGCGCGGCAGATCGAACCGCAGATAAGCCAGGAAACGCACGGCCACATAGACCATCACAAAGGCATAGATTATCGTCAGCATCGATCGGCTGCGCGACCTGTCGCTGGTTCTCATTCCGTGAAGCAGAGCTGTCGAGCGGCCCATGATCCATAGCCAGATGATAGAAATGATGCCGAGGCGGATCATGAAATCCGGATGGATCGCGGAGAATGAATAGACGCTAGCGGCAGCAAGAAGGGGCGGGACAACATCCCACGGTTCAGGTGGTAGGCCGTAGAAGGTTCGAAGCGCACGATGGTAGACGGTAAGGCCGAAGGTCAGCGCGGCGTTGGCCAGGGTGAGCATTGCTGGCATGGGCAGGACATGGCCGAATGCAAAGACGCCGCAACCCAGCGCGACCAGCACCGTTCCGGCCTGCCAGCGAATTGCCGCGGGACGCAGCGCTTGCGGCAGGTCGCGATAAATGTTCGCAAGCACTACGCCGTTTGCGAGAACCATGACCGCCACGGTCGTGAATATCGCCTTCGCGTCCATCGTTCAGTTCCCATTCTCGCCCATATGCGGATCACGGCTCCCGGCACGGTAAGGGGTGCAGTATCGCATGATCGGTTAAGACTGTCCGAACAGAAAGTCGCAGCCAATATCCCGACGGAGCATCCTGCGCGTCGGTCAAAGTCCATAGCAGGAAGTGGCAGCGTGGGCGTGAAGCGTCAAAGCGCCGTCAGGAAAGCGATCGCGCCGAGGATGATGCCCGGAGCATTCGCGATTACGATGGGCCAGTCGCGCTTTTCACGCAGGAAGCCGTAGGAAACCCAGAGCGAGCAGTTCACGAACGTCGCCGCAGGCTGGACCAGCGATCCTTTCTGCCCGTCAAGATTGAGGCGGATCTGATCGAGATAGGACATATACATGGCGACAGCCGTGGCCGATGCGATCCATCCCAGGATAGTCAGCGCCCGTTCGCTCATCACAAGACTCTTCGACATTTCCCCTCCTATCGATGTGAAAGCGGCTTGTTCCGGCCGCTGCGGATTTTTATCTGCTATTGGTCGGCAGGCCATAAGCGATGACATGGTCGCCTGCCTTCGTCCCCAGAGATCCATGTCCCCCGGCGACCACGACGACCAGTTGCCGCCCGCCAGGCGTGCGATAGCTCATCGGAGAGGCTTGTCCGCCAGCGGGCAGGCGCGCGCGCCACAACGGCTTGCCGGTCCGCACGTCATAGGCGCGGACATAATTGTCGATCGCCGATGACATGAACGCGACGCCTCCCGCCGTGGTCAACGGCCCGCCCAGCGAAGGCACGCCGAGCTTGAAGGGTAGAGGCAAGGGGGTTTCGTCCCGGATCGTTCCGTTCTTGTGCTGCCAGACCGTCTTGCCGGTGCTAAGGTCGATCCCCGCGACATAGCCCCAGGGCGGCTGCTGGCAGGGTACGCCGGTGAAGGACAGGAACGGGTTCATGTCCACCGCGAAGGGAGCGCCATGATTGGGGCTGTAGCCGCTTTCCTTCGCGCCGCCACGATCCGATCCGCTGGCAAGGCCGGTGGCGCGGCGGAGGTCGCCAGCCTCGCCCTTGGGGATCAGGCGGTCGACGAAGGCCATGTAATTGGGATGGGCAAACAGAATCTGGCGGCTGGGATCGACCGATATGCCGCCCCAGTCCATCACCCCGAAATTGCCGGGAAACACCAGCGACCCTTTCAGCGACGGCGGTGTGAAAGGCCCGTCATAGCGCAAAGAGCGGAAGCGTATGCGGCACCAGAGCTGATCCACCATGGTCGCGCCCCACATCTCGCTTTCCTTCGCCTTCCACGGCATCAGCGAGATAGCGGAGAAAGGCTGGGTCGGCGATAGCCGGTCCCCCGGCGCCGGGCCGCCGGGCACCGGCCGTTCCGTCACGGGATAAAGCGGCGTGCCGTTGCGCCGGTCGAGCACGAATATGTTGCCGGTTTTGGTCGACTGGATCAGCGCGGGCACACGGCCGCGTCCCGGCAAAGTGAGGTCGACCAGCACAGGCTGCGCGGGGACATCCATATCCCACACGTCATGATGCACGGTCTGGAAATGCCAGCGCGGCTTGCCGGTCGCAAGATCGAGGGCGAGGATCGTGGTGGCGAAACGCTCGGTCGTTTCGGGCCGCGTGCCGCCCCATTGATCGACCGCGCCCATGCCCATCGGAAAATAGGCAAGGCCCAGCTTCTCGTCCGCCGCGGGGGTGCTCCAGCTATTGGGCGAGGATGGCGCATAATGTTTGCCGGGCGCGAGCGGGCTGGTATCGCCGGGGTTGCCCGGATCGAAATTCCACACCAGCTTACCGCTAACCGCATCATAGGCGCGGATCACGCCCGACGGCACATGCGTCGAGATGTCGTCGAACACCGCTCCGCCCAGAATAGCGAGACCGCGCGCGACCAGCGGCGCGGAGGTCGCCTGATACCAGCCGCCATTATAATCCGTGAGACCGGCGAGCAGGCTGACGGTTCCACCCGAACCGAAACCGGGACACAGCTTGCCGCTATGGGCATCGAGCGCGATCAGCCGGGAATCGTTGGTCGCGAGAAGGATGCGCTGGGGGCAGTCGGCGGTGGCGGCGCCTTCGCGCGCTGCTTCATAATAGGAGACGCCGCGGCAGGTCATATGCTGCATGTCGCGCGGCGAAGTGCGGATCTTCGGATCGAAACGCCAGCGTTCCTTTCCATCCTCCGCATCGAGAGCGATCACCTGATTATGCGGGGTGCAAAGATAGACGAGGCCGCCGACCTTGATCGGAGTCATTTCATAAGTGAATTCGGCCGGATCGGTGGGCCGTTTGAGATCGCCGGTGCGGAATTGCCAGGCGACTTCCAACCTGCCGGCATTGGCAGGCGTGATGTCGCCGAGCGGCGACCAGCGCTCCCCGCCCCATGTGCGGGCATAGGCCGGCCAGTCACCGGCCGGGACGCCGCCATAATCCGTATCGACCGCGATGAGGGGGTTCGAAATCTCTCCCTCCAGTTCATGCGCCGTGGCGAACAGGGAGGCCACGCCATAGAGGGCCGCGAGCGTGAGGCTCGCCAACAACGGCCATGCCGCCCGCCACCAGCGTAGGCCGGGTTGCAGGCGGCGGACCGTCGCGGGCAGCAGCAGCGCCGCGCCCATCAGGAATATCAGATCGCCGCGCGGCACCAGCGGCCACCAGTCGAAACCGATCTCCGCCCAAGCCCAGACTATGGTGGCCAGCACCAGCAGCGTGAACAATGGAATGGCGAGTGGATTGCGTTTCCACAACAGCAGGGCGACGGCAAGGGTGACGGCGGCGCCCAAAGCATAGAACCAGCTTCCGCCCAACAGTGCGAGCCAGACGCCGCCGCCCAGAAGAAGCGCGCCGATCAAGGCGAAGATCAGGCCCAGAACGGTCAGCCAACGGCTATTCGTCGATATGTTCAAGGGTCCGCCCCCTATTGCCGCGAGTCACGACAGGATGGCATAGCAGAACGATTGGCCTTGAAAGTCAATCGGTTGATAGTTCCGAATTCGATACGGTTTCCTGTTCGATATTGCTGAGGAAAATTCGGCTGGTGCGGTCAGATGGCCACAAGCCGTCATCCTTGCCAAGTCTGACGCGTCCGATGCAATCGCGTTTCAGCAGGCCCTGACTTATCGATTGCCCGCCGCCCAATCGATGGAAGCGTCGAACAGGGCGAGGCCGGTCGCAGAGAGGTTGGCGAAGCCGCCATTGTTGAGGAACAGCATGACCCGGCGCGCCGGGGCCAAGGTTTCATAGTCCATCGTCGCGCCGCTTTCGTAGCCGAACACCGCTGCCTTCTCCGGCTGGCCATAGATCGTCGCGATAATCTTTGCGCCGAGGCCCGGCTTGCCCCAACTCATCGGCGCCTGGTTCTTGTAGACGTTGGCCACTCCTGCGGGGAGACCGGCTGCCATGGGTTCGGGAGCATTGACGATCCAGAGGTAGCGCTCCTTTTCGGCCTCGCCGAAGTCGACATCGTGGCGTTTGGCGGTCATGGCGAGATCGTCGAGCAGATCATTTTCCCATGTGACCAGTGGTTCGGGTGGCCCAGGCCTTTTTCTTCTGATAGCGCCCACTTGTACTGCTAGGGTGCCTCTATGAATCTACCGGTGAAGAAATCCCCTGATCCCTGTCCTGGTCGAATGTCTGATTTCGGTAGTGGCTACCCTTAGGATGAGGCCGAGAAGAGCCATGAGCCGGAAGCACGCACAGCCTCGCAATCGCTTGCCAAAATAGTTGGCTGCGTCTGAAGGCGGTCGGTCAGAGCCTGCGTGGCCGGCGCATAATATTCTCGCAACCGCATCAGGTTTTTTTCAGAGAGGATATCCGTCATGCCGAGCGGCCGTCCGAACCGTCCCGACGCGTTGGCGCGGCGCAGCAGCCGGCGGCTCAAGCCATACCACCCTGGCACATGCGCGATGCAGGCTTTTTCGGCAACAGCCCGGCGCGTGAAGAGATTGGCGCCACGGAACAACCATAGCAAATAACGACTGGGAGAGGGATTGCGGACCGACCAGTCAAGCCGCGCGAGATCGACGTCGAAGCCGAAACGCCGGGCAAATATGGCGGCAAAATGTTGCGGATCGGCCCGGAAATCTTCGTACCGGAAGACATGGACCCGATCTGCGCCAAACAGGGCATCATAATGGGCGATCAGCCTTGCATAATCGAAATGCTCAAGGCGGAAACCGGGGCATTCGTCGCGTTCTGGCGCGCGCGGCCCCAGCTTTTCGCGACCGAACAAATACCGCTCGACGCCATATGTGCCGCCGCCTTTCACATATTGAAGATAGGCTGAGGCAATCGCCGAGCAGGGATCGCGCGTCATGACGACGATGTGGGCATCGGGCAGGGTCGCGCGGATGCGGGAGGCCACATCCTTCGAGAGATTGCCGGCGAGGCCGCCATTATGCAGCCCGCCGCTCAGATTCTCCTCGCACAGGATAAGGCGGTTCAGCTCGTCGCCGAGCACTGATCGGGCAGCGTTCGCGCTGAAATGTAGCGCACCCGGATCGAGAAAGGCTTTTCGCGCGACCTCCCGCGACCGGTAGACGCGATTGCGCACGGCGGGATAAAAGCATTGCTGGAACCATGTCGTGCCGGTCTTGTGATAGCCGATATGGATGATCGGCGCTTGGGATGCATGTTTGCCCAATCAACCCTCCGCCATCCAGGATGGGGAGGGTGGCGGACTTCGCACCAGCCCTGCAAGCGCAACCGCGCAATGCTGTTGCCAGGAGAGGTTTTGCGCGGCCCATCGCCGGGCATTGTCGCCCAGACGCTCCCGCAGGGCTGCGTCGCGCGCCAGCAGGTCCAGCGCGCCGGTGATGGCATTTATGGAACGCCCATCGACGACCAGACCGGTCACGCCGTCGCGGACCAGCTCGGCTGGACCGCCATCCTGACCCACGACGCAAGGGATGCCGTGCGCCATGGCGTCAGCAATGCTGAGGCCGAACCCTTCGATCTCGGCGCCGTCTTCCATCGCGATCTGCGGATGCAGGAAGATATCGGCCGTGCGATAATGTTCGGCCAGCTCTTCATCGGAAACATAACCGGCGAGCGTGATCCTGTCTTGCCAGTCATGCCGAAAGATCTCGGCCCGGACCATTGGTTCGTCGGAACCCCGGCCGATCACGGCATAATCGAGCGGGTTTCCCCGATTGATGCAGATGGCGGCGGCCCGAACCGCAACCGGAATGTTCTTGCGAGGCACGAGGCGGCAGACGCTGATCACTTTCACCGATCCATTTTCTCGCTGGCGCCGGATGTTCTGCGGGTGGGACTGCACGCCATTCCAGGCGGTCCGGCACCGCGGCCCGAGCGAGGGAATGCGCCGCAGCAGGAGCGTTCTGGTGACATTGCTGACCGCGATCACGCGTTTGGCGCGGCGCAGCACGAACCGCATCAGTCCGAAGGCGAGCTTGCGCGGCCTGCCGATTTCGCGTCCGTGCACTGTGATGACCAGCGGTGCGGGGAAGATCAGGGCGGGGATCGCCGCCCGCCAGGTGCAGGCATGGATTGCCGCCGGGCGTTCGCCCGCTCGCCAGGCCGCAATCATCGCCCGGAGAAGCCGGAGGTAGACGCGCAGCACCGGCCCGGGACCAACATCGACCAGGGTTCGCCCATCGTGGGTCACACGCCTTGGGCCGATGGAGGACTTGGCGAACAGTGTCACCTGCCAGCCGGAACGCACATAAGTCTCGGTGACCTCGCGTACATAGGTCTGCACCCCTCCTTCATCGGGGGCATGCACCCTGGCAACGACCCACAGCCGTGGTTGCGGATCATTCATGAGCAAGCGCCTCCTGCCCGACAAGATTGCCGGGATGGGAAGACGCGCCGCGTGACAGTCTGCGGCGGATCAGGAAATCACGCACCGCCCGGGCCGCGCTCAGCGAGGGGCATTCCTCCAGCTCGCCGAACGTGTCGATCAACCCTTGTCGCTGAACGGCGGCATATCGGTCGTGGCCTGTAATGGCCAAGGCCGCCTTGTCGACGATATGCTCGCTATTTCCGAATACCGGCCCATAATGCCAGTGACGGTAGTCGATATTGTCCTGCCAGGCGGCGTTGTGGGCGTTGAGGAACAGGCAGGGGCGTGGGCGCCTGATATATTCATAAACCTGGCTGCTGACATCGCCGATATAGAGCGAGGCGGCTTCGGGATAGCGCATATCCACGCTGGCGAGGCTGCCGAGATCGATATGGATGTGCGGCAATCGCGAAAATTCGGCCAGACGGCGTTCCATGGCCGCTCGTCGCGCGCGATTGTCGAAAAGGCGGATATGCGGAGCGACGATCAGGTTGAACCGGCCGTCCGCGGCGAATTGCCTGATGATGTCAACGCCCATCGACTCCCAGGAGGAAAGCCGTTTGGAGAAATGGGGATTATAAAAGACGATAGGCCGCTTCTCGGGGAAAAGGTCACGGAGGTCGCGGTGCTCAGCGAGTTCGAACTTGGCGTAGCCGGTGATGGCATAGTGACCGTCCCGGATCAGGCCCAGATCCAGCATGCGCCGCCGCTGCTTATCGCCAGCAAGCAGGACGAAATCGAAATGGCTGATGCGCCGGTCATAGCCTACCGCACGGTCTCCGGCGCCGTGGCAGGTATGGATGAAACAGGTATCGCGCAGACCCATGCGACGCAGCAGCAGGGAAGTCCTTTCGGGAACGACGATCGCATCATAGCTCCCAAGCATTCGGCGCGCCGCGATCAGGGAGGGGACTTTGGGTGGCGTGGATGCACGGGATAGTCGCGTCATGAGGGAAAGAGTCCGGCCGCCCGTGGGTATGAACCGGATGTTCCAGGCCCGTTGTTGCACCGCGATATCATGCGCGAGCGCCAGATGTCCTTCCGATGGCGAGAGAATATCGACGGTGAAACAAGGGTCTCGCGATAGTTCGAGAGCCAGTGGCAGGGCGTGGAAGAGGTGGTGGATCTGGGCGTTGAAGAAGAAGCCGATCTTCTGCGGCGACTGTGGAAGCGACCGTGCTTCCTCCTGTTTCTGGTGCATCCGCTTTTTCCGTTCTTGATCCTTCCGCCAAGTTGATGCGGCGAACTCTCCTGCGGATTTCAGGCGTATTTCATCTTCATTTCCGGATCGGCGGCGGGTCGAATCGATTTCCGCTTTCTGAAATCTCCGAGCCTGCCGCTCAAACAGGCATGAACGGCTGAATTGCTGGCGGGGACTTCTTCGTGTCCATGAAAAAGGAATGAAATCTTACGGAGATGTCATGCCGGTAGCTGTTCGTCAGGGCGCATCGGAGCGCCGGAATATCAATGCGGGACACCATGACGACGCTTCATACGGCTGTTCGACATTCCTCTGATCTTTTCCGGTCGAATGGGAAAATCCTTACATCCGAACGGCCCGGAACGGCGGTTCGTAAAGAACCATGTCAGGGCCGGTTGCATCGACCTCAGGATCGCCATGCAGATGCTCTCGTCCCCGACATCGAGCGGGCGACCTGCAGGGATTGCGGATGCGGGCTGATGCGAACGCTCGCTTCCCGGCGCTGGACCTTTTCAGGGCAGATGGGGTGAGCAAGAAGGATGATAGTCACTGCAATGAGCAGGCTATTTCCTGCCATTTTGTCGACTCTCTCTTCGAGAAATTGGTCGCAGTCCGTTTCGAGGAATCGGACAGATCGACGGTCCCTTGCCGGATGAACCGTCCGGCGAGGCTATGCTCATCGGCGCCGCGCGCGTCGATGCCAATAAAGGAGCCTCTATGTTGAAAACCCTTCTCCCTCTGACGACCGCTTTTTTGATTGCGCTGACTGGAACGGCATCCGCGCAGGAAGGCGCGCAAAACAGAACCCCTCCTGCGGGCCGACAGCAGCCGAAGAAATCCGCGCAACCGAACTATGGAAGCTGGAACAGCAGTTGGGGATCGCGTCCCCCGGCTCCGCCCAGCCACTGGAGCAGAACCGGCGATTGGTATCGTCATGTCCGCGCCTGCCAGCAGCGCTATCGATCCTACAATCCCCGCACAGATACCTACCGTACCCAGCGCGGGCAAAATCTCCGCTGTAGTCTCTGACCTGCCACGATGGGCCATTCAACTTCTGGCAGCGGGATGGCTCATTTTGCTTTCATTTCCAAAAAGGGGTCGGACTGGGCAAATTCACTCTATGGTTGCCGACATCCGCGCTGGCGCAGGGCAGGCCGGACCGCCAAGGGCGGCCGCCTGAAGGTTTCCGCAGATCCGGAAGCGACATCCACGCGACCGATAGGAGTTCAGAACTGGAGGCGCAGGCCGAGCGATAAAGCCGTGCCGTCGCCTGCAACCGCGCCGAATGTCCGCTGCGCCTGGGTGTCGAGCCAGAGTCTGCGATTGAGGCGGAAGGTGCCCGAGACGCCAAGCTCCTGCCAACTGTCGGGTGTCGGATCCGTTACCGGCATCTGGTTCAGCGGCCTGCCGTCGAGGCGCCAGGAGGTCAGCCCATTGTTGCTTTCGTAATGGGTGAGGGACAGGCCGAAGAAATGCTGCTGCTCCTTGCCGAACGTGCGATCGAGCCGCACGGCGGCATTGGCGGTCAAAGCACGTTCGGGCAATTCGAAGTCCAGTCCTTGCCAGTTGCCAAAGTCGATGCGGTGGCGCAGCGAACGGGTCTCGGCATATTGAATCCCGAGTGTCGGCGTCACATAGAGGCGAGGCGCGGGACGGAAGATGCGGCCCGCGCGCAGGCCGAACGCCCAATAATCCGAGTCGCTGCCGACCTGCGCCGCGCGGCGGCCGGCAGAGGTTTCGACCTTGCCATAATTTTGTCGTCCATAGCTCGCGAAACCGTCGGCGACCCAGTCGTTCCAGTTGCCGCCTGCGCCGATCGAGCCGATGATGTAGGTTGAGGGAAGTGCGGCATCGATTTGCCGGATCGTGCTGCGGTAGGCGGTCAATGCGCCGCGCAGATAGGTCCGCCCCTTGTAGCGGGTCAGTGACAGGATCGCATAGGGACTGTCGGGACCGCCATCGCGCTGGAGGTAGCCGGCAGAGGCCCCCGCTACCCAGATCGCTGCCTGGCCGCCGATGTTCGCGATCTCGACGTTGGAGGCATTGGCCTCGGTAGGGGAGGCGTCCGCAGATTGAGCCAGGGCCGGATGCGAGCAGGGCGCGGCCAACAGCGCAAGCATCGGGAAAGCTCGCATCAGGCCGCCTTGCGCAGTCCGTCGCCGTAGAGCGAAGAAGGCAGGATGAGGCTGGCGACGAACCCTTCCTCTCGCTGTTCCAGCTTGACGTCGCCTCCGTGCGCGCGGGCAATCGAGCGGCAGACCGCGAGGCCAAGGCCGCTGCCGGGCTTGTCCGACTCCCGCGCGTCTTCGCAGCGGAAGAAGGGTTCGAACGCCCGCTCACGTTCGTCTTCGGGAATGCCGGGTCCGTCATCGATCACTTCGGCCACGGCTGCATCGTCCCGCATGGCGACCCGGACGCGGGCATGCTCACCATATTTGACGGCGTTTTCGAGGAGGTTCGCGAGCAGGCGCCGGATGCCGACCGGATCGACCTCGACGGAAATCGGGCCCGATATTTCGAGCTGGATATCGCTTCCGGTGAGGCGCGCGTTGCTGACGGCGCTTTCAACCAGTGCGGCCAGATCGATCCGCTCGCGTGGTCCCGGCGTGGACGCATCGCGGATGAAGGCGATGACCTGGCTGATCATCAGTTCCATTTCGTCGACTTCGACCAGCAGATCGTCGCGCTGGTCGTCGGGCACATCCTCTAACCGGAAGCGCAGCCGCGTGAGCGGCGTGCGCAGGTCGTGGCTGATCGCGCCCACCATGGCGGTGCGATCGTCGACGAAGGCGCGCAGCCGGTTGCGCATCTGGTTGAAGGCATGGGCGGCGCGGCCGATCTCGGCCGGGCCTGACAAGGGCATGACGATCGCGGAAGGGTCGCGGCCCAGCGTCTCGGCGGCATGAGCGAAGCCTTCGAGCGGCTTCACGATCCGCCGGGCGAACAGCCAGACAAGCGGGGTCACGATCAACAACGAGAGCGCGAACCAGAGCATGACCCGTTTTTGCCAGCGATTGGGGAAAGGTTCGGCCTTGGGCGCCACGGCGATCCAGCTGCCGTCGGCCTGCCGCATCGCCGCGATGAAATCGCCTTCGATGAAGGGTGGCGTCGTGAAGGACAGGATGCTCTTCGTCTCGCGGAAGGGAATGGGCTGGGGCGCGCCCGCCGGTGGCGTCGATTCCGCGGCGTTTCTGGCCGCGGATGCAGAGCTGGCCGCCGGAACCGGGGAGGGGGCGCTGGGCGGTGCCGCGACTGAAGGCTGGGCAAGCGCAGGTCCGGCCGGAACCTGCGTCCGGGCCGTGGATTCAGGACGCGGCAAGGCCTCGGTGGGAGATGAGCGTTCCGGCTGGGCCATGCGTAACGGTGGCCCGCCAATCACGGGCGATGCCAGTTGCGACGCGGGAGGTGGAGCGGGAGACAGGCCGGCAGTAGGCTGCGGGGCTGCCGCGGGGACCGGGCCGGCGGACATCGGGAACTGGCCCGCTGCGGACGGTGCGTTACCTCCAGGCACTTGGGCGGGCGAGGCTGCGCCAGGCGCTGCCGTTCCCTGATGGCTGGCAGCGGGTGCATTTCCAACGGGGCTGCCGGGCGGTCCGCCGCCAACTGTTCCACCTCCCGGCAATCCGGCGGGCGCGCCGCCACCGGGAGGACCACCACCGGGAGGGCCGCCGCCGGGCAGCCTTCCACCCGGAAACCCTCCACCGGGAAAACCGCCACCCGGCATGCCGCCCGGCGGTGGGCCGCCGGGGCCTGCCTGGGCATGGGCGACGCCGACAAGACTCTCCCAGATGGCAGAGCCAGTTGTGCGGGAATTGCCGGACATGGCGCTCAACCGCGTGGAAGGCTGGTTCACCGGCACGGTGGCGCCGCCCACCGGCAGTTGCGTATAGAAGGCGAGCACGACGTCGCTCGTTGGCCGGTTCACGCGTTTAGCCAGGGCTTCCCGCGAACTTTCCGAGACCAGCCAGCCTGGCTGGCTGATATCGGGCGGTCCCGTCATGCGGCGGCGTTCAAGCATGTCGTCATCGCCCTTTCCCAGCAGGCTGGCCGCCACTGCATCGAGATCCCAGCGCTGGACGGGCGCGGGCGGGATCAGGATGGTGAGCGCGAGCGTCACGATCTGCGCAACGATCAGCGCGCCGATGATGAGGCCCAGCAGTTGCAACCCGAGCGGAAGCGCCAACTGCCGTCGGGAGGAGGGGACAGGCATGTCGGGATATTTGCCATGGCGAGGCAATAAAATCGATTCCTCATTCCATGGAGCGGTCAGCCAGTTCTCGACTTTCCCGAATATCGACGATGCTGCGCGCACCGTTTCTGCGTCCAAGCTGGACGACCACGTCGATGACTGATCGAGCATAGCTAAGAATATCCTGACGCGAAAGGCCGATACCGGCTTGCAACGCCATCAGGGCGAGCTGATCGAGAGCGCCGGCGCAGCTATTGGCATGGATGGTGGAGAAGGAGCCGGTGTGGCCCGTATTGATTGCGCGCAGGAAGGTGATCGCCTCCTTGCCGCGCAGTTCGCCGAGCACGATCCGGTCGGGACGAAGCCTCAGACTTGCCTGGAGCAGGTCGTCGGTGGTGATGCGCGCTTCGCCCATCTCGCCGCGCACCGCGACAAGCCCGAGCGCATTGGGCATCGCGACGCGAATTTCCGGCGTGTCCTCGACGAGGATGATGCGCTCGGTCTCTGTCACCTCGCGCAGGAGCGCGTTGAGGAAGGTGGTCTTGCCGCTCGACGTGCCGCCCGCGATCAGGATCGTGCGGTGGCTGCGGACCTGTTCGATGAGCCACCCCAGCGGATCGTCCATACGATCCGTTGGGACGCGTCCGGGCGCGTCGCGGGGCATGTCGTCCTTGGGCCGCCAATCGGCAAGCGGCACGTCGCGGAGGCGATGACGCCGGATCGAGAGCGCCCAATGCCGCCGGGTCGCGGGCGGCGCGACGAACTGGACGCGCGCGCCATCCGGCAGCGTCGCGGCCAGCAGCGGCTGTTCTCTGCTGATGCCCTGACAGGTCACGCGCGCGACCTGCTCGGCAAGCCGCTTCAGGAGCCGGTCGTCTATCCCGACGATCTCGTGCCGTTCGAGAAACGGTCGGAAAGGTTCTAGATAGGCTGAGAGATAGATGTCCTCGCCGATTTCGGGTTCAGGGGCGCCAGTTTCGACCAGGGCGACGCTCATTGGCCTACGCCTGAGAAATCGAGGTCGCGTGCGGTGAATACGCGGATGGGCTGGCCCTGCGCGACCCGGATGCTTGGCGGGATCTGTCCATCGCGCTGAACTGCCGCGGATGCGGCGCTGTTGCCAGCGCCGGTGATGACCAGCGACGCGCCGCTGCTGGCGATCGCACCGAGTCCGCCGATAACCGACAGGAGCGCCGCCGCGCCGAACCGCTTGAAGAAATGGCTGTTGACCTCGCCCAAAAGTCCCGAGCGTCCGGAATATTCGATCGCGGGCGAGGCGAGCGCCACCGACACGCCGTCGGGGCGGATCAGCCGGGTCCACATGACATAGGCGCGTGTCTGCCCGGCGGCGAGACCGCTCTTATACTGGCCGATAAGGCGCGAGGACCGGGGCACGAGGATGCGCTGGCCGTCGAACGAACGGACATCCTCGCTCACTACCGCACGGACATAGCCGGGCAGGTCGCTGTCGATGGCGGTTTCGAGGATCGCGGGGATCAGCGTCCCCTGGGTAACGGTGTTGGTGGGATCGGCAAGTCGCGTGGCGCTTGCCGTTTCCACACCAACACCGCCGAGGCGCGACCCAAAGGCCTCGGTCTCGCTGAGCCCGGCGGTCGCCACCGGCGTGCCGGGCGCAGCCCCCGCCGCTCGCGCGGGGGGAGCATGGACGTCGACTTGATCCTGGGCCGACATATCGTAGACCATCACCGGCGACGTCCCGAGCTGGGCCCCCGGTTGGATAGCGGATGGTGTATCCAGCATGGCAAGCGGCGCCGGCGCGGGTGACGGAGCTTGATCGGGCGCGGGTTCTGCCGGAATCCCGGTGAGCGCCTGTGCGGGCAAAGCCAGAGGGACTTCGGCCACTTTCTGCGGCGAAACCTTTTCCTCCTGCCTCCCGCCGTTAGACATGCTCACAAAGGTGAGCGCACCCAGCGCGAGCGCGATGCCGCAGCCTGGAAGCAGGCCGCGATCGCGCCTGACCGTCATCGTGGATGATCATATTCATCTTTGCGGTGCGGGCGATGCCTTCGGAAATCTCGATCCCGTAAAGGTTGTTCTCGGCGAAGTCGTGCCAATGCTTCCAGTGCTGCGTGCTGCTCTTCTTGAAGTAGCCTTCGTCTGCCATTGCATCGGCTGAACGGCGCACCTTCGGCAGGATTACGCTTGCCGCCCGCCCACAAGGCATCATGGGCCTGCTTGAATTTGCGGGTAAGCTCGTTTTCTTGAACAATCTCAAGCTCGAAGCCGTCAATGCCACCTTTGGTGTATTTATAGGCGGCTGACTCCGTCTTACCGAAACGCGGAATATCTGGCTGCCGGTTCTCAACCCGTTCCATGCCGCCAAATCCGGCGACCTGAAAATAGTCGTTGCGGATGCCAGAGGTCATCCACAGGAATTCGGCACTCAGCGAGTTTGCGTAGCCAAAGCCTTGCTCGACAGCTTGGTCAAGTTCGCCCTTGCTGGCTTCCTCACGTTTAGTTTCAACTACGATGAAGGGCGATTTTCTCGCCTCGTCCTTGAAGACAACAATGTCTGCGGTTAGGCTAGGAACACGATGGGGAACGGGAAATTCAACATCAAGCTGTTCAGCGGGATATCCATAATCGAGAACAAGCGAAACATAGGCGCCCGCGCGAACGATCTCTTCAGGATCGCTCAATCGATACTTCTTATTTTGCGCACGATATGCGACGTTCTTAAATTCGCTATCAATCGAAATCAGCTTTGCCTCGATTCCCCGTTGAATGATTTCACTGATCTGCATTCGACATTCCCCGCGCCTAAACTTTGGGGACCGTCTTAGCGGTCAGCGGTGTTATTCGCCAACTGGAACTTAGCCAAAACGGCAAGGGGAAAACGGCGTGAATCGGTCTGCATGACTCTGATGCCCCATTGGTGCCCCAGCAGGCTTTTGGGGTGTTTCGCACCGTCTCAATCACCCGTAAGTCACTGAAAAATGTGGTGAGCCCTGCTGGGTTCGAACCAGCGACCTACTGATTAAAAGAACGAATAGTGAACATTCGTTGGACCACGCCTGTCCACGAAAGTGATTGCCTTTCAAGGGTTTGATTGGGAATACGAGGTGTGGCCGGGGCTGGCCACGCTGACCCTGGTTCCTTCGCAACCGTCTTAGGAGCCGTCTTAAATGCCTGAATTGTCTGACCGGATGGTCGAGAAGCTGCCGTTCGCCGCGAGCGGCCAATAGCCGTGCGGGACGATCTGCCCGGCTTCTTCCTGATCGTGGGCAAGCGCGCGAAGACCTATGCCGCGCAGTGCGACGTGAAGGATGAGCTGGGGCGTCGCCGCACGAAGCGCGTCACGCTGGGCAGGTTCCCCGACCTGTCGGTGAAGCAGGCCCGCGCCAAGGCGAAGGCCGAGATGGGCGCGTTGCAGGTCGCCGGCAGGTTCGAGGCCCGGCGCAAGGAATGGACGCTGGGCGAGGCATGGGAGCATATGCGGGACTTCGAGCTTCCCCGGAAGGGCTCGCGCCCGCGCACCGTCGAGGGCTATGAGAAGACAATCAACCGTCTGATGAAGGGATGGCTGGGCGTGCCGCTGCGGAAGTTCGCGGACCACCCCCGGCTGGTCGAGGAACGGCA
>JASGDV010000069.1:0-3628 GCA_049841255.1 Sphingobium sp.
ATGACGGCCATCGGCGCCTTCAACCCGATCCGCAGCTTCGGCACGATGATGCTTGGCCCCACCCTGCTGGAATATGGCAATGAGGAACAGAAGCTGGAGCATCTGCCCCCCATCGCCGGGCATGAACAGCGCTGGTGCCAGGGCTTTTCGGAACCCGGCGCGGGATCGGACCTTGCCTCGCTCCAGACCCGCTGTGTCGACATGGGCGACCACTGGCTGGTCGACGGACAGAAGATCTGGACTTCCGGCGCGGATCAGGCCGACTGGTGCTTCGCCCTTGTCCGCACCGACACCAGTCGCAAGCAGGGCGGCATCAGCTTCCTGCTGATCGACATGAAATCGCCGGGCGTCGAAGCCCGCCCCATCGTCCTCATCAGCGGATCGACCCATTTCTGCGAGGTCTTCTTCAACGATGTGAAGGTGCCCAAGGGCAATCTGGTCGGGGAAGTCAATCAGGGCTGGACCATCGCGAAACGGCTGCTCCAGTTCGAACGCAACAGTCTGTCGGAAGTGAAGGCGGAGATCACCTCCCTCGCCCCGCTCGCCCATCGCCATGTCGGCACGGACGCGCTGGGGCGGATCGACAATCCCGATCTGCGCGCGCGCATGATCCGCAACGCGATGCGGCACGAAGCCTATATGGCGACCGTGCGGCGCTTCGGTCAGGAATCGAAGAGCGGCGCGGACACCGCCATTTCCGCCCTCAAGAATCTCTGGTCGGAAATCATCCAGCAGCGGTCGGAACTTCTGGTCGAACTGCTTGGCTCCAACGGCCTTGGCTGGGCCGGGGCCGGTTATGCGGAGGACGAACTGGAAGCCACCCGCGCATGGCTGCACAGCAAGGCTTTCTCGATCTACGGCGGCAGCTACGAAGTGCAGAACAACATTACCGCCAAGCGGACCCTTGGCCTTCCGGCCTGATGGGGATGGACGATATGGAGGAGGACGCCCCGTGGCGGTGCTGAACGACGAACAGGCGATGCTGAAGGACATGGCGGCCGGATGGGCGCGCGACCGGATGCCCGTCACCGCCCTGCGCGCCCTTTACGATCATGGCGGCGGCGGCAAGCCCGATTCATTGGGCCATGACCCTGCCGCATGGACGGAAATGGCGGAGATGGGCTGGGCTGGTATCCTTGTGCCCGAACAATATGGCGGGTCGGATTTCGGCTATCTCGGCATGGGACTGGTACTGGAGGAGCTGGGGCGCACCCTTGCCGCCTCTCCCCTTTTGAGTTCGGCGCTCGTCGCGGCGACGGCCCTTCGGCTCGGCGGCTCCTCCGACCAGAAGGCCCGCTGGCTCCCCGCCGTCGCGGACGGATCGGCCATCGGCACGCTCGCCATCGACGAAGGCCCGCATCACGCCCCGGAAAAAACGGCCCTGACCGCGACGGCTTCGGAAAGCGGCTGGACCCTCGACGGCACGAAACGCGCGGTGCAGGACGGCATGATCGCCGATTTCGCGATCCTCTCCGCCCGCACGTCCGGCGCGCCCGGCGAGCGCGAAGGGTTGACGCTCTTCCTCATCGAAACGGGCTCCGATGGCCTCTCCCGTCAGGCGATGGACCAGATCGACGCCCGCCGCCCCGCCATCTTCACCCTTTCGGACATGGCCGTCGGCGCGGACGCCGTTCTGGGAGAGGTCGGCAAAGGCGCGGACCTGCTCGACGCTATATTGGACCGCGCCAATGCGGGGCTGGCCGCCGAAATGCTGGGCAGCGCGACGCAGGCGTTCGAAACCACGCTGGATTATCTCAAGACCCGCGTCCAGTTCGACGCCATCATCGGCTCCTTTCAGGCGCTGCAACATCGCGCCGCGCAGATGTTCGGGGAACTGCAACTGACCCGCTCGGCGGTCGAAGCGGCCCTCATCGCCATCGACGAAGGCGACGCGGACATTCCCGCCCTCTCCTCTCTCGCCAAGGCGACGGCGGGCGAAACGCTTCATTTCATATCGTCCCAGATGGTGCAGCTTCACGGCGGCATCGGCATGACGCACGAACATGATGCAGGCCTCTACCTCAAGCGCGCGCGCGTCGCGGAGCAATGCTACGGCAGCACCGCATGGCACCGCGAACGCTGGGCCCGCCTGCGCGGATATTGAACGTCTCTCCTTCTCCCCTCGTGGGAGAAGTTGGATGAGGGGGAACAGCGGTTACGGCCAAGAGAGGACATGTCTGGAACCACCTCCTCCGTTCGCCCTGAGTAGGGGCTGAGCCCTTCGACTGACTGCTTGCAGCAGTCGCTCAGGATAAACTTGGCCTAAGGCCAAGTCGAAGCTCCGTATCGAAGGGTCTGGCGTGTGCCTATCCTTCGATACGCCACTTCGACAGGCTCAATGGCTACTCAGGACGAACGGAAGCCCCGAAAACACCCCTCCCCCCCACAACAGCAAGGAACCCTCGCCATGCAATCGCGCGAAATCCATCTGAAACGACGCCCCGTCGGCGACACGGTGCCGGAAGACTTCGCAACCGTCACCCGCGACCTCCCTCCCCCGGCGGCGGGCGAGGTTCAGGTCCGCAACCTCTGGATGGCGGTGGACCCGGCCATGCGCGGCCGCATGAACGACGCCAAGAGCTACGTCCCTCCCTTCGCCCTCGACGCCCCCATGGAGGGGCCCGCCATTGGCGAAGTGACCGCCTCCAACGACCCCGGCTTCGCTCCGGGCGATCTCGTCTTTTCCCGCCTCGGCTGGCGCGAAGCCTTCAATGCCCCTGCCTCCGCCCTGCAACAGCGCGACCGGGCTTTGCCGCCGCAGGCCTATCTCTGTTATGCCGGGATGCCCGGCCTCACCGCCTATGCGGGCCTGCTGCGGATCGCCGCGCTCAAGCCCGGCGACGTGGTGTTCGTCTCCGCCGCATCGGGCGCGGTCGGCTCCATCGCCTGCCAGATCGCCCGGAACAAAGGGCATAAGGTCATCGGATCGGCGGGCGGCCCGGAAAAGGTCGCTTTCCTGCGCGACGTGCTGAAGGTCGACGGCGCCATCGACTATAAGGCCGAACCCAGCCTCACCAAGGCGCTCGCCCGCGAGGTGAAGGCCATCGGCGCGGAAGGGATCGACGTCTATTTCGAAAATGTGGGGGGCGATCATCTTCAGGCGGCGCTGTCGCTCGCCAATAATTTCGCGCGCTTCGCCATCTGCGGCATGATCTCGCAATATAATCTGACCGAAGCGCCCATCGTGCCCCGCAACCTCACCATGCTGATGACCAAGCGCATCCGCATGGAAGGCTATATCGCCCTCGACCATATGGACCTGGAGCCGCAGATGCTGGCCGACATGGGCGCATGGCATGATGCGGGCCAGATGGCGCAGGCGGAAACCATCTATGAAGGCATCGACAAGGCCCTCGACGCCTTCTGGGGCCTCTTCACCGGCGCCAATATCGGCCGCACGATGGTGAAACTGGGGTGAGGCTGGCCTGACGGCCCCAAATCCTGTTTCTCAGGCCACGGCGTGTTTCGGCCAGAAGTGGACATCCAACCTTCGTCATCCCAGCGAAAGCTGGGATCTCTCTTCTTGTGGCACAGTCAGGCATCAAAAGAGATCCCAGCTTTCGCTGGGATGACGGAGAGGAGCGTCTGAAAACCTCCAAATCGAAGTACGCCGTGTTCCTGCGAAGGC
>JASGDV010000070.1:0-15769 GCA_049841255.1 Sphingobium sp.
CATGTCATGGACGTGGGCGCGATGACGCCGAACCTGTGGCTGTTCGAAATCCGCGAGGACTGCCTCAATTTCTTCGAGCGGGCTTCAGGCGCGCGGATGCACAGCGCCTATTTCCGCCCGGGCGGCGTGCATCAGGATGTGCCCCTGAAGCTGCTCACGGACATTGGCGATTGGCTCGACACGCGCCTGCCGCGCCTGTTCGAGGACGCGATCAGCCTTGTCGCGGACAATCGCATCTTCAAGCAGCGCAATGTCGACATCGCCGTGGTCAGTAAGGAGGAGGCGCTGAAATGGGGCTTTTCCGGCCCGATGATCCGTGGTTCCGGCATCCCGTGGGACATCCGCAAGTCGCAGCCCTATGATGTCTACGACCGGATGGAGTTCGACGTGCCGGTGGGCACCAATTTCGATTGCTACGACCGCTTCATGGTCCGCGTCGAGGAAGTCCGCCAGTCCGCGCGCATCATGCGCCAGTGCCTCAATGAAATGCCCGATGGCCCGATCGCCAGTTTCGACCGCAAGGTCTCCCCGCCCAAGCGCGGCGAGATGAAGCAGTCGATGGAAGCGCTGATCCATCACTTCAAACTCTATACCGAAGGCTTCCACGTTCCGGCGGGCGAGGTTTACGTGGCGACCGAAAGCCCCAAGGGTGAGTTCGGCGTCTATCTGGTCGCGGACGGCACCAACAAGCCTTACCGCTGCAAGATCCGCCCGACCGCCTTTTCGCACCTGCAAGCGATGGATTTCATGATGAAGGGCCACATGCTGGCCGACACCACCGCCGTGCTCGGCGCGATGGACATCGTGTTTGGAGAATGTGACCGCTAATGGCTGACGCAGTTCATATCCCGGACGAAGCCGAAACCCGCGCGCGCTGGGGCGCTTTTGCGTGGACGGCGGAAAATGCCGAACAGGCGAAGAAGGTCATCGCCCGCTATCCCGCCGGCCGTCAGCAGTCGGCGGTGATGCCGCTGCTCGACCTTGCCCAGCGTCAGGTGGGCGCGGAGACGCAGACCCAGGGCTGGCTGCCGGTGCCGGTGATGGAATATATCGCCGACCAGCTCGATATGCCCTATATGCGGGTTTACGAGGTCGCGACCTTCTACACCATGTACAACCTTGCGCCGGTGGGCCGCTATCATGTGCAGGTCTGCGGCACGACGCCCTGCATGCTGCGCGGCTCCGACGATGTGCTGGCGGCCTGCAAGAACAAGGGGCTGGTGAAGGGCGGCACGACGCCGGACGGGCTGTTCACGCTGACCGAAGTCGAATGCCTCGGCGCCTGCGCCAACGCGCCGATGGTGCAGATCAACGACGATAATTTCGAAGACCTGACCTATGACAGCATGGGCGCGATCCTCGACGATCTCGCCGCTGGCAAGCAGCCGAAGATCGGGCCGCAGATCGAGCGTCAGACCAGCGCGCCGGAAGGCGGGCCGACCACGCTCAAGGAAATGGTCACCGAAAATCACGACTATCGCGGCCAATGGAATGAGGGAGCGCGGGCATGAGCGACGTGATCGCACCTCTCAGCGACAAGGATCGCATCTTCACCAACGTCTATGGCTTCCAGGACTGGGGCATCGACGCGGCGATGAAGCGCGGCGATTGGGACAATACCAAGGCGCTGCTGGAAATCGGCCAGGACGAGATCATCGAGCGGATCAAGGCGTCCGGTCTGCGCGGGCGTGGCGGCGCGGGCTTCCCGACCGGCATGAAGTGGAGCTTCATGCCCAAGGAAAGCAAGGATGGCCGTCCGAGCTTCCTCGTCATCAACGCCGACGAATCCGAACCCGGCTCCTGCAAGGACCGCGAGATCATCCGCCACGATCCGCACAAGCTGATCGAGGGCGCGCTGGTCGCCGGTTTCGCGATGCGGGCGCGGGCCGCCTACATCTACATCCGCGGCGAGTTCATCTATGAGGCGAAGGTGCTCTTCGCCGCGGTCGAGCAGGCCTATGAAAAGGGCTTCCTTGGCAAGAACGCCTGCGGTTCGGGCTATGATTTCGACGTCTTCGTCCATCGCGGCGCGGGCGCATATATCTGCGGCGAGGAAACCGCGCAGATCGAAAGCCTGGAAGGCAAGAAGGGCCAGCCGCGCCTCAAGCCGCCTTTCCCGGCGGGTGCGGGTCTCTATGGCTGCCCGACCACGGTGAACAATGTCGAAAGCATCGCGGTGTCGCCGACGATCCTGCGGCGCGGCGCGGAATGGTTCTCCAGCTTCGGGCGGGAGAACAACAAGGGCACGAAGCTCTTCCAGATCAGCGGCCATGTGAACAAGCCCTGCGTCGTCGAGGAATCGATGGGCATCAGCTTCAAGGAGCTGATCGACCGGCATTGCGGCGGCATCCGGGGCGGCTGGGACAATCTGCTCGCGGTGATCCCCGGCGGCTCCTCGGTCCCGCTGGTTCCGGCGAAGGAGATCATGGACGCGCCGATGGATTTCGACGGGCTGCGCGGCCTTGGCTCCGGCCTTGGCACGGCGGCGGTCATCGTCATGGACAAGTCGACCGACATCGTGCGCGCGATTTCGCGCCTCAGCTACTTCTACAAGCATGAAAGCTGCGGCCAGTGCACGCCCTGCCGCGAAGGCACCGGCTGGATGTGGCGCGTGATGGAGCGGCTTCGCACCGGCGATGCGGAGATCGAGGAAATCGACATGCTCCAGCAGGTGACGAAGCAGGTCGAAGGCCACACCATCTGCGCGCTGGGCGACGCGGCGGCCTGGCCGATCCAGGGTCTGATCCGGCATTTCCGCCCGGAAATCGAGCGCCGGATCAACGAGAACAAGGGTAGCGCCCCCGTCATGGAGGCAGCGGAGTAACCATGCCGAAGGTCAAAGTAGACGGCGTAGAACTCGAAGTCCCGGCGGGCGCGACGGTCCTGCAGGCTTGCGAACTGGCGGGGAAGGAAATCCCCCGTTTCTGCTATCATGAGCGCCTTTCCATCGCGGGCAATTGCCGCATGTGTCTGGTTGAGGTGAAGCCCGGACCGCCCAAGCCGCAGGCAAGCTGCGCGCTGCCGGCGGCGGACGGACAGGAAATCCGCACCGACAGCGAGATGGTGAAGAAGGCGCGCGAAGGGGTGATGGAGTTCCTGCTCATCAACCACCCGCTCGACTGCCCGATCTGCGATCAGGGCGGCGAATGCGACCTTCAGGACCAGTCCGTCGCCTATGGCCGGGGCAAGAGCCGCTTCGAAGAGAATAAGCGCGCCGTCACCGAGAAATATATGGGTCCGATCGTCAAGACGGTCATGACCCGCTGCATCCAGTGTACCCGCTGCGTGCGCTTTGCCGAGGAAGTCGCGGGCGTGCCGGAAATCGGCGCCATCTATCGCGGCGAGAACATGCAGATCACCACCTATCTCGAACATGCCGCCAAGAGCGAGCTTTCGGGCAATGTGGTGGATCTGTGCCCGGTTGGCGCGCTGACGGCCAAGCCCTATGCGTTCGAGGCGCGGCCGTGGGAACTGAAGAAAACCCATGCCATCGACGTGATGGACGCGGTCGGCACCAATATCCGCCTCGACAGCCGGGGCCGTCAGGTGCTGCGCGCCGTGCCGCGCATCAATGACGATGTGAACGAGGAATGGGCGAGCGACAAGACCCGACACAATGTCGACGGTCTGGTCCGCAAGCGGCTCGACAGGCCCTATGTCCGCAGGGACGGCAAGCTGGTTCCAGCGACCTGGAACGAGGCTTTCGCGGCCATCGCGGCCGTTCCGCATGGCGGCAGCGTGGCGGCGGTCGCGGGCGATCTGCTCGATTGCGAGACGATGTTCGCGGGCAAGGCGCTGGTGGAGAAGCTGGGCGGCACGATGCTCGAAGGGCGTCAGACCGGCCTTGCCTATGACGTGTCGAGCCTGTCGGCTGTGAACTTCAATACGACACTCGCCGGGATCGAGACGGCCGATGTCATCCTGCTGGTCGGCACCAATCTGCGCTGGGAAGCGCCGCTGGTGAACACCCGCATCCGCAAGGCGATCAAGAAGGGCGCGAAGGTTTTCGGCATCGGCCCGGAAGTCGATCTCACCTACAAGGTCGAATGGCTGGGCAATGATGCTTCGTTGCTGGGCAAATTGCCGGAAACGGTGGTCGAGGCGTTCGGCAAGGCAGAGCGGCCCGCGATGATCGTGGGCGGCGGCGTGCTGGCCAAGGACGGCGCGCATGGCGATACGCTGGCGCTGGTCGAGACGCTGGGCCTCGTGAAGGAAGGCTGGAACGGCTATAACGTCCTGCACTTCGCGGCGGCGCGCATGGGCGGGCTGATGCTCGGCTATGCGGTGGACGGCGGGATCAAGGCGATCGCGGCCGCCAAGCCCAGGCTGCTCTTCTCGCTGGGCGCGGACGAGGTCGATTATTCGGCGTTTGAGGACAGCTTCAAGGTCTATATCGGTCACCATGGCGATAAAGGCGCGCATGCGGCGGACGTGATCCTGCCGGGCGCGAGCTATGCCGAGAAGGCGGGCACCTATGTCAATCTGGAAGGCCGGGTGCAGCGCGGCGAAAAGGCCGTGTTCGCGCCGGGCGACGCCCGCGAGGACTGGTCGATCCTGCGCGCGCTGTCCGAAGTAATGGGCGCGACGCTGCCCTTCGACAGCTTCGACGCTTTGCGCGCGGAGATGGAGAAGGCTGTCCCGGCGCTGGGTCAGTTGGGCCTCGCCGATTATGGCTGGTCCATGCCCAAGCTGCCGACCGGGGCCAGCGGCGAGTTCGGTTCGCCGATCAAGGATTTCTACCTGACCAACGCCATCTGCCGCGCCAGCCCGACGATGCAGCAATGCTCGGCGGAACTGATCCATGGTGAGAGCTTCGCGGAGGCGGCGGAATGATGGGGATATTTTCGTTCGTCATCCCAGCGAAGGCTGGGATCTCTTTTTTTTCCCGCGATGCTGGGAAAAGTTGGATTCCAGCTTTCGCTGGAATGACGGTTAAGGGGCTGGCTCAGTGACCGCTTTCTTCCAAAATCTGGGCCTGCCCTTCGAAGGCGCTTGGCTGCTTTCGACGGTCATCGGCATATTGCTGATCGCCCTGCCGCTGATGCTGGCGGTGGCGATGATCATCTATGCCGACCGCAAGATCTGGGCGGCGATGGCGCTGCGGCGCGGTCCGAACGTGGTCGGTCCCTTTGGCCTGCTCCAGTCTTTCGCGGACGGGGCCAAGGTTTTCCTTCAGGAAACGATCATCCCTTCGGCCGCCAACCGCGCGCTGTTTCTGATCGCACCGATCATCACCTTCACCGTGGCGCTGATCGCCTGGGCGGTGATCCCGTTCCAGTGGGGCGTGGTGCTGGCCGACATCAATGTCGGGCTGCTCTACATCCTCGCCGTGTCGTCGCTCGGCGTCTATGGCGTGGTGCTGGCGGGCTGGTCGTCCAACTCCAAATATCCCTTCTATTCCGCGATCCGCGCCAGCGCGCAGATGATCTCCTATGAAGTCTCCATCGGCTTCATTCTGGTGACGGTCGTGCTGTGGGCGGGCAGCTTCAACATCTCGACCATCGTCGAAAGCCAGCGGGGCTATTATGGCTTCCTGAATGGCAACGGCTTCAATCCGCTGCTTTTCCCGATGGCGATCATGTTCCTGATCTCGGCCATGGCGGAAACGGCGCGCGCGCCCTTCGACCTCACCGAAGCGGAATCCGAACTGGTCGCGGGCTATCAGACCGAATATTCGTCCATGGCCTTCGCGCTCTACTGGCTGGGCGAATATGCGAACGTCATCCTGATGTGCGCATTGAACGCCATCCTGTTCTGGGGCGGCTATCTGCCGCCGCTGGATTGGGCGCCGCTCTACTATGTGCCGGGCATTATCTGGCTGTTCGCCAAGATCCTGTTCTTCTTCTTCGTCTTCTCCTGGGTGAAGGCGACGGTGCCCCGCTACCGTTACGACCAGCTGATGCGACTGGGCTGGAAGATTTTCCTGCCGGTCTCGCTGCTGTTCGTCTTCCTGGTTTCGGGCTTCCTCATGCTGACGCGCTATGGAGGCGCACAATGAGCCTCGGCTATTACGTCAAATCCTTCACTCTCTGGGAGTTCGTGAAGGCGCATTGGCTGACCTTGAAATATTTCTTCAAGCCCAAGGCGACGATCAACTATCCCTATGAGAAGAACCCGATTTCGCCGCGGTTCCGGGGGGAGCATGCCCTGCGCCGCTATCCCAATGGGGAAGAGCGCTGCATCGCGTGCAAGCTGTGCGAGGCGATCTGCCCCGCGCAGGCGATCACCATCGAAGCGCAGCCGCGCGAGGACGGCAGCCGCCGCACGACGCGCTACGACATCGACATGACCAAGTGCATCTATTGCGGCTTCTGTCAGGAAGCCTGCCCGGTGGACGCCGTGGTCGAAGGACCCAATTTCGAATTCGCAACGGAAACGCGCGAGGAGCTGATCTATGACAAGGCCAAGCTCCTTGAAAACGGGGACAAGTGGGAGCGGGCCATTGCCGCGAACCTTGCCGCCGACGCGCCTTACCGTTAAGCCGCAGCCGCCGAAGGGGATAATGGTCCTGTGATTCACGTCTTCGCCTTTTACCTGTTCGCCGCGATCGTGGTGTGCAGCGGCGCGCTGACGATCCTGTCGCGCAATCCGGTTCATTCGGTGCTGTGGCTGATCCTGGCGTTCTTCAACGCGGCGGGCCTGATGGTCCTGCTGGGCGCCGAGTTCATCGCGATGCTGCTCGTCATCGTCTATGTGGGCGCGGTCGCCGTGCTGTTCCTGTTCGTGGTCATGATGCTCGACATCGACTTCGCGGAATTGCGGGCCGGTTTCGTCGATTACCTGCCCTTCGGCATGTTGATCGCGCTGGTGCTGCTGGCGGAGATCGTGCTGGGCATCGGCATCTGGAGCGCGGGACCCATCGAACTGGCCCAGCGCGCGGCTCCGGTGAACCCGGAACTCAGCAACATCCAGGCGATCGGCGGGCTGCTCTACACGCGCTACATCTTCCTGTTCGAGGCGGCGGGCATCATCCTGCTGGTCGCGATGATCGGGGCCATCGTGCTGACCCATCGCGCCCGTGGCGGCGTGCGCGGCCAGAACATCGCCCGCCAGAACCGGCGCCGCCCGGAAGAGGCGATCCGCAACGTCAATCAGCCCGTGGGGCAGGGGGTGGAGCTGTGATCGGCCTTCAGCATTATATGGTGGTCAGCGCGATCCTGTTCGTGATGGGCGTGCTCGGCATCTTCATCAACCGCAAGAACGTCATCATCATCCTGATGGCGATCGAGTTGATCCTCCTCAGCGTCAACATCAACCTCGTCGCCTTCAGCGCCTTCCTGGGCGATCTGGTGGGGCAGGTGTTCAGCATGTTCGTGCTGACCGTCGCGGCGGGTGAGGCGGCCATCGGCCTTGCCATCCTCGTCATCTATTTCCGCGGTCGGGGCACCATCGCCGTCGACGACGTCAATCGGATGAAGGGCTGAACCTGACATCATGATCCAGCTAATCGTCCTTCTTCCGCTCATCGCGGCGGCCATCGCCGGGCTTGGCAACAAGGCTCTGGGCAAGCTGCCCGCGAAGATCGTCACCACCGGCGCCCTGTTCATAAGCTGCGCGTTGAGCTGGCCGATCTTCATCAGCTTCCTGACCGGCCACGCCGAACCTTATGTCGCGCCGGTCTTTACCTGGATCCAGTCGGGCAGCTTCGACGCCCAATGGGCGCTGCGCGTCGATACGATGACGGCGGTCATGCTGGTGGTCGTCACCAGCGTGTCGAGCCTCGTCCATCTCTATAGCTGGGGCTATATGGACGAAGAGCCGGATCAGCCGCGCTTCTTCGCCTATCTGTCGCTGTTCACCTTCGCGATGCTGATGCTGGTGACGGCGAACAATCTGCTCCAGATGTTCTTCGGATGGGAAGGCGTCGGTCTGGCGTCCTATCTTCTCATCGGTTTCTGGTTCCGCAAGCCTTCCGCCAATGCCGCCGCGATCAAGGCTTTCGTGGTCAACCGCGTCGGCGACCTTGGCTTCATGATGGGGATTTTCGGCACCTATCTGGTGTTCAACACCATATCGATCCCGGAAATCCTCGCCGCCGCGCCGTCCATGGCCGGTTCGACCATCGGCTTCCTGGGCCATCGCTTCGACACGATGACCGTGCTCTGCCTGCTGCTGTTCATCGGCGCGATGGGCAAGTCGGCGCAGCTTGGCCTCCACACATGGTTGCCCGACGCGATGGAAGGTCCGACCCCGGTTTCGGCGCTGATCCACGCGGCGACCATGGTGACGGCGGGCGTGTTCATGGTGTGCCGCCTGTCGCCGATGTTCGAAACCAGCCCGACCGCTTTGGGCTTTGTGACCTTCATCGGGGCTGCGACCTGCCTGTTCGCGGCGACGGTCGGCACGGTGCAGAACGACATCAAGCGAGTTATCGCTTATTCGACCTGTTCGCAGTTGGGCTACATGTTCTTCGCGGCGGGCGTCGGCGCTTATGGCGCGGCGATGTTCCACCTCTTCACCCACGCCTTCTTCAAGGCATTGCTGTTCCTGGGCGCCGGCTCGGTCATCCATGCGATGCACCACGAGCAGGACATGCGTTATTATGGCGCGCTGCGGAAGGAGATCCCGGTCACCTTCTGGACGATGACGCTGGGCACGCTCGCCATCACTGGCGTCGGCCTGCCGCTGGCCGGCATCGGGTTCGCGGGTTTTTATTCGAAGGACGGCATTCTCGAAGCGGCCTATGCTTCGGGAGGGGCAGGCGTCGGCGCATTCCTTGTCGGTGTGTTCGCGGCGCTGCTCACCAGCTTCTATAGCTGGCGTCTCGTTTTCCTGACCTTCTTCGGAAAAGCCCGCTGGGCCGCTTCGGAGCATATCCAGCATGCCCTGCACGACGCGCATGGCCATCATGACGATCATCCGTCGGACGAGGATGCAGGCCACGCCGCCCATGGCCATGACGATCATCATCATGCTCCGGTTACCGGAATGGGCGGCTATCATCCGCATGAAAGTCCATGGGTGATGCTGATCCCGCTGGTGGTGCTGGCGCTTGGCGCGGTGTTCGCGGGCCTTGTGTTCCACGATCAGTTCATCGGTTCCGAAGGCGGTGTCGAATTCTGGAAGGGCTCGCTCTTCTTCGACAGCCATCTGATGCATGCCGCGCATGAAGTGCCGACCTGGGTCAAGTTCGCGCCGTTCGCGGTCATGCTGACCGGCCTGCTGATCGCGTGGCTCAGCTACATCCGGCACACCGACTGGCCGCGGCGTTTCGTCGCGCAGTTCGGTGTTCTCTATCAGTTCCTGCTCAACAAATGGTATTTCGACGAGCTGTATCACTTCCTGTTCGTCAAGCCTGCCTTTGCCATCGGCCGCTTCTTCTGGAAGTTCGGTGACATCGGCTTCATCGACCGCTTCGGCCCCAACGGTCTGGCCGCGCTGGTCGTGCAGGGCAACAAAGTCACCCGTCGGCTTCAATCCGGCTACCTCTACACATACGCGCTGGTGATGCTGATCGGCCTCGCCGCGGCCGCAACCTGGGCGATGACACGATAATGGACGGCTTCCCCATCCTTTCCCTGATGATGGCAGTGCCGATGGCGGGGGCCATCGCCTGTCTGTTCGTGGGTGCGCAGCAGGCGCGCTGGATCGCGTTGCTGGCGACGCTGGCCGATCTGGTGCTGGGCATTATCCTGTGGACCCAGTTCGACCAGTCGGGCAGCGCGCCGCAATGGCAGTTTCAGGAATATCTGCCGATTTTCGGCCGTTTCGCCTGGGCATTGGGGATCGACGGCATCGCCCTGCTGCTGATCGCGCTCACCGTCTTCCTGATGCCGGTCTGCATCGGCGCGAGCTGGCAGGCGATCGAGAAGCGGGTCGGGGAATATATGGCCGCCTTCCTGTTCATGGAGGTGCTGATGATCGGCGTCTTCACGGCGCAGGATCTCTACCTCTTTTACATCATGTTCGAAGCGGGCCTCATACCGATGTATCTGATCATCGGCATCTGGGGCGGGGCCGACCGCATCTATGCGTCCTATAAGTTCTTCCTCTACACGCTGCTCGGCTCCGTGCTGATGCTGATCGCGATGATGTGGATGGTGCATGAAGCCGGGACGACCGAAATCCCCGCCCTGATGGCCTATCATTTCGATCCGCATGTCCAGATCTGGCTGTGGCTGGCCTTCTTCGCGAGCTTCGCCGTCAAGATGCCGATGTGGCCGGTCCACACATGGTTGCCCGACGCGCACGTTCAGGCGCCGACCGCCGGTTCCGTCATTCTGGCGGGCGTGCTGCTGAAGATGGGCGGCTATGGCTTCATCCGCTTCTCGCTGCCCATGTTCCCCGAAGCGTCGGCGCAGCTTGCGCCGCTGGTCTGGGGTCTGTCGATGGTGGCGGTGGTCTACACCAGCCTCGTCGCGCTGGTGCAGTCCGACATGAAGAAGCTGATCGCCTATTCCTCGGTCGCGCATATGGCGATCGTGACGCTGGGCCTGTTCGCCTTCAATCAGGCGGGTCTGGAAGGCGCGATGATGGTGATGCTGGGTCACGGCCTTGTGTCGGGCGCGCTGTTCCTGTGCGTCGGCGTTATCTACGACCGCCTGCATACGCGGGAGATCGCGCGTTATGGCGGCCTTGCCATCAATATGCCGAAATATGCGGTGCTGTTCCTGCTGTTCACCATGGCTTCGGTGGGCCTGCCGGGCACCAGCAACTTCGTAGGCGAGTTCCTGTCCTTGATGGGCGTGTATCAGGTTTCGACCTGGGCGGCGCTGGTCGGGACGTCGGGCATTATTCTGGGCGCGGCCTATATGCTCTATCTCTATCGCCGCATCTGCTACGGCGAACAGAAGAATGCGGATGCCGCCGCCATGCCCGACCTGTCGATGCGGGAGATGTGGCTGCTCGCGCCCATCGCGGCGGCGGTCCTGTGGATGGGCGTCTATCCTGAGAGTTTTCTGGCACCCATGCGTCCCGCCATTCATGCGCTCGAAGCGCGCCTCGCCTCTGCCGCTCCGGCTGGCGATTCCAAGATCGAAATGGGCGCGCCCAAACCTGCGGGACACGGCGACGCCCATGAAACTGCCGCGCACGGGGAGGCGCACTGATGATTGAGACTGCTTCCCTTCTGGCGGTCCTGCCGGAATTGATCCTGACGGCGGGCGGACTGGCATTGCTGCTGACTTCCGCTTTCGGTCGCGAAGGCATCGCGCGCGTGGTGAACTGGCTTTCGGTGGTCACGCTGATCGTGGCGGGCGTGGCGTTGTGCTGCTCGCTGGAACATGGGCCGGATGCCTTTGACGGGCTGGTGCGCGCGGACGCTTTCTCGGTCTTTGCCAAGGCGCTGATCTATGGCGCGGCGGCGGCGGCGATCCTGGTGGCTCCGCGTTTCTTCGCCGTGGGCGATGCAATCCGGCCGGAATATCCGGTCCTCATCCTCTTTGCCGCTGTCGGCATGGGCATGATGGTGTCGGCAGGCGATATGCTGACGCTTTATGTCGGGCTGGAGATGAACAGCCTCGCTTCCTATGTGCTGGCGAGCTTCATGCGGCAGGACGAGCGTTCGTCCGAAGCGGGCCTCAAATATTTCGTGCTGGGTTCGCTGGCGAGCGGTATTCTGCTTTACGGCACGGCATTGCTCTATGGCTTCACCGGCACGACAGGTTTCGACGGCATTTCGCTGGCGCTGGCGGATGGCGTGTCGAAGGGCGAGTTGTTCGGGCTGGTCTTCGTGCTGGCGGGTCTCGCCTTCAAGATCAGCGCGGTGCCGTTCCACATGTGGACGCCCGACGTCTATGAAGGCGCGCCTACCCCCGTCACCACTTTCTTCGCCAGCGCGCCCAAGGTGGCGGCGGTCGCCCTGACCGTCCGCGTCGCCATCGAGGCGCTGGGTCCGGCGGGCCTCGACTGGCGGCAGGTCGTGATCTTCGTCTCGCTCGCCTCGATCATCTTCGGCGCGGTGGCCGCCATCGGCCAGACCAATATCAAGCGCCTGATGGCCTATTCGTCGATCAACAATGTCGGCTTTGCCCTGATCGGCCTCGCCGCCGGGACTCCCGCGGGCGTCGCCGCGACGATGAGCTACATGGCGATCTATGTTCTGATGACCATCGGCAGCTTCGCCTGCATCCTTCAGATGCGGGACGCGGAAGGCAATCCGGTCGAGAGCATCGCCAGCCTTGCGGGCCTGTCGCAGTCGCGCAAGGGCTTGGCGGCCGCCTTCGCGATCTTCATGTTTTCCATGGCCGGCATCCCGCCGCTCTTCGGTTTCTGGGCGAAGTTCCTGGTGTTCGATGCGGCGGTGGCGGCGCATCTGACCGCTCTTGCGGCCATCGGCATCGCGGCTTCGGTGATCGGCGCCTATTATTATCTGAAGATCATCAAGACGATCTATTTCGACGAACCGGCCGCCGCCTATGAAGCGCGGGGCGGAGCGGTCGAGAATGTGATCCTGACGGCCTGCGCGGTTGTGATCGTGCTCGGCTATCTGCTCAACCCCGTGCTGGACAAGGCCAGCGCGGCCGCCGCGGCGTCGTTGTTCTGAGCGAAATCCGCTTCGTCGAGGAGACCGGCTCCACCAATGCCGACATGATGGCATGGGTGGAGCAGGGCGCTCCTGAAGGATCATGGCTCCGCGCCGGGCGTCAGACGGGCGGGCGGGGCCGCATGGGCCGGTCATGGGAAAGCCCGTCGGGCAATCTCTATTGCTCGACGCTGGTTCTGCTTCGGGATATCGATCCTCCGCCTCATAGTCTGGCGCTGGTGGCCGCCAATGCGGTTCATGCGTTGATTGCGCCGTTGACCGAGGGGCAGGCCCGGATCAAATGGCCTAATGACGTGCTTGTCGATGGCGCGAAAATCGCGGGCATCCTGCTGGAACGGCTGGGGAGCGCCGTGGTCGTCGGCATCGGCATCAATGTGAAGGATCACCCGCGCGATCTGGACCGGCCTGTCACCAGCCTGGCCGCGCAGGGAGCAGGAGAAGCCGAAGCGGAGGAGTTGCTGGAGAGACTGGCGGTCCTGTTCGCCCACTGGCTGGCGATCTGGAAGGCGCAAGGGCTGGAACCGGTGCGGACGCACTGGCTGCTGAACGCTCATCCCACAGGCACGAAAATGCGCGTCAACCAGTCCGACGGCAGCATATTGGAAGGGCGGTTCGACACGTTGGATCGCGACGGCACATTGATCCTGCGCTTGGCGAATGGCGACAGCCGTGCCATTCATGCGGGCGACATCCTTCTCATCTGATATCCGGGGATCGACCATGCTTCTCGCGATTGACGCGGGCAATACCAACGTCGTTTTCGCTCTTCTGAACGAAGGGGAAATCCGCGCGCGCTGGCGTATCGCTACGGATCCCCGGCGGACGGCGGACGAATATGCGGTCTGGCTTAATCAGCTTCTGATGCTGGAGGGCTTTGCCATCGGCGATGTCGACGCGGTCATCATCGCCACGGTCGTGCCGCGCGCGCTCCATAATCTTCAGGTTCTGGCGGAGAAATATTTCCGCGTGTCGCCGCTCGTGGCGGGTCATGCCCCGGTGGGATGGGGAATAGAACTGGACGTGGAGCAACCTTCTTCGGTCGGCGCGGACCGGGTTGTAAACGCCATCGCCGCGCACCACTTGTATGAAGGCGATCTGATCGTCATCGATTTCGGCACCGCGACGACGTTCGACGTGATCGACTATACCGGGGCTTATAAGGGCGGCATCATCGCACCGGGCATCAACCTGTCGCTGGATGCGCTGGTCGCGGCGGCGGCGAAACTGCCCAAGATCGCGATCGCTCCACCGGAGAACCGTTCGGTTATCGGTCGCACCACCGAGGCGCAGATGCATATCGGCGTCTTCTGGGGCTATGTGGCGATGATGGAAGGGCTGGTCACCCGGATGCGCGCTGAGATCGGCCGCCCGACCAAAGTGATTTCGACAGGGGGCCTTGCGGTCCTCTTCGATGAGAATAGCGATATTTTCGATGCCATCGCGCCGGACCTTACCATTCAGGGACTGGCGCTGCTGCACGAACGGAGTTTAAGAATATAATGATACCGAAAGACGAGCTGCTTTTCCTGGCCCTTGGCGGGTCGGGAGAGATCGGCATGAACGTCAATCTTTACGGTTGCCAGGGAAAATGGGTGATGGTGGACCTGGGTCTCACCTTCGCCGACCCGGCCTATCCGGGCGTGGAACTGATATTGCCTGACCTTTCCTTTATCGAGGAACGGCGCGACGACCTGTTGGGCATCGTCCTGACCCATGGGCATGAGGACCATATCGGCGCCATTCCCTATCTGGCCGCCGATCTGGGCGTACCGCTCTATGCGACGCCGTTCACGGCGGGTCTCATCCGATTGAAGCTGGAGGAGGAAGGGCTGACGAACGAAGTCAAGCTCAACGTCATCGACAATGAGGGCAGCTTTGCGCTTGGTCCCTTCGGTTTCCGCTATGTGCCGCTGGCCCATTCGATCCCGGAAGGCAATGCGGTGCTGATCGATACGCCTTATGGCCGTATTTTCCATACGGGCGACTGGAAGCTGGATGAGCGGCCCCTGCTGGGCGCGCCCTCCACGCCGGAGGAACTGACCGCGATCGGCGATGAAGGCGTGCTGGCGCTGGTGTGCGACAGCACCAATGTGTTCAATGCCGAAGCCAGCGGGTCCGAAGGCGACGTGCGCGAAGGGTTGATGGAGACCATCGCCGGCGCGAAGGGGCGGGTGCTGGTCACGACTTTTGCCTCCAATGCCGCGCGTCTCCAGACCCTTGGCGAGGTGGCGCAGGCAACCGGCCGCCGTTTGTGCGTGGCGGGGCGTTCGCTGGACCGGATCATCTCGACGGCGCGCAATGCGGGCTATCTCAAGGATTTCCCGCCGACGGTCGACTGGGACGATGCGATGGCTTTGCCGCGCAACGAGGTGATGATCATCGCCACGGGCGGGCAGGGCGAAGCGCGTGCCGCGCTGGCCCGCATCGCCTTCGATTCCCATCCGATCAAGCTGGATCAGGGCGATATGGTCGTCTTTTCCTCCAAGCAGATTCCCGGCAATGAAATCGCCATCGGCCGTATCCAGAATGCGCTGGCGGCGAGCGGCGTGCTGATGGTTACGGACAGGCAGGCCGAAGTCCATGTGTCGGGCCATCCCGGACGGCCGGAACTGGAAGCCATGTATCGCTGGATCAGGCCGCAGATATTGCTGCCGGTCCATGGCGAACGGCGGCATATGGCGGAGCAGGCCAGAGTGGGACTGGCTTCCGGCATCCGTCATGCCGTCGTGCAATCCAATGGCGACCTTTTGCGGCTGGCGCCCGGTATGCCGGAAATCATCGGGCATGAAGTCAGCGGGCGGCTGGTGCTGGACGGCGATGTCATCCTGCCCGCCGATGGCGCGACCATGGTCGAGCGGCGCAAGGTCGCGCTGCACGGCCAGATCAGCGTCGCCGTTGCGCTGGACCGGAAGGGGCAGGTGATCGGTGAGCCTGCCTTGCGGACCCAGGGCGTGCCGGTGGAAGAGGACAAGGCTGCGTTCCTTGAGGAAGCCGCCAGCGAAGCCGCCGAAGCAGTCGCCAAGGGATCGCGCGAAGAGGATGCCCTGCGTGAACGGGTGCGTCTGGCCGTGCGCCGCACCGCGACGCGCTGGACCGGGAAAAAGCCCGTGGTGGACGTTCTCCTCATTCGGGCGTAACGGATCGCTTATGAACTGGTATGCGATCTTCGCCATCTACGCGCTGTTCTGGGTGATCAGCGCCTTCATCGTCCTTCCCTTCGGCATCCGCACGCCTGATGAGACCGGCGAAGTGCTGCGGGAAGGGCAGGCGGATAGCGCGCCCAGC
>JASGDV010000071.1:0-8685 GCA_049841255.1 Sphingobium sp.
CCACCTTCGTCGCGATCGTGCACGACGTGCTGATGACGCTGGGTTTCTTCGCCATCACGCAGCTGGAATTCGACCTCAACATCGTCGCCGCGGTGCTGACGATCGTGGGCTATTCGATCAACGACAAGATGGTGATCGACGACCGCATCCGTGAGAATATGCGGAAATACCGCAAGATGGACATGAAGGCGCTGATCGACCTGTCCGTCAACGAAACCCTGCCCCGCACGGTCATGACCTCGGTCACGATCATGCTGGCGCTGGGCGCGCTGCTGCTGTTCGGCGGGCATGTGCTGCGCGGCTTCACGGCCGCCATGATGCTGGGCATCGTCGTCGGCACCTATTCGTCGGTCTATGTGTCCTCCTCGCTGCTCATCACCCTTGGCCTCACGCCGCAGGCGGGCGAGCGCAAGGAACGCAAGTCCATCGCGGCGCAGGCCGAGCGCGTGGGGCCGCGCGACGACGGGGCGCAGCCCTGAACGGCCAGCGCGCCGGGATAGAACTGCGCCGCGACGATGCGGGGCAGGGGCCGATCGTGACCGGCTTTTCCGGTCGCGGCTTCCGCGTGAAGGACGATGTTTTCCCCGGCGGTCTGCTGCTCAGTCCGGTGCGCGCGCTTGCGTGGAACGACGCGCCGGATGTGGAGGCGCTGACAGTGGCGGTTTTGGGCGATCTGTTCGATCTCGATCCCCTCCCGGAATTTCTCCTGCTTGGGACCGGCAAGGGCCTGCATCAGCCGCCCCGCAGCTTCGTCCGCGCTCTGGAGGCGAAGGGAATCGGCGTCGAAGCCATGGATAGCCGCGCCGCCGCCCGCGCCTGGGGCGTCCTGCGGGCGGAAGAACGGTGGATCGTCGCGGTGCTTTTGCCCCTTTGACCACGCGCCTTGCGCTTTGGTTCGCATCTGCCTAGTTTCATCCTCAAGTACCGGAGCCTCCCGGCCCCGGCGTTGATGAAGTGAGATACGGCCATGGTGCAGCACAGCCGCCCATCGCCGCAGAGTTCCGGCCCGGCCGGCCGTTTTTCGGGCAAGCGCGCCCGTAGTGGTCCGGACAATGGGAGCAAGGCTGCGGTCATTCCTCCCCCGTCCAAACGGGGCTCCTCCGCTTATATATCCCCCCATCGCCATGCCTATGCCGCCATCGATCTTGGCACCAACAATTGCCGCCTGCTGATCGCCAAGCCCTCGTCGGACGGATTCATCGTTGTGGACGCCTTTTCGCGGATCGTTCGGCTGGGCGAGGGGCTGGCCGCCACAGGCCGCATCAGCGACGCGGCGATCGACCGCGCCATCGCCGCCTTGTCCGTCTGCGCCGAAAAGCTCCGCCGCCGCCATGTGACGTTGGCCCGCTCGGTCGCGACGGAGGCCTGCCGCCGTGCCGCCAACGGACAGGAGTTCATCCGCCGCGTCTATCGCGAAACCGGCATTGCGCTCGACATCATCAGCGCGCAGGAGGAAGCGCGGCTGGCGGTGCTGGGCTGCCACGCGCTGCTGGAGCCGGGCAATGGCCCGGCGCTTATCTTCGACATCGGCGGCGGTTCGACCGAGCTGGTGCTGGTGGATGCGAAAGCGAAAGGCGCGCCGCAGATCGTGGATTGGGTCAGCGCGCCCTGGGGCGTAGTGTCCCTCACGGAAAGCGAGGCTTTCGACCATGCCGATCCCGCCGGTCGCCTGGCCGCTTATGGACGGATGCGGGAACGGGTGGCGGACGCTTTCTCTCCGATTGCGGGCCGTCTGCCGCGCGATCAGGCCGGTATCCGCCTTTTGGGCACGTCCGGAACGGTGACGACGCTGGCCAGTCTCCACCTCAATCTACAGCGTTATGACAGGCATGTGATCGACGGGCTGATCGTCCCGTCTCAATCCATGCGCGCCATCTCCACCCGTCTTTCCGCGATGAGCCTTGAAGAAAGGCAGGAACTTCCTTGCATCGGAACCGAGCGGGCCGATCTGGTGGTGGCGGGCTGCGCGATCCTGGAAGCGATACTCGACATCTGGCCCGCCGAGCGGCTGGGCGTTGCGGACCGGGGCATACGCGAAGGCATTTTGCGCAGCCTGATGGAACGCAAGGGAGGCACGATGTGAGGGGCGCGGGCGCAGGCAAGGTTCGGGTGAAGTCGGCGAAGGGACGCACGGCCCAGTCGACGCGCTGGCTGGAGCGGCATCTGAACGATCCCTATGTCCGCCGCGCAAAGGCGGAGGGTTGGCGCAGCCGCGCCGCCTTCAAGTTGATCGAACTGGACGAGAAGTTCCACTTCGTGAAGGGATCGCGCGCGGTTGTGGATCTGGGCGTGGCGCCCGGCGGCTGGGCGCAGGTGGTGCGCAAGCTCAGCCCCAAGGCGAAGGTCGTGGGCATCGACCTGCTGCCGACCGATTCGATCCCCGGCGTCATCCTGTTCGAAATGGACTTCATGGATGACAAGGCGCCCGATCTGCTGCGTGAGGCGCTGGGCGAAGCGCCGGATCTGGTGATTTCCGACATGGCGGCGAATACGGTGGGACATCCGCAGACCGATCATCTGCGCACCATGGCGCTGGTCGAGGCGGCGGCATGGTTCGCCGTCGAAAATCTCCGCAAGGGCGGCACCTTCGTGGCGAAAGTGTTCGCGGGCGGCACGGATGCCGATCTGCTGACCGTGCTCAAGAAGCATTTCACTACCGTCAAGCATGCCAAGCCTCCGGCCAGCCGCAAAGGCAGCGTCGAATGGTATGTCGTCGCGCAGGGGTTCAAGGGCCAGCCCGAAGATCAGGGCTGAACATCATCAGAAAAAGGGCAGGGGGGCTCTTGGTTTCCACGGTATCGACAGTGGCCTATCTCGGGCTGGAGGCGCGTGGCGTCGAAGTGCAGTGCCAGCTTGTCGCGGGCCTGCCCAATTTCATCGTCGTCGGCCTGCCCGACAAGGCGGTGGCCGAAAGTCGCGAGCGCGTCCGCAACGCCATCGCCGCCATCGGTCTGTCGCTTCCGCCCAAGCGGATCACCGTCAACCTCTCGCCCGCCGATCTGCCCAAGGAGGGATCGCATTTCGACCTCCCCATCGCTCTGGCGTTGCTCGGCGCGATGGGCGTGATCGATGCGGAGACGCTGGCGGGCTATGTGGTGGTGGGCGAACTGGGCCTGGATGGCCGGATCGCGCCTACGCCGGGCGTGTTGCTGGCCGCGCTCCATGCAGGGGAGCGGGAAATGGGCCTCGTCTGCCCCGTCGCGCAGGGATCGGAGGCCGCGTGGGCGGGGCAGGTCGAAGTCGTCGCCGCCCCCGATCTCCTCAGCCTTCTCAACCATTTCAAGGGAACGGCGGCGCTGTCCCCGCCGCAACCCGGTGCGGTGAACCCGCCAGTCCGCGCCGCCGATCTCAAACAGGTGAAGGGACAGGAAACCGCCAAGCGCGCGCTGGAGATAGCGGCGGCTGGCGGCCATAATCTGCTCATGATCGGTCCGCCCGGCGCGGGCAAATCGCTGATGGCAAGCTGTCTGCCCGGCATCCTTCCGGAACTGACGCCCGGCGAGGCGCTGGAGACCTCCATGGTGGCGAGCGTCGCGGGAACGCTGGAGGGTGGAAGGATCAGCCGCGCGCGTCCTTTCCGGGCGCCTCATCACAGCGCTTCCATGGCGGCTCTTGTCGGCGGTGGCCTGCGCGCCCGCCCCGGCGAAGTCAGCATGGCGCATCTGGGCATTTTGTTCCTCGATGAACTTCCCGAATTTCAGCGCGCCGTGCTCGATTCGCTGCGTCAGCCGCTCGAAACCGGGGAGGTCACGGTGGCGCGCGCCAATGCCCATGTCACCTTCCCCGCACGGGTGCAGCTTGTCGCGGCGATGAATCCGTGCCGCTGCGGGCATCTGGGCGACCCGGCGCTGGCCTGCTCGCGCGCGCCGCGTTGCGCGGCGGATTATCAGGCAAAGGTTTCAGGGCCGCTGCTCGACCGCATCGACCTGCATGTCGAAGTGCAGGCGGTGACAGCCGCCGATCTGGTCCTGCCTCCCCCCAGCGAAGGGTCGGCCGAAGTCGCCGCTCGCGTCGCCGCCGCGCGCCTGATCCAGACCGAACGCTATGCCGGAACGGCCACCCGCACCAATGCGGAAGTGGATGGCGAAAGGCTGGAGGAGGTGGCGGGGCCGGATGAGGCCGGACGGGGCCTGCTGGCTCAAGCCGCCGCCGCCATGAAGCTGTCCGCGCGTGGCTATACCCGCGTTCTGCGCGTCGCCCGTACCATCGCCGACCTTGGGGGAGCCGACCGCGTGGGTCGGATACATGTGGCCGAAGCGCTCAGCTATCGCCGCCGTCCGCCGGTAAACTGAGCGTCAGGCCGCGCTGTCGCTGGTGATCAGCTTCAGGTCGGCGGCTGGGATTTCCTCGTCGTTCCGGTGCGTCAGCCGCCCGTCGATCCGGCTGCCCGCTTCGATGGAAATCCGCTTGTAGGCGACGTCCCCGGTGATCCGGGCGCTGCTCTCCACCGTCAAATCCTCCGCCGTGATCGATCCATCCACCAATCCGGCGAGGCGCGCGCTGCTGGCGGTGACATGGCCGACGATCCGGCTGTCCGGCCCCTGCACGAGCGCGGCGCAAATGATGTCGCCCCTGACCGTGCCATCGATATGCAGGTCGACCGATGCGCTGAGGTTTCCGGTGATGCTGACATCGCCGCCGATCAGCGAGAAAGGCGTGTTCCTAGCCCCGGTTGCCGATGCCGGCGAAGCGAGCCTTTGCGATTTGCTGGACTTGGAGAACATCTTGCCGGGCCTCCAGGAAACGGCGGGGGTTGATGGGCTGGCCGTCGAGCCGCACCTCGAAATGCAGATGAGTGCCGGTCGAACGTCCTGTCGAACCCATGCGCCCTATCGTGTCGCCGCGCGCGACGGCCTGTCCCACGCGGCTCGAAAAGCCGGACAGATGGGCATAACGGGTCATCAGGCCGTTGCCATGCTCGATCTCGACCACATTGCCATAGCCTTGGCGCTGGCCGACATAGACTACCTTGCCCTTGGCCGCAGCCAATATGGGCTGGCCATGGCGGCCGGGGAAATCCATGCCCGCATGGAAAGCGGCATGGCCGTTGAACGGATCGCGGCGATAGCCGTACGAGCTTGTCTCCATCGGGGCAGTCGTCGGCTTGCCTGAAGGTATCGTGATCAGGCTGCTTTCCAGAAATTCCATGCGGGACAGCGCAGCGGCCAGTCGCGCCAGTTCTTTCGGCATATCCTCCCGCTCACCCGGCCATGGCACGAAGGGTCCGCCCTGCGCCCGCGCGGCGCTGCGGCTCAGCGCATCGGGATTGAGGCCGAAGCTGCGGATGGCTGCCGCCGCCTTGTCCGCGCGCCGTTCCACCGCCGTGGCGAGAAGCAGGGCGAAGCGCCGTTGCCGCGCGTCGATCTTCATCAGGGGGGCGGTTTCCGGCGCCATGCCGATCTTCGCGCCCCTATTGCCCTGATGCGCGTCCTTCTTCGTTTCCCCATCCGGGGAACCGATGACACGCTCGGAAAGCGATCCGTCCTCACCGCCGAAATGCGTCCGGTAGAGGTCGTCCATGAAATCCTGACGCTCTTCCAGATCCTTCGTGAGTTCTTCCACGGACTTGCGATAATGCTCGACCTTGCTGGCCTTGTTCGCGACGGTCTTGCCCTGTTCCGCCAGCAGGGCCCGGTCATGCGCGACGGTGGCGCTGCCCGCGATCATGGATATGGTAAGCGTGGCCCATCCGATCAGCAGGGCGCCCAACGCTCCGGCAGCGCAAAGCTGGACGCGTCGGGAAATACGGATGAATTTCACCCGGCCGCCCGAACGCAGGAAAATTTCCCGCTCCGGGCAAAAGGCTGCCAGCCTTTCCCGGAAGGAGAGTTTCCCCTTCTTGCTTCGTTGCGACAAATGCGATCCCATCCGACTCTACTTTTGAGTAGCCGGGCCGCTAGCAAAAAGAATCCCGTCTGCACGAATCCGTCATTACGGACTCGTGACGAGTCGAGGGCTGAACGGGATGAAACGAGGGAAAGCCGTTTCTGTTCCCTTCAGGAAAAGAAAAAACGGCCCCCGGTTGGGTGAAAGACCGCGGATCGATTCGCGCCGGACGCGGCGGGGTGGCTGGACATGGCCTGCTTGACCCGCAAGGCGGGCATCGCTATAGGCGCGCCAGCCCAGCGGGATGCAGTGACAGGGACTCGTCTTTTCATCGCCGTTCGCAGGGTGACACAGAGCTGAACATTGCCGGGTGCTCTTGCGGCTCCAGGGGGTATTTTGCCCACCGGGGCCTTTGCTGTTTGGGGAATCTCTTCCTTTCAGCGGGAACACGGGAGTGCGCGCGGTAAAGTAACTGAAAAAGGTGAAGGGCTTCATGCCAACGATCAACCAGCTGGTCCGCAAGGGCCGCGAACCGCAGAAGGCCAAGTCGAAGGTCCCTGCGATGGATGCGAACCCGCAGAAGCGCGGCGTTTGCACCCGCGTCTACACGACGACCCCGAAGAAGCCGAACTCGGCTCTCCGTAAGGTGGCGAAGGTGCGTCTGGTCAACCAGCGCGAAGTCATCACCTACATTCCGGGTGAAGGCCACAACCTTCAGGAGCACAGCGTTGTGCTGATCCGCGGTGGCCGCGTACGCGACCTTCCCGGTGTGCGCTATCATGTGCTGCGCGGCGTTCTGGATACCCAGGGCGTCAAGGACCGTAAGCAGAGCCGTTCCAAATACGGCGCGAAGCGTCCGAAGTAAGAAGGGGAGACCAGAACCATGTCACGTCGTCGTCGCCCCGAAAAGCGCGTCATCCTGCCCGATCCCAAATTCGGTGATGTCGTCCTTTCGAAGTTCATGAACAGCATCATGCAGGACGGCAAGAAGGCCGTCGCCGAGTCCATCGTCTATGGCGCTCTCGACACTGTCGAGGCCCGGGCGAAGAAGGACCCGATCCAGATGTTCCATGACGCCCTCAACAATGTGAAGCCGGGTATCGAGGTCCGCAGCCGCCGCGTCGGCGGTGCGACCTATCAGGTGCCGGTCGAAGTGCGTCCCGAGCGCGCGCAGGCGCTGGCCATCCGCTGGCTGATCGCCGCTTCGCGCAACCGCAGCGAAACCACCATGGCCGCCCGTTTGTCGGGCGAGCTTCTGGACGCTGCCAACAATCGCGGCAACGCGGTCAAGAAGCGCGAAGACACGCACCGCATGGCGGAAGCGAACCGCGCCTTCTCGCACTATCGCTGGTAAGCAAGGCGAAAGGAGCGGGCGTCGGCGGATGCCCGTTCTTGATTATCCGCTCAAAAATTCGGTCCGTTCGCCGGGGTCTCTACCCATGGCGGACGGATTGGTTTAGGGGCCACGCGCAAGACTCGTAATTCCAACCGCCGGCGCACCGGCAACGGAGAAGCATCATGGCCCGCAGCCATCCGCTCGAACGCTATCGCAATTTCGGTATCATGGCGCATATCGACGCCGGCAAGACCACCACGACCGAGCGTATCCTTTATTATACCGGCAAGTCCTACAAGATCGGCGAAGTCCATGAAGGCGCCGCCACCATGGACTGGATGGAGCAGGAGCAGGAGCGTGGTATCACCATCACGTCTGCGGCGACTACTTGCTTCTGGAAGGATCACCGCCTCAACATCATCGACACGCCCGGCCACGTCGACTTCACCATCGAAGTCGAGCGTTCGCTGCGCGTGCTCGACGGCGCGGTCGCCGCGTTCGACGGCGTTGCGGGCGTGGAGCCGCAGTCGGAAACCGTGTGGCGTCAGGCGGACAAGTATAAAGTTCCGCGGATGTGCTACATCAACAAGCTCGACCGCACCGGCGCGAACTTCTATTATTGCGTGCAGACGATCATCGACCGTCTGGGTGCGACCCCGGCCGTCCTCTATCTCCCCATCGGTGCGGAATCCGATTTCGTTGGCCTCGTCGACCTCGTCGAGAACCGCGCGATCATCTGGAAGGATGAAAGCCTGGGCGCGGAGTTCGAATATCAGGACGTGCCGGCCGACCTCGCCGACAAGACCGCCGAATATCGCGAAAAGCTGATCGAACTGGCCGTCGAGCAGGACGACGAGGCGATGGAAGCCTATCTGGAGGGCAATGAGCCCGACGTCGCGACCCTCAAGAAACTGATCCGCAAGGGCACGCTCGGCCACGCCTTCGTGCCCGTGCTGTGCGGCTCCTCGTTCAAGAACAAGGGCGTGCAGGCGCTGCTCGATGCGGTCGTCGACTATCTGCCGAGCCCGCTGGACATCGAGGACGTGCAGGGCGTCAAGCTGGACGGCGAAACGCCCGACAGCCGTCCGACCAGCGACGACGCGCCCTTTGCGGGCCTTGCGTTCAAGATCATGAACGACCCGTTCGTTGGTTCGCTCACCTTCCTGCGCGTCTATTCGGGCACGCTGACCAAGGGCAGCTATCTGAACTCGGTCAAGGACAAGAAGGAAAAGATCGGCCGCATGCTCCTCATGCATGCCAACTCGCGTGAGGACATCGACACCGCCTATGCGGGTGACATTGTCGCTCTCGCGGGCCTCAAGGAAACCACCACCGGCGATACGCTGTGCGCCGAGCGCCAGCCGATCATCCTGGAGCGGATGGAATTCCCTGAGCCGGTCATCGAGCTGTCGGTCGAACCCAAGACCAAGGCCGACCAGGAAAAGATGGGCATCGCGCTCAATCGTCTGGCTGCCGAGGACCCGTCCTTCCGCGTCTCGACCGATCACGAATCGGGTCAGACA
>JASGDV010000072.1:0-9582 GCA_049841255.1 Sphingobium sp.
ATACGCTGGGCGGGCGGCCCGGCTATGAGGTGACGGGTGGATCGGTCACGTTCGACGGGCAGGATCTGCTCGACATGGAGCCGCATGAGCGCGCCGCCGCCGGTCTCTTCCTCGGCTTCCAGTATCCGGTTGAGATACCGGGCGTCTCCAACCTGCAATTCCTGCGCGAAAGCCTCAACAGCCAGCGCAAGGCCAATGGCCTCGAACCGCTGTCGGGCGGCGAGTTCATCAAGCTCGCCAGGGAGAAGGCGGGCCTGCTCGGCCTCGACATGGAGATGCTGAAGCGCCCGGTGAATGTCGGCTTTTCGGGCGGCGAGAAGAAGCGCGCCGAAATGGTGCAGATGGGCATCCTAGACCCGAAACTCGCGATCCTCGACGAGACGGACAGCGGCCTCGACATCGACGCGCTCAAGACCGTGGGCGCGGGGATCAACGCGATCATGCGGCAGCCCGGCAAGGCGGTGCTGCTCATCACCCATTATCAGCGCCTGCTCGATTATGTGAAGCCGGACTATGTGCATGTGCTGGCCGCCGGGCGGATCGTGAAGTCGGGCGGCCCCGAACTGGCGCTGGAACTGGAACGCGAAGGCTATGCGGAGGTGCTGGCGTGAGCGCCGCAGGCCCTCTTCTTTCTCTCCGCGTCTCCGCGTCTCCGCGTGAGTCGATCCGGTTCACGCGGAGACGCGGAGACGCGGAGGAGGTGCGCTGATGACCACGCTCGCTTTGCCGACCCGGCGACAGGAAGAGTGGCGCTATAGCGATCTGGAGGCTGTCGCTTCCTTATGGCCGTTGCCAGCGCCCGTGCGCATCGACGTGGCGGCGGGAGAAAGCGCGCATCATCATCTGTTGCAGGATGCGGGCGAGGGCGCGGCGGCGGTGCATGACTATGTCATCGCCATCGCGGACGGAGGGCGGTGCGATTTCCATGTCCTCAATATCGGCGGCAAATTCGGGCGGGTGACGCTGACCGTCACGCTGGGCAAGGGGTCGCATTTCGAACTGAATGGCGCGATCATCGGCGGCGGGGATCAGGTGCTGGAGATCGTCACCTCCGTCACCCATGCGGAGCCGGACGCAACCAGCGGGCAGACGATCCGCTCCATATTGGGCGGCCATGCGACCGGCAGCTATCTCGGCAGCATCAACGTCGCGCGCGACGCGCAGCGGACCGACGCTTTCCAGTCGGTGAAGGCGATGCTGCTCGACCGCACGGCGACGGCCAATGCCAAGCCGGAACTGGAAATCTACGCCGACGACGTGAAATGCGCCCATGGCGCGACGGTGGGCGAACTGGACAAGCAGGCGTTGTTCTACATGGCCTCGCGCGGCATGGACCCGGCGACGGCCAAGACGTTGCTCCTGAAAGCCTTTGTCGCAGGCGTATTCGACGATCTGGCGGACGAGGCGCTGCGCGAACGCTTCGAAGGCGCAGCGCTCGCCAAGCTGGAGACGCTGGTATGACTGGCTCATCCCTGCAGCCGTTCGGTTCGAGCGAAGTCGAGAACCCTGCGCACAGCTTCTCGACCTCGCTCGACGCGAGCGGAGGTTTGAGGCTGAGGGACGACTTCCCCGGCGTCGGAGACTGGCACTATCTCGACAGCGCCGCCACCGCGCAGAAGCCGCGGGCGGTGATCGATGCCATCGCGCGCGCTTATGGTCCCGATTATGCGACGGTGCATCGCGGCGTCTATGAGCGGTCGGCGAACATGACGCTGGCCTATGAAGCGGCGCGGCGGAAGGTGGCGGGCTTCATCGGCGCGGCGTCGGACGCGGAGATCGTCTATGTCCGGGGTGCGACCGAGGGGATCAACCTCGTCGCGCAATGCTGGGCTGGCGAGCAGTTGAAGGCGGGCGACCGCATCCTGCTTTCCACGCTGGAGCATCACAGCAATATCGTGCCGTGGCAGATGGCGGCGGAAAAAACAGGCGCGCGCATCGACGTGATTCCGCTGACGGCGGACGGCAAGATCGACCTCGACGCCATGGCCGCGACGATCACCCCCGCGCACAGGCTGGTGGCACTCGCCCATGTGTCCAACGTGCTGGGCAGCGTGCTGGACGTGCGTCGCGCCGCCGACATCGCGCATTCGGTCGGCGCGAAGATTCTGATCGACGGTTGTCAGGCCGTGCCGCGCCTTGCCGTCGACGTGGCGGCGCTGGGCTGCGATTTCTACGTCTTTTCCGCGCACAAGCTCTATGGGCCGACCGGCATGGGCGTGCTCTGGGCGCGCAAGGAATTGCTCGACGCCATGCCGCCCTATCAGGGCGGCGGTTCGATGATCGACAAGGTGACGTTCGAGAAGACGACCTACGCCCCCGCCCCGACGCGGTTCGAGGCGGGGACGCCGCATATCGTCGGCGTGGTCGGCCTGTCCGCCGCCATCGACTATGTGCAGGCGATCGGCCTCGACGCGATCCACGCCCATGAATGCGCGCTGGTGGGGAAGGCGCGGGCGGCTCTGGAGAAACTGAACTCCGTGCGCGTCTTTGGCCCCGAAGATTCGGCGGGCATCCTTTCCTTCGAGGTGGAGGGGGTGCATCCGCACGATGTCGGCACCATATTGGACGAAGCGGGCGTCGCGATCCGGGCCGGGCATCATTGCGCCCAGCCGCTGATGCGCCATCTGGGCGTCGAGGCGACCGCTCGGGCGAGCTTCGGCATCTATAGCGACGAAGGCGATGTGGACGCGCTGGTTCGCGGACTGGAAAGAGTGAGGAAGATCTTCGGATGAGCGAAGAGCGGAAGATCATGGTCGAGGAAGTGGACGCGGTGGAAGCGCCGCCCAAGGCGCGCGTGGAAGAGGCTCCGCGCCAGCGCGATTATCTGGAGGGCTTCCTGTCGCAAAAACCCGCCGAGACGCCCGCGGGCGAGCCGGGCGGCGACCTGTATGACGCGATCATCGACGCGCTCAAGGAAATCTACGACCCTGAAATCCCGGTGAATATCTACGATCTGGGCCTCGTTTACGGCGTGGACGTGACGCAGGACGGCCATGCGGTCGTCACCATGACGCTGACGACGCCGCATTGCCCGGTCGCCGAATCCATGCCGGGCGAAGTCGAACTGCGCGTCGGCGCGGTGCCGGGCGTGGGCGATGTGGAGGTGAACCTCGTCTGGGACCCGCCATGGGACCCCGGCAAGATGTCTGACGAGGCCAAGCTGGAACTGGGGATGCTCTGATGACCACGGAAACCAAAGTCCGCGCCCGCCCCGCCGCTGTCATCCTGACGCCCAGCGCGGAGCAGCGCATCGCCGATCTGATGCGCCAGGCGCCCGAAGGCGCGATCGGCGTCAAGCTCTCCACGCCCCGACGCGGCTGTTCGGGCCTTGCCTATTCGGTCGACTATGTGACCGAAGAGGCGAAGTTCGACGAGAAGATCGAGACGCCCGGCGGCACCTTCTACATCGACGGCGCGTCGGTGCTCTATCTGGTCGGATCGACGATGGACTGGGTGGAGGACGATTTCACCGCCGGTTTCGTCTTCAACAATCCCAATGCGAAGGGAAGCTGCGGCTGCGGCGAGAGCTTCACGGTCTGAGCGGCGGTAGACCGCATCATGCCTCATATGCTGATTTTGGGACTGGGCTACACCGCCTCGCGCCTTGCCATGCGCTTGCGCGCGCAGGGGTGGCGGGTCACCGGCGTCCGCCGCGCCGCCGGTCCCGACACGCTGGCCTTTGACGATGACGCCGCCGTCCATGCCGCCATCGCGGGCGCCACGCACATCCTCTCCTCCGTCCCGCCGGAGGGAGAGGGCGATCCCGTCCTGATCCGCTATGGCGCGGCCATCGCCGCCGCGCCCGCGCTGTGGGTCGGCTATCTGTCCTCCACCGGCGTCTATGGCGACGCGGCGGGCGCATGGGTGGATGAAGCCAGCCCTGTGGGCCAGGGCCGCCGCACCGCTCGCGCCGGGGCCGATCTGGCATGGGGCGCGCTTCGGGCGGACATGCGCCGCTTCCGCCTGCCCGGCATATACGGCCCCGGCCGCAGCGCGCTGGACCGCGTGCGCGAAGGAAAGGCGCATCGCATCGACCTGCCCGGACAGGTGTTCAGCCGCGTCCATGTGGACGACATCGCGGCGGGCGTCATCGCGTCCTTCGACGGGCCGCCGGGCGTCTATAATCTGGCCGACGACCTGCCCGCGCCGCAAAATGCGGTGACGGAGGCGGCCTGCGACCTGCTGCGCCTGCGCCTGCCTCCGCTACTGACGCTGGAGGAAGCGAATCTTTCCCCCATGGCCCACGCCTTCTATGCCGAGAACCGCCGTGTCGCGAATGGGCGGGCGAAGCGGCTGCTGGGCTGGCAGCCACGCTATCCGACCTATCGCGAAGGGCTGGCCGCCTGCCTTTCCGAAACGGCTTGAACGGTTCGCCGCATCGCTCCGGCCATGGTTACCAATTCTTAACCATGATGGCCCGAAAGCGGTGTCTCACCGTCATGGGATCGGACAGATGGACTCAATCGAAACAGCTTTCGCCGCGCTCAGCCACCGGATGGCCCGCCTGCCCCTGCCCGCCTGCGCGCCGCGCAAGCCCGAACCCATCGCCAGCCTGCTCGCCCGCGTGGACGCAGCCAGGCGCGGCTATGAACCGGGCGCGCGGCGATAGTGGACTCGTGCTCCTGCGAAGGCACTCGAACGAGACAAGTGGCTCGTGAGAGCCCAGTTCCCCCGTTCGATGTGGGTTGAGAGCGAGCCGCTTGCCTCGCCTCAGTGTCTTCGGCGCGCTTCCACCTCATACTAACAGGGCTACGCTTCCTTCGCCCGGAGCGCGATCACCATGCCCAGCACCGCCAGCGCCGCTCCCGCCACGGACAGCGCGGTCCAGCGATAGCCCTCCACCGCTGTCGAGATCAGCATGGCGATCACCGGGATCAGCACGCCGCTATAGGCCGCCCGCGCCGCGCCGATGCGCTGGATCAACTGGAAATAGAGGGGGAAGGTCACGACCGACCCCGCGATGCCCAGCCACAATATGCCCGTCACATAGCTGACCCGCCATTCCATCACCGGCGGCCCCGCCGTAATCCAGGCGAAGGCGGCGTCCATGGCGCTGCCGATCAGCATCGCCCACGCCAGCACCGCCACCATCGGCAGGCGGCGCGCGATCTGCATCCCCTGCATGATATTGGCCGCCGACGCGCTGAACAGCCCCGCGATGCTGAGCGCCACGCCCAGCAGCACCGCGTCGGGCGCGATGGCGGCGGCGCGATATTCCTTCACCAGCAGCAGCGCGATTCCCGCGATGGCGATGGCCGATCCTGCCATGAAGGCGCGGCTCACCGGCTGGCGGAAAGCGATCCAGGCCAGAATGCTGTTGGGGATCAACAGCATCGCATAGACGGTCGCGACCACGCCGGAGGTCAGATAATGCTCCGCGCGATAGACGAAGTTGAAATTGAGCACGAACTGCGCGAGGCCCAGCAGCGCGGCAAAGGCGATGCCCTCCGGCGGCAGGCGCAGCGGCACCCGTCGCGCCATGGCGAACAACGCCATGCCGATTCCCGCGACCAGAAAGCGATAGCAGACCGACCAGCTTGGCGGCACCGCCGAAAGCTGATCGCGGATGACGATCCAGGTCGAACTCCAGATCAGCGTGACAAGGATGAAGGGCAGGATGACCCCGCCCTTGTCCCGTGCCACTTCCATCAGCCGAGCGCCCGCAGCGCATCGGCAAGCGGCGCGATTCCCGCAGCATCCTGCGACCAGTTGGTGACGATCCGCGCCGCGCCTTCCCCCCAGTCATGGAAACCGAAGCCCTGCGCGCGCAGGCTGGCCGCTTCTGCCGCCGTCAGCCGCAGGAACAACTCATTGGCCTGCACCGGATGCATCAGCCGCCCGCTCGCGCTGTCCGCCAGCGCCTGAGCCGCCGCATTGGCCGCGCGCGCGTTGGTCAGCCACAGATCGCCTTCCAGCAGCGCGAGGATTTGCGCCGCGAGATAGCGTCCCTTGGAAAACAGATGCCCCGACCGTTTGCGCCAGCGTTCCGCCTCCGCCGCGCGCATTTCCGCCTGCGCGCCGAAAAAGACCAGCGCCTCGCCCACCATGCCGCCATTCTTGACGCATCCGAAGCTCAGCGCATCCACGCCCGCGCGCCATGTGACGTCGCCCGGATGGCAACCCAGATGGGCCACCGCATTGGCGAATCGCGCCCCGTCCATATGCAGGGGGATGCCATGCGCCTTCGCCGCCTCGCCGAGCGCCGCGACCTCGTCGGGCGTGTAGACCAGGCCATATTCGGTCGCGTTGGTGATGCTGATCGCCCGCGCGGGAATCTGATGAACGTCGGGGCGGATCGCTTCCAGCCGCTCCCGCACCGCGTCCGGCGACAGTTTTCCGCCCTCGCCCGGCAGGGCCATCAGGCTCGCGCCATGGGTGAAGAATCCCGGCGCGCCGCATTCGTCCACGACGATATGGGCTTCTTCATGCGTGACGATCCCGCCATAGGGCGGGCAGAGACAGGCCAGCGCGATGCTGTTCGCCGCTGTGCCGCTTGCGATCCATATGGCCTTCGCCGGCGCGCCGAACAGGTTGGAAAAGGCTCCGTCCAGTCGCGCGGTCCATGCGTCGCCGTCATAGCCATGATCTTCGCGATCCGCCGCCGCCATGGCGGCCATGACGGATGGGCAGACGGGCGTGGCATTGTCGGAGAAAAAATGCATGGCAAGCGGGATAACCGTCCTCCGCCAAAGCGCAAGCGGGCGTATCGGGGCCATTTGTCAGCCAATGGCCTTCAAAACCCCCGGCGCAACATTGTTTCGCGGATGGGATTGTGACATAGGGCGCGCGTCCGGCCCAAAGGAGTATCGATCATGGACGTCCAGCAGAATTCGCGCTTCACCGTCATCCCCAACAGCAAGGCTGTGGCGGCTGACCAGCGCGCGGTATTGCTGGAGGCCCCCGGCTTCGGACGTCTGCACACCGATCATATGGTGACGATCCGCTATACCGAGGGGCAGGGATGGCACAGCCACACCCTTGGCCCGCGCGAACCGTTCCAGCTCGATCCGGCCTGCGCCGTGCTGCATTATGCGCAGGAAATCTTCGAAGGCATGAAGGCCTATCGCCTCGCCGACGGCAGCGTGGCGATGTTCCGGCCGCGGGAGAATGCCCGCCGTTTCAACGAATCGGCGCATCGCATGGCGATGCCCGCCATCCCCGAAGAGCTGTTCCTCGAAGCGGTCGAGCAATTGGTGAAGATCGACGCGGGCTGGATTCCGGGCGGGGAGGGAAGCCTCTACATCCGCCCCTTCATGTTCGCGAGCGAAACCTTCCTGGGCGTGCGCCCGGCGAACGAATATATCTTCAGCGTCATCGCCTCGCCCGCCGGCGCCTATTTCAAGGGCGGCAAGAAGGCGGTCAGCCTCTGGGTGTCGGAACATTATACCCGCGCGGCGCCCGGCGGCACGGGCGCGGCCAAATGCGGCGGCAACTATGCGGCTTCGCTCATCGCGCAGGCCGAAGCCAGCAGGCATGGCTGCGATCAGGTCGTCTTCCTCGACGCCGCGGAACATCGATGGGTCGAGGAACTGGGCGGCATGAACATCTTCTTCGTGATGGAAGACGGATCGATCGTCACCCCGCCGCTCGGCACGATCCTGCCCGGCATCACCCGCGACAGCATCATGAAGCTCGCCCGCGCCAAGGGGCATGAGGTGCGCGAGGAACCCTACAGCTTCGCCCAGTGGCGCGCGGACGCCGCGAGCGGCAAGCTGCGCGAGGCCTTCGCCTGCGGCACGGCGGCGGTGGTGACGGCCATCGGCGTCGTGAAGAGCGCGGAAGGCGACTTCACCATCGGCAATGGTGACGGCGGCATCGTGACGGAGGCCCTGCGCGCGGACCTCACCGGCATCCAGCGCGGCACCGTGGCCGACCCGGCGAACTGGGTGCATCGGCTGTAAGAGGGGCGCGTTCCAAGAGCCCGGTTGCTATGCAATTTGGGTGGGGAGCGGATGGTCTGCTTCCAACATGCGCCGTGCTCCTGCGCAGGCAGGAGCACGGTGCGCTTCCATTTGAGTGGATTCAGACACCCGCCCCGTTCGCCCTGACCTTGTCGAAGGGCCCGCCTGAGCGAAGTCGAAGGCTCTGCACCTCACTTCGCTCGGTGGAGGGCTTCGACAAACTCAGCCCAAACGGGGATGAATGAGTGTCCGCAAATGGCCGCTTCCGGCCATCATCGTCGCGATTCAGGGTTGCGTCACCGTGGGGAGCCATGCCGCGACATCAGCCGCTACCTTGTTCGCCGCGGCGTTGAGCGGGCCGCCGACCGTTTCCGCGCCGATCTTGCCGCTGATTGGCTGCTGCGCGGAGAAACGCTGGCGGGCGAGGATCGTGCCGCCCGGATTGGCGAGGATCGCGTCATAGGTGACGACGGCGCTATGGCTCTGTTCGTCGATCCCGAAATCGACCAGCGCGCCCATCAGCCGCTGGCCCGGAACGCCGGTATATTGACCGGGGTCAAGCACGATCCGGGTTCCACCAGCGGCGATCGTCTCCGCCAGCAGGCCCTGGAACAGATGGCGCGGCGTGTCGGACCATTGCACCTTGGTGACATAGGCGACGGAGGTCGGCGATATGCGGACGGGCACCCGCACCGTGTCCAATATCTTGGGCGCTTCCGGATCGGCCACGACCAGGCTGGGGGCTTGAGCCACATTGGCGGCCATGCCCGCCGCCACGCGCTGCGCGGGGCTGAGCGAAAGAAGCTGCTGGGGCGGTTTCGCCCCGAAAGACACGCAGCCGCCCAGCAGGAGGCCGAGCGCCATGGCGGCAACGGCCGCGAGGGGAGCTTTATGCTGTTTCATATGGAACATCTTCGGCTCCCTCGTCTCAATTCTTGTAGTCGGGCAATTTGGGCGATCCGACCAGCGAGCCCGCGCCCTGCTGGTCCAACTTTTCGGCGATGCCGCGGAAGGCACGCGACATTTCGCGCAGGTCGCGGACAAGCTGGTTCACTTCCGGCATGGTCTGGTTGCTGAACGCATGGACGCCGGGCTGCGCTTCCGCGATGGTCTTGTCGAGCGTGTCGATGCTGCGGGTCGCGGACTGAACGCTCTTGCGCAGGTCGCCCATGAGCGGACGCCCTTCGTCGTTCAGCAGCGAATCCGTGGTCGCGGCGAGCTTGCCGATATTCTCGGCGGCGATGCCGGTGCGCTGCACGGCGATGCGCGCTTCGGCCAGCGTGGCGGCGATCTCCGGGCTGCGGTCGGACAGCGCGCCCGTCACCTTCTCCACATTGGCGAGGATTCCAGCGATGGATTGCTGATTCTTGTCGCTCAGCAATTCCGTCAGCCGCTCGGTCAGGGTGGAGAGACGTTCCAGAAGCTGCGGCGCGTTGTTGAGCAGTTCCCCCAGCGCGCCCGGCTTGGTCGGGATGACCGGCACGCCGTCGGGACAGGCGGATTGCGGATTATTCTCCGGGCACCGGATCGGCGGCGCGCCCTTGACCGCGCCGTCCAGCACGATTTCCGACACGCCGGTGAAGCCCACGCCCTGGATGGTGGCGGTGGTGCCCAGCAGCACGGGTCTCGTCATCCTGATCTGGGCGCTCGCGATCACCCCGCGGCAGGCGCGCGCCTACGG
>JASGDV010000073.1:0-19012 GCA_049841255.1 Sphingobium sp.
GCTGGGTGATCCCCGCCAGGTCGTTGCTGTTCGCGATCAGCAGATTGCGCCCCGGATCGTAAGACAGGCCGCCCCAGTTCGAACCGCCCAGCGTCAGCGGATAGATCAATGTGGGCCGCGTAACGATGGGCGTGTACATGCCCTCATTCTTCAACTGGCGGAACCGGGTGACGCAGGCCTGCCGGTCGATCGCCGTGAAGCCCCACATATCCTTTTCCGTCAGCCGCTGCGTGGGCAACAGGCGAAGCCCCGGCGCGCGCGGCACGGGCTGCGTGCGGGACAGCAGGTCCGGGCGGACGCCGCTCTGGGGAACCGGCAATTCGTCCACCGGGAAGATCGGTTTGCCGGTTTCCCGGTTGAGGATGAAGATGAAGCCCATCTTGGTCGCCTGCGCCAGCGCGGGAACCCGCCTTCCGTCCGGAGCCCTGTAGTCGAACAGCAGCGGCTGGGCAGGCGTGTCATAGTCCCAGATGTCATGATGCACGAACTGATAATGCCAGACCGTCTTGCCCGTATCGACGTTCACCGCCACGACCGAACTGCCATAATGGTCGAGATCGCCCCTGGCTCCCGCATAGAAATCGAGCTGCGGATTGGCCGTCGGAAGGAAGATCAGGCGGCGTTGCAGATCGACCGAAGGAGGCGCCCAGACATTGGGCGTGCTGCGGCGATAGGCTGCCGTCTGCGGACCGGAATCGCCGCCCTGCCCCTCCCCGGATGGCGGCGCGCCCGTCCATGCCCATTCCAGCGCGCCGGTGCGCGCGTTGAACGCGCGCACCACGCCGCCGGGCATGTCGGAATGGAGGAAGTCAATGATCTTCGACCCGACGATCACCCGGTCGCCGACCACCGTGGGCGCGGAGGACACGCCATATTGACCCGGCAATTCCACCGGGCCCAGATCGCCTTTCAGCGCGATCTCGCCGTCCTTGCCGAAATCCCCGCATTTGCGCCCGCTGTCCGCGTCGAGCGCCAGCAGCCTGCCGTCGATCGTCCCCGCGAAAATCCGCTTCGAACAGGCCGGACCGCCCTTGCCTGCCGCCTGCCGGTCTTCCCAATAGGCGACGCCCCGGCAATTGACGACGGTGGAGCCGTTGATGTCCGGCTTCGCGTCATACATCCATTTGCGTTTGCCGGTCGTCGGATCGAGGGCGATGATGCGGTTGCGGGGCGAACAGAGATAAAGGCTGTCATTGGCCAGAATCGGCGTCGCCTCCATCGCGGGCGCCACCGTCCTTTTTTCGGGAAAGACATCGCCGGTGCGATAGGTCCAGGCGAGCTTGAGATCCGCCACATTGGCGGGGGTTATCTGCGTATTCGCGGAATAATGCGTGCCCTTTTCGTCGCCGCCCCATATGGGCCAGCCGGAAACCGGGCCGCCCTTGCTGTCATAGCTTCCCTGCTGGCCGCATCCTGCCAGCGTGAGTGCGCCCAGAAGGAGGATGACATGGTCGCGTTTCAAGCTCCGCCCCTTTAATTGTATACCGAATAACGCGCCTTCCATGCGCCAGTCATGCCGTTTCGCAAAGCGAAAAATGCAGGAAACCCTCAATATAGTGGCTTTCCCACATTCCTCCTGTTCAGACCCACTAGCATTTCGATCCTTGATAGAGCAATATGCCGTAAATTCGGTATACAGGACTTGTCATGGAAAATGCGCCTTTCGCCCTGTCGCGCCGCAGCCTGATGGGCTGCGCTGTCGGTATCGGCCTTCTCTCCATCGCTCCACGGCTGGAGGCGCGGAAGGACAGCACCCCCCTGTTCGGAAAAGTGGAACGTCTCGACCCCGCGCTGGATGCCCTGATCGATGCCGGAGCGAGGGTCGAAACCATTGCGGACGGCTTTTCATGGAGCGAAGGGCCGGTATGGGTCGGCGGCCGTGACGGCTATCTTCTTGCCTCCGACCCGCGCGACAATGTGATCCGGCAATGGTCGCCGCAGAAGGGGCTCCGGGACTGGCTGCGTCCCTCCGGCTATGCGGGAGCGGACGCCGACCGCTTTCGGGAGCCGGGTTCCAACGGCCTGTTCCTGGGCCGGGGCGGGCTGGTGGTGGCTGACAGCGGCAATCGCTGCATCGGCCATATCGACCTCAAGACCGGCCGGAAAACCGTTATCGCCGACCGTTTCGAAGGCAAGCGGTTCAACAGCCCCAACGATCTGTGCGTGTCGCCGGTGGACGGCGCGATCTATTTCACCGATCCGCCATGGGGACTGAAGGATGTGGAGAAATCGTCCGATCGCGAGATGGACTATACCGGCGTCTTCCGCATCGGGCCGGACAACGGGGTCAGCCTGATCGGCAAATATGTCATGCCCAACGGCATCGGCATCTCTCCGGACGGGCGCACGCTCTATCATACCGATGGCGAGATCGGCTGGGTGGCGCACAGCCTGGACGCGCAGGGCCGCTCGATCGATCAACGCCCCTTCCTGGACCGCGAGGCGGAGAAGATCGAAGGCCCGACAGGCGACAGCCTGAAGGTCGATCAGGCGGGCAATGTCTGGCTGTCCGGGCTGGACGGCCTCAGCATCGTCACGCCGCAAGGCAAGCGCATCGGCATCATCCGGGGCGACGACTTCATATCCAATTGCGAGATCGGCGCGGACGGCCACCTCTACATGACCTGCAACCACAAGCTCGCCAGAGTGAAGGTGAAGGCCCGGAAACTGAAGTCGCGGGTCTGATAGGCCGGTTCAGCCGAGCTTGCCGGGCACGAGCGCCTCTTCCGGCCGCGCCGGAGCGAAGAGCGGCTCTCCGGCGGCGGGCGCAGACTCATGGTTCCAGGTGAAACCATTCTGGACGGCCCAGATCGCCGCCTGGGTCCTGTTGGTCAAATGAAGTTTCCGCAGGATGGTCTTGACATGCACCTTGACCGTCGCTTCGGTGATGTCGAGCCGGCGCGCGATATGCTTGTTCGCCTGACCATGGGCCAGACAAAATAGGATTTCGCCCTCCCGCGCCGAAAGCGGAGCCCGGCCAGGCGCGCCCTGCCCGATCATGGCGCCCTCGATTCCTTCCGCTTCGCTATCTCCCCCGCTATCTTGACCGAGACATTGGAGCAGGGACGTCAGCGCAAGAGGGATCGTCTCACCCTCCATGCCATCGCGCGCCGGGGAACTGTCATGCAGCACGATCAACCGGGCGCTGTCGAGGCGGCGGATCAGCAAGCGGCAGGCGGCGAGACTGGATGGCTCGTCCGTCAGCATCATGACAACCACATGGCCGGAATCTTCGCCCATTTCTTCCAGCAATTCGATCACGTCAGCCGCGGATCGAACCGCGATCCGCAACGCATGGCCTTTCAGAAGGCGCCGCAGCCTTTCGCAGCTTTCCTCCGCCGCGATCAGGAAAATCGGGGTATCGCTTACGCAACGCATATTGCCCCTCCAGCATCACGTCGCCTGTCAGACGAATGATAAATGGAAATACTGGAGAAACAAAGGAAATTCATTTTCCCGCTATTGGATTCGATGATGTCCCGCCGCCATCCGATGATCTTCGCATGTCACAGGGCGGGGGCCGCTTGTCTGTATCGCGCCAGGGCGGGATCGAGATGGCGCTTGATATATGCATCCAGAAACGCGCAGTCCTCCGGCGACAGGGCTTCGCGATAGCCGCCGACCTTGCCGCTGCGCACCTTATAGGATTGGGGGTCCGCCACGTCGCCGGGCCGCAGCCGGACATGCTGCACGTCTCCCGCCCGTTCCATCCGCCGCATCGCTTCGAAGGAGCTGAGCCGGATCGCCTCGGCGATATTCTCATCGCTGACCTCGGACGCTCCCACGAATTCCAGCGCGGCGCGGACGGTCTCATGGGGCCGGGCATGCAGATCTTCATAGGTCAGGAGCAGCGAATGGCGGATCTGGTGCAGATTGCGCATCCAGCTATTGAGGAACGCCACCAGAGACGCGATCCCGCCTGCATCCTGCCGGATGAAGACGTCGATGGGGCCGTCATAGGCGCGGACACGCTTCGTCATCTCGAAATAGAGCGACACGATGGTGTCGCGCGGATCGCGGACGAGCAGGATCGTCTTCTTGTTGCGGTATCTGTGCCCGTCCCATTCTATGTCGTCCACATGGTTCAGATGGGCGTTCACATCATGGGTGAACAGCAGCCGCGGCACGTTGGGATCGAACATCCACATGAGATGGACGGATGTGGGATCGACGGCGCGGGTGCCGAACTGAAGCTGCAAGGCGCTTCCCAACATCGTGCGGAACCATGTGCGCCCGCTCTTGGGAAAGGAAACGACATAGGCGTCGGTCGTCCAGTGCCTGTATCGGTCGACGACCCATTCGGGCGCCAATCGCCCAATGCTCCTGCCGAAGGATTTATGAAGCGATCGGATACTGTTGGCTGGCACCTGCGATCTCCCTATCCGCATGGTTTTCAGGGACATTGCCGCATCGCGCGGCTCACGCAGGCTAACCAACGGCATGCGCGATCGCGAGCGCGCCGACGGGCTACCCCCTTTGCACAGCCGCTCATTTCGCGCCCAGCAGCAGCGTGAGGTTGCGCGTGCCGGAATCGAACCGGCTGGCCGGTTCGCCGTCAGCCTGGATCACGCGATGCAGGGTCGGCCGGATGCCATAGGCATTCTTCGCCCCCAGCCCCGGAAAGATCACGATATCGTCCTGACTGATGGGCAGCGGCAACCATTGCCCTTCCACGAAGACTTCCGTGCGCAGATTATGCCGCGATCCGCACAGGGCGGAAAAATAACGCGTATCGAAATGAGGCTTGACGATCAGCCGATACCCTTCCGGCACAGCGCCGCGCTTGTCCATGCGGGCCGCAGCGCCGTTCAGTCCGTCGATGGGCGCGCGCAGAAAAGGGACGAGGGAAAAGAGCGCCAGCGCGTCGCACAGCCCCCGCCGAGCCAACGGGCCGCGCATCTCCTCCCGCCGCTGGTCCAGCCGGTATCCGACGCGGCCCCACGATCCCAGCGAATTGTGCATCATCCGGAACAACGCCTCATGCCCCGCCACGGACTCATGATATTTTAGCTGCTGCACGACAGCCCGAAACGATCGGTGTTTTTCCGGCCGGGGCGCGATGGCTTCCATGATGGCGGCGGAGAAGCGCCAGCATTGCTCCCGGATGTCGGCGGCCATGGTCCAGTCGCCATGGCGGCCGTGAAAAGCCTCCGGCCGGGTGACCAGCCCCCGCTCTTCCGCGCGGATTTCGATCTTGCGCGCGATATAGGCGTGGCGGCCGGGCTTGAAATAAAAGACATCCCCCAGCGTCTCGGTCAGGTCGTCATGCGGGCGCAGATTGACCGACAGTTCATAAAGGGGCGCGGTCCAGGGCATGTCGACATTCTGCTCGGCAAGGGAATGCCAGAGGGACGAGACGGCCGGATTGCCTTCGATCACCACCGCGGCGGCGCCCTCATGGAAGCATTGTCCCAGCGTGCCGGGCGCGAGGTCCGCGGCGCTCACATGGGCGATGGGCGGCATCTTCGCCGAAACCTGCGCTACGGAGGACATCCGGCCTAGCTTTCCGCCGTGCCCGGCGCAGCCCTGTCCTCCGGCTCCCGCGCCAGCGGCACGTCCACGGGCGCGCGATAGATTTTCTGCCCGAATGCCCAGCGATAGGGCATCATCTCCACCGTCCTGTGCACGAAATGCGTGGCGATCAGCGTGATCGGCGTCGTGACCACGAAGAACAGCGCCATCGAGGCGAATTGATGATCGGTGAAAAGCCCCATCCGGTCGAACGCGATGCGGCAGAGATAATAAGTATAGGGATGGACCAGATAGAGGCTGTAGCTGACCGTCCCCGCATACAGCGCCTGGCTGGAGCGCAGGCACCATGTCGTCAGGCTGGTCGGCAGGACCGCCAGATAGAAGTAGATCAGGCTGGACGACAGGATCATCAGCGCGATGGGGTTGGCGAAGTCCGCCGGGACATAGGCGAACCAGGCCATGGAGGCATAGAGCGCGAAGCAGATCAGCGCGATCAGTTCCAGCACGCGGGCCACCAGCACGGGCGGCGCTCCGCCCCGGTCATGGAGCAGCCGGACCACGATGCCGCCCAGGAAGAAGCTGGCGATGGGGAATATCAGCAGGAAACAGAGCGAGACGACCCCCGACAGGATCAGGGCCGCGCGATGGGGCCTGTGGATGGCGAAAGTGACGACCGCGCAGGTCAGCGCATAGAATATGACCTCGAAGGTCAGGCTCCACGCGTTGGGCGTCAGTTGCTCCGTGCCCACGAAGATGTTCGTGAAGGTGAAAGCCGCCACGATCGCCTTGGCGCTGTTCAGATGGGGATAGGCGTTGGTGACGAGATTGAGGCCCATGAACAGCAGGGTCAGGACGAAAAAGAGCGGATAGAGCCGCATGAACCGCCGCGCCGCGAACTGACCGGCCGAATAGCGGATGACGCTGGGCCATATCACGAAGCCGCTGATGACGAAGAACAGCACGACGCCCGCCGTGCCCAGATGCCACATCGCCTCCACCGCCTTCCCGTAGGAAGGATCGCCATCATAGATATGCTTCGCAGTTCCGCCGAGCAGGTGACCCCAGAACACCATCAGAGCCGCGATTCCGCGCAGGCCATGGGCAGCGATGTTGAAGTCGGAGCCATGTTTTTTTCGGGGAGGCGCGGACCGTGCGGGCTGCGGCGGGTTCGCCGGATTTCCCGATGCCCATGCGGCTGCGTTTCCTTCGGCCATGATTCACCCTCCCGTCCGGGATTCCACGCGTAACTCGCCGCTTTTCGTGGAGAAGTTTACTCCGCGGGAGCCAGCTTGCAGGCGCTATTCTGGTGGAAGCCTTCGGTGCGTTCGGAGGGCGGCGCCTGCACCCGAATGTTTAATCCCAAGGGGGGTGTGCAAAGCTCCCGATAGAGCGCGATCATGCGCTCCACACAGCCGCTCCATTCATAATTTTGCTGCACGCGCAGCCGCCCCGCTTCGCCCATATGCCTGCGCAAGGGCGCATCGGCCGCGAGCCGCAGGATCGCCTTGGTCAGATCAGTGGGGGAATCGCGCCGGATCACCAGCCCGGTCGCCTCATGATCGACCACTTCGGGCAATCCGCCCGCGTCCGACACTATGACCGGAAGGCCGCAGGCGCTCGCTTCGATAATGGCGACGCCGAAGCTCTCGCTGTCATCGCGGCTTACCGCCACATAGATGTGGAACCGGCGCAAAATGGCGGGCACGTCCCGATGGGCGATATGGCCTTCGAAATGCACCCTTCCCTGTCCGACGATGCGCGCGAGATTCTCATATTCCGCCCGCGCCTCCCCCTCGCCCGCGATGCGGAGGATGGGGTTCAGGGCCGCGAAGCCCGGATCGGCCAGCGCGGCGGCGAAGCCCCGGATGAGCGTGTCTATTCCATATTTACGCTGAAGCGATTTCACCGTCCCCACCACGAAGGGATCGTCGCTCCGTTTCTCCGGCGCGCCGAAAAAACGGTCCGTTTCCACGCCGAAGGGGATGACGTCTATCCGTTCGCCGATCCCCAGCCTGCGGACCTCGTCAGCCATGACATGGCTGGTCGACGTGATCCGCAACGCGCCTCGCAACGCGCCCAGCACCAGCCTGCGATGCAGGAAGCTGCGATGAGGCACGTCGTAGACATCGCCTCCCCATACGGAGACCAGCCGCCGCCTTATGCCCGACAGCCAGGCCATGGCCCCATAGCCGCCCGCATAATGGACATGCAGAAGGTCCGCGCCGGAACGGTTGAAGACATGGCGCAGGATCGGGGCATTGAGCGCGTAGGCGAGCGGCCCCCGGAACGGCAACAGGCGGAAGCGGACGGCCGGATGATAGTCGCTGGGACGGGGCGGCTGCTGGGTGATGAGGAGGACGTCGACCTCACGCTCCGCCAGCGCGTTGACCCATCGGATCGTATGGATATTCGTCGCAACGGCCAGCACCGCGATTTTCATCGACCCACCCTCTCATTCTCCGCGCAGAATGGATGAGGAAAGGGAAGAATGGCAATGAGACAGACCGCATATAGTCCTAAATAGTTACACCGGGTTCAGAGATAGGGCTGACCCTGCTCCCTGCGGTAACGCGGCCGGGCCGGGACGCCGAAGCTGACCCAGTCGTCCTCCACGTCCCGGTCCACATAGGCTTTCCCTCCGATGACGCAGTTGCGGCCGATGCGGATGCCATGCCGGACGCTCGCGCCAATTCCGATATGGCTGAGGGGGCCGATGCGGACGTCGCCGCCCGTCGAGACGCCCGGTCCCGTGGAGGCGAAATCGCCGATGCTGTTGTCATGATCGATGATCGTGCCGGTGTTAATGAGCGCGTGCCGGCCGATGCGGCTGCCGCAATTGACGATCGTTCCGGCGACGATGACGGCGCCGGGTCCGATTTCGCAACGCGCCGACAGGATCGCCGTGGGATGGACCACCGTGGCCCATGAAAGGCCCGGCGCGATGCTTTCCACCCGCTCCGCGAGGCGGCATCGGCTCATATTGTCGCCGACCGCGATGACTACCGCCGCTTGCGGCCAGTCGCGGAGCAGGACAGGCAGGTCGTCGATCCGGCCAAGCAAGGGACCGCCTGCGGGTGAAGGCCCGTCGCCGGACCGGTCGTCCACATATCCCATGCACTCGAACAATCGTTCGTCCACGCAATCGCGCACGACGCCGCCATGCGCGCCGGCCCCCAATATCAGCAGGGGTCGCCTGTCGCCCATGGCTTCAGGCGCGGGTCAAGCCGATGGTGCGCAACCCTTGTTGAACAAGTGTCGGGTTGACCAGCTTCAACCCATCGGAGAATTTGAGGCAACGGCCGGTATTGTTGAGTTCGAGAACGGAAAACAGGGCGATCATCCGCTTCTTGTCGCGCATCGACCCTTCGAACCGCGCATTGACGTTGACCGTATCGATGCCGAAATCATTGTCGAAGATGAAGGCCAGCGACTCCGAATGGATTTCTATGGCGTGGAGCGAGGGCGCGCCCAGCAGTTGCAGTCCGCCGATCCAGTCGAACGACACCGCCTGTCCGCTGTCGGTCAGGTGGAATTCGAGACGGCGGGTGATGCCCAGCCGTTGCAGGGCGGTGACGATCGCATAATTGTTGCGCTGCTTCACCCGCCGCATGGCGCCGTCCGCCTTCAGGCACAGGTCCATGAAGGGTACGCTTTTCCCCGGCATGGTCTTTTCGCGCGAAAGCGCCTCGGAATAGCGTTTGGCCCACCATTCCAGCGCGGGGCCATTATCCTTGGGCGTCAGCCCGTCCCATCGCTCGTCGGGGATGAGCAGCACGGGGTCCGCCCCGCAATGGTCCGCGATGAAGTTCACGACATCGACCGGCATGTTGATGTCGGCATTCATGAACTCGTTTTCGACATGGCTGAAATAACAGAAGCTGGCGAAGGGGACGATGAAGCGGGGTTTGAACATGTCGTTCTGCAACGCGATCCGATGCAGCTTCTCCTGCGCCAGATCCTGCCTTGCCTTGCGGTTGTCGCGGCTGTCCTGCCAGTTGGCGTAGGAAAATTGCGTGAACAGGATGTCGCATCGGTCGACATGCGGCTGGATCAGCTTGAGGCGCGCCGGGCTTTCCAGGATGCAGTCATTGGTGTTGAGGATGCTGTATTCGGGCGTCTCTATATACAGCCAGCTATCGTAGAAGGGGATTTTCCCGCAGACGATGCGGATGCCGCCGCCAAGTTCCTCCGGCCGCGCATGGCTCAGTTCCTTGACCGCGAAACCAAGCTCGCGGCAGAAGGTCATGACGCGCCCGTCCGGCATCTTCTGATAGAGGACGGTGATATGCGGGCGCCGATGCTCCGGAATGGAGCGCAGGAACGAGATCGAGAAATGATCCGGATGCTCGTGGCTGAACCAGATATAATCGACATCCTCCAGCCCTTCATGCTCCTGCTCGGCGATCAGGCTCCAGCCGTGGTGGAAGACCGACCCCGATATCCACGGATCGCATAGCAGCGAGACGCCGTTGGATTCGACGATGAAGGACGCGTGATTGACAAAACGGATCATGAGGTCGCCTCGCTTTTCAGACTCATGGCCTCGACAGGCGTGGATGAGGTGGCGGATCGGCCGGCGGCTTTGGGACGAGGCAAACGCAGCATCTCGTCATAGACGGCCATGATCCGTTCGGCATGGATTCTGTCGCCGAAGCGCGATTTGGCGCTGGCCATGGCGGCCGATGCCATGGCCAGCGCCCTGTCGGGCCTGTTGAGGACGGCCTGCGCCCCATTGGCGAGCGCGGCCGCGTCCTCTGCCGGAACCAATATGCCCGTGCGGCCTTCGCACAATGCCTCGATATTGCCGCCCGACGCGGTGGCGACGACCGGCGTCCCCACCAGCATCGCCTCTATCAGCGTGCGACCGAAAGGCTCGCCATAGGCCGACACCAGCAGCATGTCGCAGGCGGCGAGCCAGCGCGGGCCGGGCGTGCGGAACCCCATCTGGCGGATGATATCCCCCGCGCCGCATGAACGGGCATGGTCTTCCAGCTCCCTCTCGGTCTTGCCGCCGTCATAGGCTTCCCCGAACAAAAGCCCCATGACCGGACGCGACGGATCGCGGCGCGACAGTTCGGCCACCGCGTCGATGAACAGATGAGGACGCTTGCGGGAAATGAAGGCGCCGAAAAAGCCGATGAACAGCGTCCGGGGATCGCATCCCAGCTCTTCGACGAGCTGCGCGCGGGCGGCGGAGCGGTCTTCCTGGATGTCTGTCGCGAAGGCGCTGTGGACGACGCGCGCCTTGCGGGCGGCGGACCATAAGCCGGGTCTGGGGGACGCGAATTGGGAGACGGCGACGACCTGATTGGCCAGAAGCGGCGCAGCCAGACGCAGGCCCAGCGCCCCCGGATCGCCGCGCTGGTGCCAGAGCAGCCTTGCGCCCGACAAGCGCGCCGCCAGCGCCCAGGTGGCGTGAGTCCGCCCGTCATTGGTGTGGACGATCCGATAGGGGCGGGATCGCAGATAGCGGATTTGCGAAGGCAGGTCCCTCGCCACCTGAACGGCCTTCCACGGGCTGACGCTGCGATCATAGGGCATCTCGGTCCAGCCGAAAGGCGTTTCCGTCCTGATGCCATGATCGCGGAACAGCTTCGCCACCGCGCCTTCGGGATATTGCGGCACGATCACGGGGACGTAACGGGCGGGGTCGAGATTTTCGACGAGGCCCAGCACGGAAAAATGACTGCCGCCTACGACATCGCCCGTAAAGGGGAAACAGACAGGCAGCGCGCCGCCCCGGCCCGTCCGGTCGTCCGCCGCGCCCTTCATGCGGCTTTCCTCAAATTGCTTGCCGCCTTTTCCGCGGCGATGCGGCGGCCGATATCATAGTCGACCGGCATGATGACCAGCGTCGATGAAGACAGATAACGCCCGACCACGAAGCCGAGCCAGTCGATCCCCGGAATCCGGGATCGCCTGTAATGATCGAGCGGCCGCATCTTCAGGACCGAGCGCAGCTTGGCGATGAAAAAACCCTTGGTGAGACCGCTCGATGCGGCCAGACCCGCCTGGCTGCATTGGTCCGCGATGGCGCTGAAACTGCGATAGCTTGTCCAGCACTGGATATATTTGGCGGTTTCGACGGCATGTTGATGCGCCGTCGCGTGCCCCAGCACCTTGCGATGGCGGCGATAGGCTCCAATACCCAGACGGCTGAGCAGCGAAATCCAGTCCACGCGGCGATCGAAATCACGGATCCAATGGGCGAAAGGCGTCTGGCAATGCGCCTCCACGATGCTCTCCGCCAGGGGAAAAAGATGCAGGGAAACGCCCGCCGGAGAGAGACAGCGATGCAGTTCCGACAGGAAGCCGGGCAAATCCGCGACATGCTCCATCACCTGATTGGAAAGCGCGATGTCGAAATAGCCGGAAGGATAGCGCCATGGTTCCGCGTCGGAGATCAGGCTGATTCGCTCCCGCCACGGAATGCCGGGGTGACGCGCCGTCAGCATCTGCGTGGCGATGTCGAATTGGCCGCCGTCATTATAGCCTTGTTCCCCGATGTCGAACCCATGGAATTCGATTTCCAGACCGGGATAGGCGCGGGTCAGGCGATCTTGCAGGAACGCGATGAGCTGGCCGTCGCCGCAGCCTATGTCCAACAGGCGCAGCCGCCCCTGTTGCGGGCGGACGCGTCCTTCGGCCAGCATCGTACCGATGGCCGTCAGCAAATGCTGATGGGTGACGGATATCGGCCCCGTCCGATCTGTGGGAACGACCTGCATCGGCTCCTCCGGCGAAACATGCGCCTTGCACGCTAGAAGAAGAGGGGCTTCATCAAAATACACCAGAAGGACGAGAGGGATGGGCTTATGGACCGGGGAGGCGCGAGCGGAGGCCCCGCTCCTATCCTAAGGTATCAGCCTTAAAGAACCGGCGGCGGGGCCCGAAAGACGATGTAGCATCGCCGCCATGCATGAATCCGCCGATCGCCCGGGACGACCGCCCGCTTCCCGCCGCCGCGTCTGCTTCGTCATCGAAGCGCTGGGACCGGGCGGGGCGGAGCGCGTCATCAGCCTGCTGGCATCGCGATGGGTAGAGGCCGGATGGGATGTCGCCATCTGCTCCTTCGACTGTCCGGACGACCGGGTCTATCATGCGCTGGATCGCCGCGTCCGGCTTCTGCGAATAGGCGAAGGGGACGCCGGACGAGGCCGTCTGACGCGAATGACCAGCCTGTTCCGCCGCATCGTCCGCCTGCGCAGCCTGCTACGGCAGGAACAGCCTGACGCGGTGCTGGGCTTCCTGACCAAGATCAACGCGCTGACGCTGGCGGCGGCGATGGGGACGAAGCTGAAAGTCGCCGTGAGCGAACGCAACAATCCGGCGCAGCAACGGGCGCATCCCTTGTGGAATCTGCTGATGAAAGTGCTGTTCCGGCGGGCCGACGCCATCATCGTGCAGACGAGGCGCGTGGCTGAACATGTTCCACCCTCGGCGCGCGGACGGGTGCGCGTCATTCCCAATCCCATCGAAGCGCCCGTGGGCCGTCCCGCGCCCTATGATGCCGACGGACCGCTTCAATGCGTCGCGGTCGGCCGCCTGACGGAGCAGAAGGGATTCGACCTGCTGATCGACGCCTTCGCCCGCGTCGCCCCCGGCAATCCCCGCTGGTCGCTCAGCATCTGGGGAGAAGGGCCGGAACGCGCCGCGCTGGATGAGCGGATCGCGGCAAGCGACATGACCGGCCGCATCCTCCTTCGCGGCGTCAGCGCGACGCAGGGAGCCTGGGCGGAAGGCGCATCGGCCTTCGTGCTGTCGTCGCGCTATGAAGGATTTCCCAACGCGCTGGGCGAAGCGATGGCATGCGGATTGCCGGTGATCGCCTTCGACTGTCCCTATGGCCCGCGCGAGATGATCCAGACCGGCCATGACGGCCTGCTTGTCGCCAACGGCCATGTCGTCGCGCTCGCAAGGGCGCTCGATCATGTGATGAAGGACGCCGCGATGCGCCGCGCGCTGGGCGAGAACGCCGCCCTATCGGCCCGCCGTTTCCGGCTGGACGAAATCGCGCGGCAATGGGAAGCGGCGGTCGGGGCGCTGGCGGACCCTTCCCCCCTCCCCCGCCGACCCGCCGCGAAGGCTGTCGCGCGATGAGCATGAAGGATATGGCGGCCGTCCCGCGCGACGGATTGCTGCCGCGCTTCGGCGCGGAGCGTCCCGTCCCATCGCCCGCCGGACAGGCCACGGGAGCCGTCGGCGCCGGAGCGCGCTATCGCGCAGAGATCGACGGGCTGCGCGCCGTGGCTGTCGTGCTGGTTCTGCTTTACCATGCGCAGTTCCGGATCGGGGGACGGGAAGTCTTCGCGGGCGGTTTCATCGGGGTCGACATCTTCCTCGTCATCAGCGGCTATCTGATCGGCGGAATCCTGTTGCGGGAAATGAGGGAGGGACGATTCAGCCTGCTGCGCTTCTATGAACGGCGCGCGCGCCGCATCCTCCCGGCGCTTTACGCCATGCTGCTCGCGACCATCCCGGCCGCATGGCTGCTCATGCTGCCCGGAGCCATGAAGGATTATGGCGCGGCGCTGACCGGCGCAGTCGCTTCGGCGTCCAACATCCTGTTCTGGCATGAAGTCAGCTACGACGCGGCCGACAATCTCGCCAATCCGTTGATCCATACATGGAGCCTTGGGCTGGAGGAGCAATTCTATCTGCTCTTCCCCGCGCTCCTGCTGCTGATCCACCGCCATGCCCGGCGCTGGATGCCGCATCTGCTCTGCGGCCTTTGCATCGCCTCGCTCCTTCTGGCGGAAATCATGACCGCGCGCGCACCGGACGCCTCCTTCTTCCTGCTGCCGTCGCGCATGTGGGAATTGGCCGTGGGAGCCGTGCTCGCCCTGCGCGCGCCGGAGGAGGAAAGCCGCGCCGGGACGCCATCAGCCTTGCTCCCCTTGCTGGGTCTGGGCGCGATATTATGTTCGGTCCCGCTGATGCGGGTTCATCTGCATCATCCCGGCATCGCGACGATCTTGCCGGTATTGGGGGCCGCGCTCATCATCCGCTATTCGGGACGGGGCGATCCCGTGGGGCGATGGCTTTCCTCCCGGCCGATGGTCTCGGTGGGGCTCATCTCCTATTCGCTTTATCTGTGGCATCAGCCGGTATTCGCCTTCGGCCGCCTCATCCGCGCCGACGAGCCGAGGCTTGCGGTCAAGGCGGGATGGATCGCGCTTTCCGTCCTGCTCGCGGTCGCCACCTTCCTTTGGGTCGAGCGGCCCACACGCGACCGCCGCAGGGTGTCCAGCCGGACCATCTGGATCATCGCCTTCAGCGGAGCCGCCCTTCTGGCGGGCACCGGCATCGCCATCTTCATGGGCAAGGGCCTGCCCGGTCGGTTCGCTCCGCCGCTCGACGCGATCGCAAGGGCCGAGCGCATAGAGGAAGCCTCCATCTTCCAGAATGGCAAGGGATGCCTCAACTATGTGGTGTCGCGCGGCCCCTGCCGCTTCCCTGGTCCGAACCCGGCGGGCTATCATCTGATCGTCGCGGGGGATTCCCACGCCCGCACGCTCAGCAACGCGCTGATCGACCGATTGCCCGCCGCCGCGGACCTGGCCAGCCTCACCTTCCTGAACCGGGGGGGATGCCTGATGCTGCCCGGCCTTGTCCGCGTGGACGCGGGACAACCCGGCTGTCCCGACAGCTATAATGAAGCGCGGATGCGCTACCTGATCGGGCAGCCCCGCGCCATCGCGGTTCTGATGATGCGCCTGCCCGTCGTGGTGGAAAGAAGCCGGTTCGATAACGGCATGGGCGGCGTGGAACCCGGCGAGCCGCCCCATATCTCGCGGGCGGCAGGACCCTATGATCGGGCGGTGGACAATGGGCAGGTCCGGGCGGCGATGGCGGCGATGGTCCGCCGCCTGCTCGACAATGACGTCAAGGTCCTGCTGATCTATCCCGTTCCGGAGATGGGCTGGAACATTCCACGCAAGCTGCTGGAAATCTCCCGCTCGCAGCCATCGGGTCTGTGGGAGCTGCCCGGCGAGGCCTCCGTCTCCCGGCAGCAGTTCCATGACCGGACCCGGCAAACCTATGCGCTGCTCGACTCGCTGGGCGAGGAACCCGATCTGGCCCGCGTCTATCCGGAAGAGGCGCTATGCCGTGGGCAGCGATGCCTCAGCCATGACGGAACGGCCATTTTCTATCGCGACGACAATCATCTGACGCGGGCGGGGGCAGCACCCCTCGCCGAAGCGATAGACCGCACGATAGCCGCGCGTTGGGGCGGCCGCTGAACCGCTCGCGTGCGTCAGGAAATTCGGTTCAGACAGGAATGAGGCAAGCGATTCGCCACCCGCCGCGCACATCCTAATCGGATGCCTGCATCAGACGCCGATGGGCGTCGTCCAGATATTGATCCAGATTGGGGACGCCATCACCATCGGCGTCCTGCCAGGGATCGCTCACCCCCGGCTGCGTGCCATGGGCGCGTTCCCACGCATCGGGCATGCCGTCGCCGTCGCTGTCCGGCTCCGCCGTGCCCGGAAGGACCGGCGGAATGACGCCCGGCTGCTTGCGGATATGCCCGGTGCGATTGCGTATGTCGGCGACGATGCGCTGATCCACGCCGTCGCGGGGAAAGGCGCCCGCCTCCCGCAGGATCGCGCCATAGGCGGCCTGCGGCGTCATCGGCTTGATCGAAAGGGGGCAGACGGGACGATCCACGACGATCTCTTCCAGCGTGGGAGCCATGCGGATGAAGCTTCCCTCGAACGCATTGTCCTGCAGGAACAGGCGACCCGCGCCGCGGCTGCCGATCTGCTGCCGGTCTATGGCGATGGCTTGCGGCAGGGTGCTGGGTCCGGCCCGGAAGACGTTGCCGACGATGTTCGCCCATGTGCCGCCATAGCTTTCCCACAGTTCCGCGAACTGGGAACCGGCGTCATAGAAGATGTTGTTGATGATATCGATGCAGGAGCCGGGCGTGAAATTCATGTCCGGATTGCGATCGCCATTATGCGCGCAGGCGTTGTAGATGAAGCTCATCCGCTGCGGCTTGGTAGGGTCGCTGCCCAACAGCGCGCATTTGTCGTGCTTGGGGATTCCCTCTGCAAAGATGGACCAGCTTATCGTCACATTGTCATTGTCGCCCTGCCCGTTGATATTCTCGTCCAGCGCCCAACTGCCGCTCACATGGTCGATGATGATGTTGCGGCTGTTTTCGAAGGTGATGGCGTCGTTCCCCCCACGCACGTCGCCGCGCAGGTCGGGCCTCACCCGGATGTCGCGGATCACCACGTCATGCGTGTTCTTGATGAGCAGCGGCGTGACGCCCCACGGACCGCCGCCATGCGCCAGCGTGATGCCGCCGCCGGGCGCCGTCTGCCCCGCGATGGTGATGAAGGGATGCGTGATGATGGGCGGACGCTGGGTGAAGCGGATGACGCCCGCCACGCGGAACACGCAGACGCGCGGCCCCTGATAGTCGATGCAGTCCCGCAACGATCCCGGTCCGCTGTCCGCCAGGGTGGTGACGGCGATGACGCGTCCGCCGCGCCCGCCCGCCGACATCGCGCCATAGCCTTCCGCGCCCGGAAACGCCTTCAGCGGGCCGGGCGCGCTTTGCGTGTTCCTCTCCACGCCCGCCGTAGACAGCAGCGCCGCCGCCGGAAGGGCGCCTCCCACGATCAGGGTCAACAGGATGGCGGATGACGGGCCCTTGCCCATGATCTTCCCTTTCAATAGCGAAACCGCAGGGTGATGCCCGCCCGGCTCCGTTCGAACCTTTCCGGATATGTGCCCCCCGTCCGCTTGGCGAATTCGCCCGTCAGCGCCACCGCTATGTGGCGGTTGAGAAGATATTCCAGATCCAGTCCGCCGGTGAAGGTGTTCAGCCGGCTGTCGATCCCGCGATAGCGCGTCTGGCGATAGCGCAGGACCGCGCTGGCGATCAGATTATGGCGGATTTCCTGCTGCACGGTCAGTCGCGCGCTGCGGTCGATGCGCCCGCTCGCGCCGTTCCGGACCGTGGCGACATCGCCGCTGAAAAGATCGAGGACGAGGGCGGTGCGCTGTCGCGGCGAATAGACCAGAGAGCCTTGCAGCGCGAAGCCGGAAAAGCTCCGGAAAAGGGCCGATTCGGGCTTGTAGTGGAACACGCCCGCGCCGATTTCGCCATGCAGCTTGCCCGCCGGATTGATCTGCACGCCTGCCATGCCCCCTATCGTGCGGCCGTCGCGGCTCACGCCCGATATGGGTTCCCGCAGCCGGAAGTCGCGCTGGTTGACATAAGCCTGCACGAACCCGTCGAGCATCGGCGACAGCCGATAGGACAGCCGCGCCGTGCCCCGGTAGCTGGTGAAGGCCCGATCGTCATTCAGAGACGAGACGAAGTCATATTTCTCCACCTCCCCCTTGAGCGAAAAGCCGAGCCTGCTGCCCGTGTAGTTGAACTGGATTTCCCCGTTCAGCACATCGAACAGGGGCGGTCCCAGCGTGGGGTTCTGCCGCACTTCGGGATCGGCCCGGTTCTCGACCGCCCGCCGGTAGCCCGCCGTGCCGCTCACCGCCATCGTCTGGCTCAACAGCGCCTTGAACGTCCCCGCCGCGCCATAGCTTTCGCTGTTTTCCCGGCTGTTGGAAGCATAGCGGCGAATGTCGGCGGACAACTCGCCCAGCCATTGGAACCGGCCTTCATCCTTCTGGATGGTCACGCGCGGCTGGATGCTGGTGACGAGATCGTCCCGCCGATCCGCATGCGCGGCATAGATGTTGCTGTTGTAGGTCGCGCCGACATCCAGTTCGGGCGACAGCATGACATCGCCCAGCTTCAGCTTGCGCGGCTCATAGCCCGGACGCTCCAGATCCAGCACGGATGGATTCTGCCGCCCATCCTCCTCCACCGTCTGCGCCTGCGCCGCCTGCGCCATGCCCAGCCCCAGCAGGGTCAGGGCGCGAAGAAAGGCGCGCGATCCTCTACGGGGCGCCTCCACCGACCGGCGCACGGCCTAGAACCAGCTTTCATAGACCCGGATCGTATCGCCGGGCTGGATATAGGCTTTCTCGGTGGCGGCGGCCGTGATACTGCCGCTGCCGTTGCGCCGGGTGATGGAGAATTTCGACGTGTTGGCCCGGAAGGTATAGCCGCCCGCCATGGCGATCGCCGTCAGCACGGACGTGCCGGGCCGGAACGGATATTCGCCGGGCTTCTTGACCTCGCCGATGATGAAGAAGGGGCGATATTGGTTGACCTGGACGTTGACGACCGGATTGTTCACGATCTGCCGGGAAACCAGCGCCTGGGTGATCGACTGCTTGATCTGCTCGGCCGTCTTGTCGCTGGCCTGCACATCCCCGATGAAGGGAAGGGAAATCACGCCCGCATCGGTTATCACATAATTGCTGGCCAGGCCTTCCAGCCCATAGACGCTCACGCGCAACTCGTCCCCCGCGCCCAGCGCATATTCATTCGATGGAGCGGGGGGCAGGTCCGTCAGGCCCGCCGTGGGAGAGCAGGCCGCCAGCGCCATGCAGGCGAAGAGCCCCAGCCAGGGATGCCGCTTGTCTTTGGTCATCATCGCCTCCGTGGAAC
>JASGDV010000074.1:0-6774 GCA_049841255.1 Sphingobium sp.
TCCGGAAGCGGCGTTCAACTGCGAGCGCAAGGTGCAGCCATTGCCGAGGATCGGTCCTTTTCAGGATCGTCTCGATGCGCTTCTTGAAGATAATGAGGCGCGCAGCCGGCGCGATCGGCTGCGGATGACGCGCATCCACGACCTGCTGGTGCGGGAGGGGTTCGAGGGTTCCTACGATGCCGTCCGCCGCTATGCGACCCGCTGGCGGGCGCAGCGGCGCAAGGACGGCGGTGACGACGCACCGGCCTTCATCCCGATGATGTTCCAGCCTGGCGAGGCCTATCAGTTCGACTGGAGCCACGAGGACGTGGAGATCGCCGGCAAGCCGATGCGGGTGAAGGTCGCGCACGTCCGCCTCTGCGCATCCCGTGCACCCTATGTCCGGGCCTATCCACGCGAGGGCCAGGAGATGCTGTTCGACGCCCATGCGCGGACCTTCGCCTTCTTCGGCGGTGTTCCCCGGCGCGGCATCTACGACAACATGAAGACGGCGGTGACGAGCGTGTTCACAGGCAAGGAGCGCGTGTTCAACCGCCGGTTCCTGATCATGACCGATCATTACATGGTCGAACCGACCGCCTGCACACCGGCGGCGGGATGGGAGAAGGGTCAGGTCGAACAGCAGGTGCAGACGATCCGGGCGCGCTTCTTCCAGCCCCGCCTTCGGTTCGCGAGCCTGGCCGAGCTCAACGGATGGCTGGAGGCGGAGTGCCGGCGCTGGGCCGAGCATCACGCCCATCCCGAGCGCGGCGATATCACCGTGGCCCAGGCGCTGGAGATGGAGCGGCCTGTCCTGCAACCGACCCAGGGGCCCTTCGACGGCTTCCATGAGAGCGAGCATGCCGTCACCGGCACCTGCCTCATCAGCTTTGATCGCAACCGCTACTCGGTCATGTCCAGGGCTGCGCGCCGGACGGTGCAGGTTCGCGCCTATGCGGACCGGATCGTCATCCGCTGCGGCGGGGAGATCGTCGGGGAACATGAGCGTCACTTCGGGCGGAACCGCACCATTTACGATCCCTGGCATTATCTGCCGGTCCTGGCCTACAAGCCCGGCGCCCTGCGCAACGGCGCGCCGTTCCAGGACTGGGAGCTGCCGCCATCCCTCCATCGCCTGCGGCGCAGGCTGGGCCACGGGGATGAGGCGGATCGCAGGTTCGTGCGGGTGCTCTCGGCCGTGCTCACCGATGGCCTGGACCAGGTCGAGGCGGCGGTGCGCGAAGCGCTGGCGAGCGGAACGGTCAGCGACGATCTGATCCTCAACATCCTCTCCCGCCGCCGCGAACCGGCGACGCCCCATAGCATCATTACCTCGGAAGATCGGATGCTCAGCCATCCGCCGATCGCCGACTGTGCCCGCTATGACCAGCTGCGAGGCTATGATGCAGCGGCATGAGATGATCGACACGATGCGCAGCCTGAGCCTCAAGGGCATGGCGGCGGCGTTCGACGAGGCCGTCACCACCGGCCTCCAGCGCAAGCGCACCACCATGGAGTCCTGACCGATCTGCTCCGAGCAGAAGCCACCCATCGCGACGCCGCCTCGATCCGATATCGCATGACGGCCGCGCGGCTGCCGGTGGTGAAGGACCTGGAGCGGTTCAGCTTCGAAGGGACGCCGATCAACGAGGGGCTGATCCGCTCCCTGCATGATGGCTCCTTCCTGCTGGCGCGTCGCAACATCGTGCTCGTCGGCGGTACGGGCACCGGCAAGTCTTCGCAACCCTCTCCCCTTGGGGCGAGGGATAGATGTACCAATCGGCAAATGAAGCCGATCAGGCCGGGCTGAGATAATCCTCATATTCGGCGGTGATCTTGTCCACATATTCGGACACTTGATCGTTGGCGTCGGATTGGGCCTCCTGCTCCGACATGCCGCTCGACTTGTCGTCGGCGACGATGGCGGTGCGGAAGGCGGCTTCCTTGTCGCCGCATTTCTGCTTCAGCGCGGACTGGAAATCGCCGAGCGTCAGCTTCTTTTCCAGCGAAGGCTGAATCTGGGCCGAAAGGCATTGGGAAAAAGCCTTGCGTCCGGCGCCGACAGGGTCGGCCGCGGGCGCGGCGGCAAGCATCATCGCAAGGGGGACGGCAACAAGCATCGGAACCTCTCCACAGCCTGATTCTGGCACGGATTAACGAAAAGGAGAATGCGCCATGGGCGTCGAAAAAGGAAGTGCGTTTCTGTTGAAAGTGGGGGATGGCGGCACCCCTTCAGCCTATGCGACCGTCGCGGGGATGCGCACTACGCAATTGTCCGTAAATGGCGAGGCGGTGAACGTCACCAGCAAGGATTCGGGCGGCTGGCGCGAACTGCTTTCGGGCGCGGGCGTTCGGTCGGTCAGCGTGTCGGCGGCGGGCATCTTCACCGGATCGGCGGCGGAGGTGCGCATCCGCAACCATGCGCTGTCGGGCACCATCGAGGATTATGAGCTGAGCTTCGAGAGCGGGGAGCGGATGCGGGGGCGGTTCCTGGTCACGCGGCTGGATTATGCGGGGGATTATAATGGCGAGCGTAATTATGCGCTGAGCCTGGAAAGCTCCGGCCCGGTGGTGTCGGAATGAGCGCGGCGGCGAACGCGGCGCGGGGCGAGGCTGCGCTGGACATTGGCGGGGAGGTGCTGACGCTGCGGCCGAGCTTTGCGGCTCTGGTGGCGGCGGAGGAGGAATTGGGGCCGCTGTTCGAACTGGTGGAGCGGACGGCGGACGGGAAGCTGTCGCTGGGCGATCTGGCGGCCTTGTTCTGGCATTGCCTGACGGACCGGCGCGGCGGGCTGATGCCGAACCGGTCGAGACGGCGCTGGTCATTGGAGGCGAGGCGTTGAAACCGCCTGCTCCCGTGCATGTCCGGCTGGTTTCCGATGGAGCGGGAGGCTGGCGCATCGGCTGGACGCGGCGCAGCCGTGCGGGTTGGCGATGGAGCAGCGGCGGGGACGTGCCTCTGGGGGAAGAGAGCGAACGATATGAGGTGCGGGTTCTGCGTGGCGTTGACGTGAAGCGCATCGTCGAAACCGCCGCGCCGCAATGGTCTTACGACGCCGCGATGCTCTCTCAGGACATGGCGGGCGCGGGAGAATTCGCCGTGGAGATTCGCCAGATCGGCTCCCGCGCGATGGGGCGGGCGGCTCGCACGGTCATTCCGGTTTAGGGCCGGGCTGTATAGGGAGGGTATGGATGACGATGGAGATGACGCCGCGCTGGGGACTGCCTCTGCTGTTCGCGGGGCAGGCGCAAAAGGAACTGTTCCATAACGAGGCGTTGACGCGCATCGACTTGCTGCTGCACGGGCGGGCGGAGAGTGCCGATCTGACGGAAGCGCCCGCCGCGTCTTCTGTCGGGACGTGTTGGATCGTCGGGGCGGCCGCCTCCGGCGCATGGGCGGGGCAGGAGGATGCGGTGGCTTGCTGGACGGAGGGCGGCTGGCGCTTCGTTCCGGCGGCGGCGGGCATGGCGCTTTGGGTGACGGATCGAGGCCATGCCATGTATTATGATGGCGCTGCCTGGCGTTCGGGCGCATATCGTTCCGATGGCCTGTATGTGAACGATGTCCGCGTGGTCGGCGGGCGGTTGGGCGCTGTCGGCAATCCATCCGGCGGCGGCGTGGTGGACGTTCAGGCCCGCGCGGCGATAGATTCGATTCTCGATATCATGCGGACGCATGGGCTCATCGATTCTTGATTTCCGCCAGGAGCCCCACCACTGTGCGGACTGGCGGGAACTTACTCTACAATGGTGCTAAACCCTTCCGGTTGCGTCTTTTCTGCAACAGTTTCACTAATTGCGGACTTGCCATGAAACTTTCTTGTGGATACAGGGTTTCAGCAGTCCTTCGTGACACTTTTGAAAGGGGAATCCAAATGCGGAAGCTTGCCCTCGCGGCTGTGCTTGCCACTAGTGCCCTGGCCACCCCGGCTCTGGCGCGTGACAATAGCTGGTATGTCGGCGTCGACGCCGGTGTACTGCTGGTCGAAGATCAGGATATCAAGTTCAACCCGGGTACGACGGCTGCGGCTACTGTGACCGACGTCGATTACCACAAGGGCTACGATTTCGACGCCAATATCGGCTACGACTTCGGTGGCTTCCGCCTGGAGGCTGAAGCAGCCTACAAGCGCGCCAAGGTCGATCTGGACAAGTCCGGCTTCGGCGGCTCGGCTTCGGCCCTGTCGTTCATGCTGAACGGCTTGCTCGACTTCGGTCCCGACGATGGCCTTCAGGGCTTTGTCGGCGGCGGTGTCGGCGTTTCGCGCGGCAAGCTGGCCAACGATCTGGTGAACGATACGGACACCGGCTTCGCCTGGCAGGCGATCGCGGGTATCCGCTATCCGCTGAGCAATAACGTCGATGTCTCGTTGAAGTATCGCTTCTTCAACCAGAACAAGATCAATCTGGTCAACGAATATGCGAGCGACTTCGGTCCGGCCGGTTCGGATGTCCGCACCAAGCTGCGTACGCACAGCGTTCTGCTTGGCCTGACGTACAACTTCGGTGAGCCGGCTGCTCCGCCGCCGCCTCCGCCGCCTCCGCCGCCGCCTCCGCCCCCGCCGCCTCCTCCGCCGCCGGTCGTGGAATGCAGCCCTGGGCCGTACATCGTCTTCTTCGAATGGGACAAGTCGGACATCACGCCTGACGCGGCCACCATTCTGGACAACGCGGTTTCGGCCTACAGCAACTGCGGCAGCGCCCAGGTCATGCTGGCGGGTTATGCGGACCGTTCGGGTTCGGCCTCGTACAACGTCGGCCTGTCGCAGCGCCGCGCTGACTCGGTCAAGGCTTACATGGCGTCGAAGGGTATTCCTGACGGCGTGATGACGACCCAGGCGTTCGGTGAATCGAACCCCCGCGTCGAAACCGCCGACGGCGTCCGCGAACTGCAGAACCGTCGTGTGGAAATCACCTACGGTCCGGGTTCGGGTCAGTAATTCGCTCTCCCTTTTCGGGAAAGCAGATGGAAGAGGGCCGGTCGCAAGACCGGCCCTTTTCGTTGGCGGCCTGTAATTTATAAAATTGTGATGCTGAATGGCGATTGCGTGGAAACGTGGACTGCGGACGGTTTGCTTTCCGACCTCGTTCGTCCTGAGCGAAGTTGAAGGGGCCGTTAGGAAGGCCGCTTTGTTCCATTCAACGACAGGCTCTTCGACGCTGCCTGCGGCGTCGCTCAGGTTCAAACGAGGCAGGCGGTTCGTTTGACGATTCGATTTCGCTCAGCCCGAACGGAGATTGAGTGCCCCCTTTCTGACTGAAAACCGCCAGCGCGCATGATTGATATGGCCTTCTTTAGATTGGCGCTTGCTGCCGTCTGGCCTGTGCTTGAACAGGGGTCATAGATCGGTTTTAGAAAAGTCCCCGTCATTGGAACCGATTGATTGAATTTCGCTTTTCTCTTCTGAGAGCCGGTGACAATTTGGTTCGGACATGCAACAAATCCTCTTTTGCCGCGTTCGCTTCCCATTGTCCGTATCCGGGAGTTTGCTCCATGAAATTTGTTTCGATGGCCTGGACCTTGCCTTTGTTCGCCATTGTCGCGGCCTGTGCGACGACGCCCGATGAACCGGCCTCCGCCGCTGAAGCGCCTGTTGCGCATGCGAAATTGCTGTCGGGGGACGGCGCGCCGCGAGGAGAAGCGAGGGTGACCCAGGCGGCGGACGGACTCCATGTTTTCGTGCGGGGAGAAGGACTGACGCCCGGCCTTCACGCGGTTCATGTTCATACCACCGGTATGTGCACGGGTCCCGATTTCACCAGCGCGGGCGGACACTGGAATCCGACCGGCCATCAGCATGGCAAGGATAATCCGCAGGGCATGCATATGGGCGATATGCCCAATATGCTCGCCGGTTCCGATGGATCGGGCGAAATGGAATATGTCATCCGCGGTGGCCTTATCAGTTCCGGAGCGATGCCTCTGCTGGACGCAGACGGCGCTGCCATCGTCATTCATGCCCAGGCGGATGACAATAAGACCGATCCGGCGGGCAATGCGGGCGGCCGCGTGGCCTGCGGGGTGCTGACGGCTGGCTAATGCGATCCGGATCGGCTAGTGGCAGGCTTGGTTGGCCTCGGTCTTGCCGAAACGCTAGCCGGGATAGTGGGCGATCCGTTCATAGGTCGCCCCTCCATGGCCAAGATGGCTTTCATAGAGGGAAAAGCCGTCCACCTCGAACGGGGGGCTGGCGAGGTTGGCGTTGCGCTCCATGAAAGGGTCAGGCGAGGCGGCCGAGCGCCCGAAACGGGCTATGGTAATATGCGGCAGATAGGCGCGCATTTCCGGTTTCAGGCCAAGCGTGACGCAAAGATGATCGATCTTCTTGTGCAAGACCGTGAGCGCGTCGCGGGGCTGCACACCTGCCCACAAACTGTCGATCCGGCCATTTTTTTCGAAGCGGCCGACACCGGCCAATGCGATGGAAAAGGGATGGAAACGGACAGATCGCAGAAGGTCGGCGAGGTCTTCAGCGGCATGGCGGTCCACTTCGCCGATGAAACGCAAGGTCAGATGAAGCTGGTCGTCATTCTGCCAGCGCGCGCCGGAAACGCCTTCCATCAGGTCCAATAGCCGGGATCGTATGAACGGGGGCGGGCGAATGGCGACGAACAGGCGATGCATCCCCTTCCTATAGATTTTCAGCGGGCTTTCGTCACCCAAGCTGTCAAACGGCGCGCAAACGGGACCCCCTATCGGCGTCGAAGAGGGACCCCCTTTTCGAGATTGAACGGAGGGTTGTGGGGGACGCCCTGCGCTGGGTGCGGCGGAGGTCGGGCGTAGCCCGGGCCGGA
>JASGDV010000075.1:0-2748 GCA_049841255.1 Sphingobium sp.
CCATGTCTCAGAATCATCTCTATCTGGTCGATGGCAGCGGCTATATCTTCCGCGCCTATCATCAGCTTCCTCCGCTCACCAACCAGCATGGCCAGCCGGTCGGCGCGGTCTATGGCTACACCACGATGCTCTGGAAGCTGGCGACGGAACTGGGCAACGCGGACGGGCCGACGCACCTCGCCGTGGTGCTGGACAAGGGCAGCCACACCTTCCGCAACGACATGTACGACCAGTATAAGGCGAACCGCCCGCCCGCGCCGGAGGATCTGGTTCCGCAATTCCCGATGATCCGCGACGCGACCCGCGCCTTTTCCCTCCCCTGCATCGAGGAGGACGGATATGAGGCGGACGACATCATCGCCAGCTACACGAAGGCCGCCGTCGCGCAGGGCTGGCAAGTCACCATCGTCAGTTCCGACAAGGATCTGATGCAGCTCATCCAGCCCGGCGTCGACATGTACGACACGATGAAGAATGAGCGGCGCGGCGCGGACTATGTGGCGGGGAAGTTCGGCGTCCAGCCGGAGCAACTGGGCGACGTGCTCGCGCTGATGGGCGACAGCGTGGACAATGTGCCCGGCATCCCCGGCATCGGCCCCAAGACGGCGGCGAAGCTCATCACCGAATATGGCTCGCTCGACGCCGCGCTGGAAGCCGCGCCGTCGATGAAGAAGTCGAAGATGCAGGAAAACCTCATCGCCCATGCCGACATGGCTCGCCTGTCGCGCAGGCTGGTGACGCTGCATGACGCGATGGAGCTGCCCGAACCGCTCGACGAACTGACGCTCAAGGGCATTCCGCCTGAACCCTTGCAGGCGTTCCTGTCGCATCACGGGTTCAAGTCGCTGCTCGCCCGCCTGGGCGCGCCCGCCGCCGCCGTGGCGGTCGCGGCGACCGCTGCCGCCGTCAGCGAATCCACATTGCCTCCCGCTCCCAAGGCGGAGGAAGAGCCGCCCATCGACCGCAGCCTCTACGAAACGGTGGTGACGGAGGAGGCGCTGGACCGCTGGATCGCGGAGGCGATGGCAGAAGGCGTGGTCGCGGTCGATACCGAGACCGACATGCTGGACTGCGTATCCTGCGCGCTGGTGGGCGTCAGCCTCGCCACCGGACCGTCCAAGGCCTGCTACATTCCGGTCGGCCATCAGGGTCAGGATATGTTCGCGGAGCGCCCGGAACAGTTGCCCAAGGAGCTTGTCCTTGCCAGGCTCAAGCCGCTGCTGGAGGATGACAGCGTCCTCAAGGTCGGGCAGAACCTCAAATATGACATCACCGTCCTGCGCCGCCACGGCATAGAGATCGCGCCCTATGACGACACCATCGTCATGAGCTTCGACCTCGATGCCGGGCAGAGCCTTGCCGGACATGGCATGGACGAGGCAGCGAAGGTGCACCTCAATCATAGCTGCATCAGTTTCAAGGACGTGGCGGGCACCGGCAAGAAGCAGATCAGCTTCGCCAAAGTGCCGCTCGACAAGGCGACCGAATATTCCGCCGAGGACGCGGACGTCACCCTGCGCCTGTGGAAGCTGTTCAAGACCCGCGTCGCCAATGAAGGCGCGACCCGCATCTACGAACTGGTCGACCGCCCGCTCGTCTCCGTCATCGCGCGGATGGAGCATGAAGGGATCAAGGTGGACCGCGAGGCGCTGTCCCGCCTTTCCGCCGAATTCACCGCCGGGATCGCGGCGCTGGAGGCGGAAATCCATGAACTGGCAGGTCAACCGTTCGCTATCGGATCGACGCAGCAACTGGGCGCGATCCTGTTCGACAAGCTGGGCTACAAGGGCGGGCGAAAGGGCAAGTCGGGCGCCTATTCCACCGACGTCAACATCCTGGAACAATTGAAGGCCCAGGGCGCGGCGATCGCGGGCAAGGTGCTGGACTGGCGACAGCTTTCCAAGCTCAAATCCACCTATACCGACGCGCTTCAGGCACAGATCAACAAGGATACGATCCGCGTCCATACCAGCTATTCGCTGTCGGGCGCGCAGACCGGCCGCCTGTCATCGACCGACCCCAATCTCCAGAATATCCCCATCCGCACCGAAGTCGGCCGCCAGATCCGCCACGCCTTCGTCGCGGAGCCGGGCCATGTCATCCTGGCGGCGGACTATAGCCAGATCGAACTGCGCCTTGCCGCGCATATGGCGGACGTGCCCGCGCTGAAAGAAGCCTTCGCGCGCGGCGAGGACATCCACGCCGCCACGGCGCAACAGCTTTTCGGGGAGGTCAACCGCGACACGCGCAGCCGCGCCAAGACGATCAACTTCGCGATCCTCTACGGCATCTCGCGCTGGGGCCTCGCCTCGCGGCTGGAGATCACCGCGGATGAGGCGCAGGACATGATCTCCCGCTATTATGAACGCTTCCCCGGCATCAGCATCTATATCAACGAGACGATCGAGAAGGCCCGCGAACGCGGTTATACGGAAACGCTCTTCGGCCGGAAGACATGGTTCCCGCGCATCCGCGCCGCGATCCAGCATGAACGGCAGGGCGCGGAACGGGCAGCGATCAACGCCCCGATCCAGGGCACCAGCGCCGACATCATCAAGCGCGCCATGGCCCGCATGGGCCCCGCCCTTGCCGCCGAGGGACTGGATCGGGTGAAGATGCTGCTGCAGGTCCATGACGAACTGGTCTTCGAACTGCCCGAAACCGATGTGGAACGCGCCAGCCCCATCATCCGCCGGGTGATGGAAAGCGCGGCCGAACCGCTGGTGAAGCTCTCCGTTCCGCTGGGGG
>JASGDV010000076.1:0-6782 GCA_049841255.1 Sphingobium sp.
GCTTCATAGGCTTTCTGGTCAGGCCAGCCCTCGGCGGGCGGGAGCGCGACCACGACCCAGCTCATCAGCGCCATGAACAGCATCGCGCCGAAACCCGCCCAGACGCAACGCCGCGCCCGGGCATAGCCATAGACCTCGGTCAGCACGTCGCCGATCACATAGCCCAGCGGAAAGAAGAGGATGCCCGCGCCGAAGGTGACGCCGCCCAGCGACGACAGCTTGGCCGCGCCGATAAGGTTCGACAGCAGCAGGATCGCGACGAAAGCGGCCATGAAGAAATCGAAATAACGCAGCGGCCGCTGGCCCAGCGTCACCGCGTCGATTTTCCTGATCCCTTCGCTCATGCCCGATGCATATCGTTCCGGCGGCGGATTGCAAATGCCGCAGGCGATTGCGCGCGGGCGCAAGCGCGGCTATCGAACGCGGCAACGGCCCCGTAGCTCAGCTGGATAGAGCATTCGCCTTCTAAGCGAATGGTCACAGGTTCGAATCCTGTCGGGGTCGCCATCCATGCCGGGGCAGCTAGCCGGTCAGGTTTCGGACCAGAGCCGCAGAAGATTGTGATAGACGCAGGTGAGTTGCAGCACGGCGTCCTCGTCGGCGCCGTCCAGCGTCAATTTCTGGATCGAGGTGTCGAGTTCGAACAGCATCCGCCGCTGGCGGTCATCCCGGATGAGGCTCTGTATCCAGAAGAAGGAGGCGAGCCGGGCGCCGCGCGTCACCGGCTCAACCCGGTGGAGGCTGGAGGAGGGATAGATGACGGCATCCCCCGCCGCGTGGGCGACCCTATGTTCGCCATAAGTGTCGCTGATGATCAGCCTGCCGCCGTCATATTCGTCCGGATCGTTGAGGAACAGCGTGCAGGACACGTCCGAACGCAATTGGTCCCCTTCGCCGGTGCTCATCACCGCGCCGTCGATGTGGAACCCATATTCGCCGCCCCCGGCATAGCGGTTGAAGCGCGGCGGCAATATCTTGCGAGGCAAGACGGCGGCGAAGAAGAGCGGGCTGCGGCGCAAGGCGGCCAGAACCGCCTGCGCCAGTTCCGCCTTCACCGGCGAGGCGTCGGGCAATTGTTCGTTGCGTTTGACCTTCGCGCCCTGCGCGCCCACGGTTTCGCGTCCATCCGTCCAGTCGGCGCCATCCAGCCTGCGGCGGAACTCCGCGACTTCCTGCGCGGTGAGGACCTGTGGAATGTGCAGCAGCATGGCGTATCCGATCCGGTGGAATGAACAGGGCGGGAGGCTGGCCCCCGCCCCGTCCGATCTGCCCGATCCGTATCAGAAACGGAAGTCGGCGCTGAACAGGAATGTCTGCGGCGTTCCGGGCGTGTAGCGGTAGCCGCTCTTGTTGATCGCCGCGACATAATCCTTGTCGAACAGATTATAGGCGTTCACGCGCAGCTTGATATTGTCGGTGAGCGCATAGGACAGGAGCGCGTCGACGACGGTGTAGCTTTCGGTCCGTGACGGCGTTCCGGCCGCGCCGTCCGTTCCCCTGTGCAGGCCGCCGACATAGCGCACGCCGCCGCCGATCTCCAGGCCGAAGGGCAGGCGATAGGTGGTCCAGCTGGTGAAGCTGTCGTCCGGCGTATAGGCGAGGCCCGACGTGCCGTCGGCAAGGACCAGCGACCCGTTCGTCACCTTGGTGTTGAGATGGGTGTAACCGGCCGAGATCGACCATGCGTCGGTGATGTTGCCGACGACCGACAGTTCGACGCCGCGCACGCGCTTCGATCCGCTCTGGATGTCGGACGGGTCCGATGCGTTGATCTCGTTCAACACCTTGGTCTGGAACACCGCGGCGTTCACGGCCAGCGCGCCGCCCAGCGCGTTCCATTTGATGCCGGCTTCGATCGTCTTGGCCTTTTGCGGGTCGAGGGCCGGGTTGTTGGCGTTGTTCGACGCGTCGCTGAGCGTGAAGTTGCTGCCGCCCGGAGGCTGCTGCGACAGGGCATAGTTGACATAGAGGCTGACCGCCTCGACCGGCTTGAGGACGGCGCCCAGCTTCCAGTTGAACAGCGTGTCCTTGGCCTTCAGATTGGCGGTGGTGACGATGGAGCCGGTCGGCGCCGTGCCGCAGGCCACCGCACCGCGGCCCGAACCGCCACAGACCGCCGTGCTGAAATAGGTGGTCTTGTAGTGGTCGAAGCGCAGGCCGCCGGTCACGAGCAGCATGCCGTCGAAGAATTTGGCGGTGTCGAACAGATAGAAGGACTGGGTGTCCGTCTTGCCCCGCGACAGCGCGCCGCTGCGCGAAACCGCGATGGTGCCGCCATTGTTCCAGTCCGGGTTGTAGAGATTGGCGGCTGTCAGGTTGTTCACCGTGGTCAGGCCGTAATTGATCTGCTTTTCGCTGGTGATCTCGATCCCGACGCTCAGATTATGCTCGATCGCGCCGGTCGCGAAGTCCGCGCGCAGGTTGAGCTGGTCGGTCAGGATGCGGTTGGTGACATCCTTCACCGTCGGGAGGCTGCGGGACATGGTGTAGGTCGACAGGTCGTTGGGGTCGGTCCATTTGATATTGCCGGCCATGTCGTCCGCGGCCGTGCCGCCGGTCGACATGAAGGCGGACAGCAGATAGTCCTGCTTCGTCTCGCCCCAGCGCGCGACGTTGGTCAGCTTCACCGTGTCGGAAAAGTCATGCTCGATGCGCAGCGTGGCCATCTTGGCGGTGACATCGTCATGGTCGGCGCGGGTGCCGTAGAAATTCTCCGAATCGACGGGATGGCCGACAAGCTGCGTGAGGCCCGGCTGCGGCACCCAATGCTTGATGCCGATGGTGGGCACGAAGCCGTCGGGAATATTGTCCTGATCGACATAGAGGAAGTTGAGCCAGGCGCGGGTCGGCGTGTCGAGGCCGATGCCGATGGAGGAGGCAAGGCCGACGCGCTTGTTGTTCACATGGTCGCGGCCCACGACGTCGCTGTCCTGCCACATCGCGTTGAGGCGGAAAGCGGCATTGGGCAGCGCGCCGATGGCCTGATTGATGTCGGCGGTCGCCCGCTTCTGCCCGTCGACGCCGACGGAGACGGTGCCGGACAAGGCGTCGTCCAGTGAAGCCTGCTTGCTGACCATGTTGATGGCGCCGGTCGGCGCGGTGCGTCCGTTGTCGGTGCCGGCGGGGCCCTTCTGAACCTCGACCTGTTCGGTGTTGAAGATGTCGCGGGAGATGGAGCCGAGATCGCGCACCCCGTCCACGAAAATGCTGTTCGACGTGTCGAAGCCGCGCATGTAGACGGCATCGCCCGTCGAGGTGTTGCCATTCTCACCGGCATAGAAGGTGCCGACGCCGGGGCTGTTGCGCAGCGCCTCGGTCAGCGTGGTCGCGCCCTGCTGGTTGAACAGGTCCTTGCTGATGATCTGGATGGTCTGGGGCGTGTCCTGCAAGGGCTGGGTGAATTTGGGCGAGGCGACCTTGTCGACCTTGATGCTGTCGTCGATTGCCGTGTCGGTGACGGTGACGCCGCCCAGACGGGGGCCTGCCCCCTCCGCCTTGTCCTGCGCCAGCGCGGGCGAGGCGGCCAGACCGAAGCAGCTAAGGGCCAGATAGGCCGGCGCGGCCGTGGCCAGCGATTCACGGAGTCGGGACAGAGACATATGGAACCCCCTTTGAAACAATTCGTGACAATCAGACAATGACGCGGGCTAATGCGAGCCATTTGCAATTGAATCAAGACTTATTTTTCGGGGAGAAGGAGGAATATGCGGCAGGATGGGATCGGATAAATTTCTTTAGATACAATTGATTATGTGATTTCTGCGCCGGGTGACGGGAAATATCAGGCGCCGATTGACGGAAGATAATGAGAATCTGTTGCATTTCAGCAACAAAAGAGAAGACTTTATCGCCAGCCCTATAAGCCAAGGGTAAAGGCTCTTTGTCGCGCGTGATATGGGGCGAAGCAGGGTAGGCTCTGGTGGCGTCGATCAAAGGGATGGCGCAGTTTGCAAATCCGCCGTCTTGCGATGGCTGGTTTTGGCCATTCCTTGCCGTTCGACTGATCGGATCAGCACTCCAATTGCAGACCTTGGACACATTGCTATTGTGTGCTGATGGATAAGCCCCGCTTCCGACGTTGGCTCGGCTACAACTACCTGCCTCTCAATCTATCGGCGTGGCTGACGATTGCGGCCCTTCTTTTGGTAGAAGCACCACTGATGGCTTTGTCATTCCGCGTGATACCCCAATCTCTGGAATGGTGGTTCCTTGCCATATCGTCGTTCAGCATTTTCATATCGGGGTTGGCGTTTATCCATTGGCATTCGGATTGAAGGCGCCAGTCCGCCTTCCACCCATATCCGCCAGCCCAACCCGATCCCCACGCGCCGTTAATAATCCTTCGACACGCGCACGTTCGCGCTTTCCCGGCCCAGCGTGGAGATGGCGCCCAGCAATGAGAGCCAGCGCGTCACCTGATATTCGATCCGCGTCGCCGAATAGCCCTGCCCGTCGGTGATCAGTTCCACATAGGTCTTGCGCGTCAGATATTTGCCCGCCGCGATGGACGTGCCCTGTCCCTGCGTCGGATCGGCGGCGATGATGCGCAGCCGGTCCAGCCCCGCCGCACGCCGCACCGCGTTGATCGGGTCCAGCCCGCCATTGCCCTGCAACGATCCCACCGCCGACGCCAGTTGCAGGGCTTCGGGCGCGGACAGGTTGGTGATCGACGTCCCGAACAGGATGCGGGAGAGCAGCTCATCCTGCGGCAGCGCGGGCACGCTGGTGAAGCTGATGTCCGGCGCGAGGCCGGTGCCGCCCACATGGATCGAGGCCGTGAGGTCCGCCACATCCGCTTCCGCCGTGATGTCGAGCGTCGGATTGACCGGCGTCTTCCCGTCGAACTGGATCAGCCCTTCGCGAAGCTCGAACCGCCGCCCCGCAAATTCATAGTCGCCCCGCACCAGCCGCGCCGTCCCCGCGATCGCCGGATTGGTCACCGTGCCGCGCAGGTCCAGATCCGCCCGCCATTCGCTGTCGAGGCCAAGGCCCGTCACCATCAGCCGGTTGCGCGCCTGCGCCTTGATCGCGAGCGCCCAGGGCACATTGCTGCGCACCCGCTCCATTTCCTCGCCCCGGCGGTTGATTTCCACCACCTTGAGCTGCGGAAGCTGCGCGGCGGCGGTGGCGCGGCCCAGCGTGAAACGGCTCTTGTTGAGTTTAAGGTCGCCCCCGATGGTTCCCCCCGACCCGTCGGAGCGCAAGGTGATCGGCCCCGTCACCGTGGCGGCCAGATCGTCCCGTTCCAGCAGCGTCGCATTGTCCGCCTGCAAGGCCAGGTCCATGCCGACGCCCGCCGTGCCCCTGAAGGTGAAGGAGCCGCTGCCCGTCACCGATCCGCCATTGCGCGCGGTCGCCGCGAAGCTGGAGATGAAGAGCCGGTCGCCCGAAAAGCGCCCCTGCGCCTTGACGCCGCTCAGCCGCATCCCCGTCACCGGGCTGTTGATCGCGACATTGTCGGTGGAGAATGTCCCGGCGATCACCGGCTCGCCCATGGTGCCGCGCACGTCCGCCGCCATGCTGACCGGCCCCACTATGTCGACGATCTCCACGCCGGTCAGCCGCCAGAGCGTATCGGCAGCGCCATTATAGCGCATCTGCGCGAAGAAGGGCGCGCGGTTCAGCCGCTCCACCAGACTTCCTTCATGCCCCAGCGGCGTCATCAGCGCCTGAGCCTGTCCGATGGTGCGCCCGTCCGACACGAAAACCATCCGCGTCGCCAGCCGGTCCTGATTGAGGATGCCATTGACCCCGACATCGACCGGCCGCGAACTCAGGGACAGGCCGGATCGCGACAGCCCCCGCACCCGCAGCTCGACCTTGCCCGTCGGCATCCCGCCGCGCGGCTTGGCATAGCTCAACGTCCCCGTCGCCACGCCGCCCAGCCCCAGATCGTCATAGGCGATATCCAGCAGCGACAGCGGCAGGGCCTGCATCCGCGCCTCTATCGCCACGGATTCGCTCCCCAGATCGCCGCCCAACTGCACCGATCCCCCGGCGAAGCTGACCGTGGCCGGCGCCAGATGCCACCCCTCCTCCGTCCGCGTCAGCACGGCGGCCCGCGTCAGGCGGATCGGCTTGCGGTCCACCGTCCCGCTGGCCGTCAGGCGGATGCGATCCGGCCCGACCTGCGCTTCGCCCTGAAGGTCGAACAGGCGCCCGCGCTGCCCCGATAGGCTGCCGCGTATCGTGCCCTTGCCGTCCACCAGCTTCGCATTGCCCGCCATCCGGCCCAGCAATATGCCGCCTACCCGCAGGCCCTGCGCCTGCGCGGTGGCGTCGATGGAGGTGCCGTCCGGATCGAGCAGGATCACCGCGTCCAGCTTGCCCCGCATGACGGCGATGGCGGTCGGCCCGTCGAAACTCGCGCGATTGGCGGCAAGCTGAAGCTGCAATTGTTGCACGCCGTTCACGGGTTTGAAACCGACCGTGCCCGTCACCGGCCCCGCGACGGCCAGTTGCCCGTCCAGCCCGCCGGTCACGGGCCGTATATCCCCGCTCGCCGTCACGCCCGACACGGCCAGCCGCGCCACGCGCACAATCGCCTGACCGCCGTCGGGCAGCAGGATCGCGCCATTTCCATTGAACGGCCCCAGCGTCGACCCGCCTTCCGCCGTGAAGGCATAGCCGGTCGCATCGGGATCGAAGCGCGCCTTCACCTCCCGCAATCCCAGCGCATCCATCGGCCGATGCAGCAGCAGATCGACCTCCGGGCGGTCGATCTGTCCTTCCAGCGTCACGTTCAGCGGCCCATATTGCCGGTGCCGCCCGCTCCCCTCGAA
>JASGDV010000077.1:0-24988 GCA_049841255.1 Sphingobium sp.
AAAAGCAAGGCGGGCCGAGGAACCTTTTTCAGCCTTATGCGTGGCAGTCATGGGCGGGAGCGATGATAATCGCGATACCAGGATACGAATCGCGGCACTCCCACTTCGATGCCGGTCGTCGGAGCAAATCCCACATCGCCAGCAATGGCGCTGATATCCGCATAGGTGGCGGGCACATCGCCCGGCTGCATGGGCTGGAAATCCATCTGCGCTTTTCGTCCGCAGGCTTCCTCCAGCACGGCGATCAGGTGCATCAGCTCTTCGGGCCGGTTGTTCCCGATATTGTAAAGGCGATGGGGCGCGCGGCTGCCCCCTGCCTTCACCGCGCCATCGTCGGGCGGCGCATTGTCCAGGCAGGCTATGACACCGGCGACGATATCGTCGATATAGGTGAAGTCGCGCTGCATCCTGCCATGGTTGAAGACGGGGATCGGCTCGCCCGCGAGGATCTTCGACGTGAAGATCCACATCGCCATGTCGGGCCTGCCCCATGGGCCATAGACCGTGAAGAAGCGCAGGCCCGTCATCGGTATGCGGAAGAGATGGGCATAGGTTTCACTCATCAACTCGTCAGCCCGCTTGGTGGCGGCATAGAGCGACACGGGATGGTCGGCACGGTCCTCGACCCGGAAGGGCAGGCTGTCATTGCCGCCATAGACAGAGGATGATGAGGCATAGACCAGATGCCGCACCCGCCGCTCGCGCGCCAGTTCCAGCATGTTGACATGGCCCGCCAGATTGGAGCGCACATAGGCATGGGGATTGATGAGCGAATAGCGGACGCCCGCCTGCGCGCCCAGATGGACGATCGCCTCCACCGGATGATCGGCCAGAGCCCCCTGAAGCGCGGACATGTCGGCAAAGTCGAGCTCGGCGAAGGTGAACAGTTTGCCATGGCGTTCCGACAGGGCGGCGACTCGGTCCCGCTTGAGCGAAACGGCATAATAATCGTTCATATTATCGATGCCGATGACCGCGCGCCCATCCTCCAGCAGGCGGTCGGCGACCTGCATGCCGATAAAACCGGCCGCGCCGGTGACGAGAATGGTCATGCGGATATCCGATGCTGCAAGGGGCCGAAATTCTGTGGCATGAAGCTGTCTCCTGCGTTCCGGTCAAGACGACATAGCCCGTGATGTAAAGGGTCTTGTCGTCGATGTCGTCCATGGAAAATGCCCATGACGGTCAAGGCTTAGCTATTCTCTAATCTTTCCCGCCTATGGGCATGAAGATGGATATGGCAATGCATCCTTCCGTGCCGGCGGGCTATCCCGATGCGCCCTTGCGCCATGCGCGTTGGGCCGATCTGGCCAGCGCGGCAGCGGAGGCGAACGCTTTTTATGCGCCCGATATGCTGGAAGCCGCGCTGGACCATCTGGCGGCGCATAAGGGCGTGCGGCTGGTCGAGGCGCAGGAGGAGGGACGCTCCATCGGCCTTTTGCCGGTGATCGTCTCGTCCCGCCATGGCCGCCTGCCTGTGTCCTGTGTCGTCAACTGGATGCACGACCATTGTTTTTTCGGCGCGCCTCTTGTCCGCAGGGGGCATGAGCTTGCCGCATGGCGCGGGTTTCTGGCGCAGCTTGACGGGGCCGACTGGGCGCCGGGCTTCCTGCATCTGGAAGGTCTGGATGCGGCAGGCGCCAGTGCCGCCGCGCTGGAAGCGCTTTGCGTCGAGCAGCGGCGAGGGCGGCGGGAAATCCATCGTTACGACCGTGCCATGCTGCGGTCGGATCTGTCCGCCGACGAATATTGGGAAAGCCATGTCCGCGCCAAGAAGCGCAAGGAATTGCGCCGTCTGCAAAAACGGCTGGCGGAACTGGGGAGGATAGAGACGCGGCTGCTGGCGGACGCGGCGGATTTGCCGCGCTGGTGTCAGGATTTCCTGACGCTGGAAGCATCGGGCTGGAAGGGACAGCATGGAACCGCGCTGGCCTGCAAGCATGAGGATGAGGCGTTTTTCCGTGCCGCCTGCGCCGCTGCTCTGGAAGGAGGGCGTCTGCATTTCCTGCGGATGGACATGGACGGGCGCGCCATCGCCATGCTGGTCAATTTCCGCCATGGCGAGGGTGCTTTCTCCTTCAAGATCGCTTTTGACGAGGCATTGGGGCGCTTTTCCCCCGGCGTGTTGATCGAGATCGCCAATCTCCATGCGGTGCAGGGCGATCCGGACATCGCATGGATGGATAGCTGCGCCGCCGCCGATCACCCGATGATCGACAGCCTGTGGGCGGAACGGCGGACCATCGTTCAATATCGCATCGCCCTGCGCGGGCGGGGGATGCGGCGTCTGGTGCGCGGGGCGGCCTTCGCTTTGGCCAATGGCGCCGAACATATCAGCCAGATCATGAAAGGACAGGCATGACCGCCCATGGTTCGATCAGGCCGGGTCAGGAGACCATGGCCCGGATATTCCCCGACAGCGCGCGTGCCGCTTTCACCGCCGCCTATCCCGATCAGGCGACGCCGCTGACGCATGATCTTGCCGGTCATCCTCTGCTGTCGCTGGAGGCTCTGGCCGATCTCGCTGAACGGATGCCTGACGGGAGCGTGGAATATAATCTGGGCGCGTTGCCGCTGGGCGTGGACCCGGACGACACGCCCGCCAACGGCCTGACGCTGGGCGAGACGATCCGGACCATCGAGACGAACGGAAGCTGGGCGGTGCTCAAGAATGTCGAGCGCGATCCGACTTACGGCGCGCTGCTGGATCAGGCGCTGGCGGAACTGGAGCCGCTGGTCGCGCGGCGGACGGGGCCGATGCTGCATCGGGAAGCCTTCATCTTCCTGACATCCCCCGGCAGCGTCACGCCTTTTCACATGGATCCGGAGCATAATATCCTGCTCCAGATTCATGGAACCAAGACGATGACGGTCTTTCCGGCTCGCGACGAGGAACTGGTGCCCGCGCGCAAGAGCGAGCATTTCCACAATGGCGGCCATCGCAACCTTTCGTGGCAGGATGACTTCATGGCGCGGGGCGTCCCCGTTGTGCTGGAGCCGGGCGACGCCATCCATGTGCCGGTGAAGGCCCCGCATTTCGTGCGGAACGGTCCGGCCGTTTCGGTCAGCCTGTCCGTCACCTGGCGGTCCGAGCGAAGCGTTGCCGAGGGCGAGTTGCACAGTTTCAACGCGCTGCTGCGGCGCTGGAAGATGCCGATCGGGAAAGTCAGCGCGCGGCCGGAAAAGCAGGTCGCGCGGCGTTTCTTCTATCGCGTCATGCGGAAATTGGGCGCCTGAGCACGCGCCGCAGCAGGGCTTCGGCCTCCAGGCGCGGGGAGAAGCGTTCGAGCGCCCACCATTCCAGGCGATCCTCGCAAGTGGCGAGGCTCTGCTTGTAACGGTCCTTGCCCGCCAGCAACGAATAGAGGTTGAAGGCTCGCGCCGCATAATCGCCGACGGCTGTCGCGTGGCAGAGGAGGCCGGGCTTGTCCTTGGCCGAGCGGGGAGCGGCGAAGGCGGACTGGTAGTTCATCGCCCTGCCGCGATGGAGGAAGTTGAGGAGCAATCCGATCACGCCGCCGTCGTCGGTGAAGCGAAGTAGCTCGACATTTCCCCGTTCCAGCCCATGCCGGGCGATGGTGGCGACGAAATGGCGGAAGGTGGCGCTGTCCCACGCATTATCCGCATGGCGTCCCTGATTGAGGGTCCGCATCTCCTCCAGCCACGGTTCGATGTCGCCATGATTGGCTCTGGCGATGCGCGGAAGGGAATCGCCATGTTCCTTCATCGCGCGGCGGATCTGACCGCGGGTGTTGCTGCTGAGCAGGGAGAGATAATCTCCCTGCGCGGCGCGCACGGCATCGAGATCGACCTGATAGACGGGTGAGTCGTCCAGTTTTGTCCTGCGGTGGACCGGCAGGTCCAGCAGCGGAGATTCCGGCCTGACGCCCGCCAGTTGCCACAGGCGCCAGTCGCGGCGTTCGCCTATCGCGGACAGGGCGGCTTTCGCGGCGGGCAGTTCCTGTCCCGTCAGGGCGAGCAGGCCGTTATATTCCATGAAAGGGCGGTCCATATCCGCATCGCCTGCCTGATTGAGGCAGAGCGTGGCGGCTTTTCCCAGCAGGCGCGGGGTCATTGCATGGCCGAAGAGGGCCAGCGCGACGTCCCGTCCCTCCTCATCGGTGATCGCGAGCAGTTCGGGTTGCGCGCCATAAGCTTCCAGCCATGCGCCGATCCATGTCCAGTCAAGGAAAAAGGAGGCGTCGGATCGCGCTTCCAGCGTCCGCCAGCGGGCTTCGAGCGTCGTCCTGTCGGGAAGGCGGGAAAAATGCGCGCGAAGGGCCATGCCTTTCCTTGTGGCAAAGGCGCGGCGGGGGTCAAGCGGATAGGGATATATTAAGGATGAAGCCGTCGTCCGGGGTCGACCGAACCGTCCGCCCGCACACCCGCCACCGCCAGATCATGTCCCATGCGCCCTGTCAGGAAGCGATACCACATGCGGAAATCGGCGCGCAGGGACCAGAAAGGATAATGGAAGGTGGCGGGCCTGTTCCGTTCGATCAGGCTATGACCGAGCCATGCGAAACCATAGCCGGCAAAGGGAATGGCGGCCGCCAGCCACCACCACCGCTCCGCCAGCAAAAGCGCGCCGAGAGCCAGCACAATCACCAGCGTCGTGCCGATATAGTGCATCGCACGCGTGCCGGGACGCGCATGTTCCTGCAGATAATAGGGCCAGAATTCCCGAAAGCAGTCGAACCTGTCCACGGCGCTCCTCTCTGGGTCCAGAGTAGCGTTCTGCGGCACGGTTGTTAAGCCGGATGCGTCAAGTTGTGCGACGTGCGGGAGCGAAGAGGAAATAGTCATAGGCGGCGCGGGCGGCATGCGCCATGATGCTGTCCCGCGTCGTGCGGCCCTTATAATCCTTCATCACGAAGACGGAAATGGTGAACATCCGTCCGTCGGGCAGGGTGACGATCCCGACATCGCCGCCATAGCCGTTCAGCGATCCGGTCTTGTGCGCGATCCGCGCGCCGGGCGGCAGCATGGCCTTGAGCCGCGCCTTGCCGGTATGGCAACGCTCCATCATCTCCAGCAGATAGACGGTGCTGGCGGGTTTCAACGCCTGCCCCAACTGGATCGCGGCCAGCAGCGCGTTCATCGCGCGCGGCGTGGAGGTGTCGCGGGGATCGAGCGTGAAGGCGATGTTCGGCAGGTCGCGCGCGTCGCGTTGCCGCAAGGACGAATCCGATTCCAGCGCCGCCGCCACATTGCGGCGGAAGCTGCCCGCGGCGGGGCTGATCCCCATGGCGCGATAGAGAAGATGGGCCGTGTCGCTATCCACGCGCAGCCCCTTGACCCCCAGCGCCTTGACCCATTGGTCGACCGCGCCGGGACCGCCCGCGCGCGCGACCAGCGCGTCGGTCGCGTCATTGTCGCTATGGGTTAGCATCAGGTCGATAAGGTCGTGGAGGGAACGCAGCCTGGTGGGCTGCGCCGGATCCAATGGCACCTGATCCTGCAAGCTGAGCGCGCCTGCGTCCGCCATCGACAATATCTTGCCCGCGACGGCGACCTTGTAGGTGCTGGCCATGGGGAACAGCGTGTCGCCGTTCAGCGATTGCTCTTCCCCCGTGGAAAGATCCTGCATGGCGATGCCGACCGTGCCGTCGGTCAGCGCCGCGAGACTTTCGAACTGGGCAAGAAGCCGCGCTTCGGCGCTTTGCTGCCTGACGCTTTTGACGGGGCCGAAGGCGTCCGCCGTGGGCAGCGGCGCGAGGAACAGGCCAAGAGCGGCAGCGACAGCGCCAAAGGTGCGGAAAAGCGGCATGGCCGTTCTCTCCCTCATCCCGCCGCCCGAGGCAAGAGGCTTTGGCCGGGCGCGGTTGACAGGCGTTCGCTGGCTGGTTCATCTCATGATCTTATGAGCGATAGCATCAAGCTGCACGAAAGCTGGCGGGAACCGCTGCTGGGCGAGTTCCAAAGTCCCTATATGCAGGCACTCAAGCGCTTTCTGGAAGGGGAAAAGGCCAATGGGAAGCGCGTGTTCCCCAAGGGGTCGGAATATTTCCGCGCGTTGGACCTGACGCCGCTGGACAAGGTGAAGGTCGTGATATTGGGGCAGGACCCCTATCATGGCGAGGGGCAGGCGCATGGGCTTTGCTTCAGCGTAAGGCCGGGCGTTCGGACGCCGCCTTCGCTGATCAACATCTACAAGGAGCTGAACAGCGACCTTGGCATCGCGCCGCCGCGTCACGGATTTCTGGAGCATTGGGCGAAGCAGGGCGTGCTGCTGCTCAACAGCGTGCTGACCGTGGAGATGAGCCGCGCCGCATCGCATCAGGGCAAGGGCTGGGAACAGTTCACCGACGCCATCATCCGCTTGGTCAACCAGAAGGAGGAGCCGGTCGTCTTCCTGCTGTGGGGCGCCTATGCCCAGCGCAAGGCGGCGTTCGTCGACCAGTCCCGGCATCTGGTGCTGAAGGCCGCGCATCCTTCGCCGCTGTCGGCGCATAACGGCTTTCTGGGTTGCCGCCATTTCTCGCGCGCCAACGCCTTTCTGGAAGAGAAGGGGCGGGGCGCGATCGACTGGGCCTTGCCGGAATGTTGAACAGGCGGCGAGTCGGATGAGCAACGTCATCAACCTGCGGCAGGCGCGCAAGGCGAAGGCACGGAGCGAAAAGGAAAGGCTGGCGTCGGCCAATCGTGCCAAATTCGGGCGCAGCAAGGCCGAGCGGCTGGAAGCGGAGGCCGAGGAAGCCCGCCGGAGCCGCGCTCTGGACGGCGCGATGCGGGAAAAGGACGAGCCGGATGCCTCCTAGAGTGTGGGGTATTCAGTCCATGGCGGGCTGCAAATAGCGGCTTTCTGCGCTTCCGGTGCTCACGACCCATATGGTCGCTGCGCGCCGGTTCTCGAAATCCACCATTTTAGCTGGCGCTGGACTTCGGCTCGCCTCGCCCTGAACTGAATCCCCACACACCTTGGTTCGGCCGCCGTGAATCCGCTTAAACGACAGGCCATGTTGCCGTAGCGCATGGATGCGGTTGCGCTGAACGCCCGTGCCTGATACCGGCGCGCCCAATATCCGCGCCAGTTCCCGAAGGAAGGTTGCTTCGCCCATGTCCGCTTCCAGTTCCGACAAGATCAACCGCATCGTCCTCGCCTTTTCGGGCGGGCTGGACACCAGCGTGATCCTGAAATGGCTGCAACAGACCTATAATTGCGAGGTGGTGACCTTCACCGCCGATCTCGGGCAGGGCGAGGAGCTGGAACCCGCGCGGGCCAAGGCGCGGCTGATGGGCGTCAAGGAAGAGCATATCTTCATCGACGACCTGCGCGAGGAATTCGTGAAGGACTATGTCTTCCCGATGATGCGCGCCAATGCGCTTTATGAGGGGCTGTATCTGCTGGGCACGTCCATCGCGCGCCCGCTGATCGCCAAGCGGCAGATCGAGATCGCCAGACAAGTGAACGCGGATGCCGTTTCCCATGGCGCGACCGGCAAGGGTAACGATCAGGTCCGCTTCGAACTGGGCTATTATGCCCTGTCGCCCGACATCAAGGTGATCGCGCCGTGGCGGGAATGGGATTTGACCAGCCGCACGAAACTGATCGAGTTCGCCGAGCAGCATCAAATCCCGATCCCGCGCGACAAGCGGGGCGAAGCGCCTTTCTCGACCGACGCGAACATGCTGCACACCTCTTCGGAGGGCAAGGTGCTGGAAGACCCGTGGGAGGAAACCCCCGACTTCGTCTATTCGCGCACGGTGAACCCGGAGGACGCGCCCGACGCGCCGGAATATATCACCGTCGATTTCGAGCGCGGCGACGGCGTGGCGATCGACGGCGTCGGCATGTCGCCCGCGACGCTGCTCGAAACGCTCAACGAATATGGCCGCAAGCATGGGATCGGGCGGCTCGATCTGGTCGAGAACCGCTTTGTCGGCATGAAGTCGCGCGGCATGTATGAAACGCCGGGCGGCACCATCTATCACCTTGCCCATCGCGGTATCGAGCAACTGACGCTGGATCGCGGCGCGGCGCATCTCAAGGACGAACTCGCGCCCAAATATGCCGAGCTGATCTATAACGGCTTCTGGTTCTCGCCGGAGCGTGAGATGTTGCAGGCGGCCATCGACCACAGCCAGGAAAAGGTGACGGGGACTGTCCGCCTCAAGCTCTACAAGGGCGGCGTCCATGTCGTCGGCCGCAAATCGCCTTACTCGCTCTACAGCGAGAAGGTTGTGACGTTCGAGGACGATGCGGGCGCCTACGACCAGCGGGACGCGGCGGGCTTCATCAAGCTCAATGCCTTGCGGCTTCGCCTTCTGGGACGGCGCGATCGCTGAGATCCCGGCCTTCCGCCGTTACACATTGCGACATTTTATTCCGTGACATGACACAGCTGCGGGACAAGTCTTGCCGATAAGCGTCTTCAGGGACGGCCAGTGCCGTTCGTGACAGACACTGGAAGGAAGATGATATGATCCGCAAGTTCATGATGACGGTGGCCGCCGGCGCGCTGTTGACGGGTGGCCTTGCCGCTTCGGCCATCGCTTCGGCGCAGGATGGCCCCGGTCGCGGCGGTCCGCGTGGCGGCATGATGATGATGGCCGACGCCAACAAGGATGGCAATCTGACCAAGGCCGAACTGACGGCCTCGCTCGAAGCGCGCTTCGCGAAGATGGACGTCAACAAGGACGGCAAGCTGAGCAAGGAAGATTGGGAGCTTCGCCGCCAGCAAAGGCAGGAAGCGCGCTTCGCGCAGCTCGATACCGACAAGAACGGCCAGATCAGCAAGGCCGAGTTCACCGCCCCTCGTGACCGGGGTGCCGAGGCAGGCAAGCCCGATGGGCAGGATGGACGCCGTTGGGGCGGTCGTCATCATCGCGGCTTCGGCAAGGGCATGATGCCGGGCGCTCGTGGCGGGCCGGACGGCGCGATGGACGGCACTATCACCCGCGAGCAGTTCGTGGCGCGCGGCGTGGCGATGTTCGACCGGGCCGATGCGAACAAGGACGGCACCGTCACCGCCGAAGAGATGAAGGCGGCGCATCAGGCCATGCGCAAGACGTGGCAGGACCGCAAGGGCACGCCCCCGGCGGCGCCCGCCAACTAATCTTCACTCGGGGAAGGGGAGGCACGGCCTTCGCCCTTCCCCTTCCCTCCCGGTCATGACAGAAGTCCGAGACATGAGCGAACGACCCCATCTGCTGCTCGTCGATGACGAGCGTTCGATCCGCGAGCCGCTGGCGCAATATCTGACGCGCAACGGCTTTCGCGTCACGGCCGTCGAAAGCGCGGCGGAGGCGCGGGTGCGCCTTAACGCCAACGCCATCGATCTGGTGGTGCTCGACATCATGATGCCGGGCGAGGACGGGCTGTCGCTCTGCCGCCATATCCGCGAGACGAGCGAAATCCCCGTCATCCTGCTGACCGCCAAGTCAGAGGAGACGGACCGCATCGTCGGACTGGAAATGGGCGCGGACGATTATGTGCTGAAGCCCTTTTCCCCCCGCGAACTGGTGGCGCGGATCAAGGTGATCTTCCGCCGCGTCGCCACCGGGGGACAACGGGTGACGGCTCCGGACGGCGCGACCTATGCCTTCGCCGGATGGCTGCTCAAGACGCAGGAGCGCGTGCTGGTGGATAGCGAGGGCGTGAGCCTGCCGCTGTCGACGGCGGAATATAATCTGATGCTGGCCTTCGCCACGCGGCCCAATCAGGTGCTGAGCCGCGACCAGTTGCTCGACATCACGCAAGGGCGGGAGGCCAATGCCTTCGACCGCGCCATCGACAACCAGATCAGCCGCCTTCGCAAGAAGATTGAGCCGGACCCCAGGAACCCGACCCTCATCAAGACGGTCTGGGGCGGCGGCTATACCCTGTCCGCCGAGGTGCGGAAGCTGTGAAGCGGTTGCGGCTGTGGCCCCAAAGTCTGGTGGGGCAGATCATCCTGATTGTCGCCATCGCGCTATTCGTGGCGCAGGCGATCAACTTCGCGCTGTTGTTGCAGGAAAGGAACCGGCTGGAATTGACCGGGCAGACCGCGCCCGGCGTCTATCGCATCGTGGACGCGCTCGACAACCGGGGCGAACGTCGGAACGACGACCGGCCGGTGCGGGCGCGCTTCCTCGACGCGCCTCCTTCCACGGAAGGGCAGCGGCGTGCCGATGTCGAAAGCCGGGCGGCCGCCATGTTCGAGGATATCGGATTGCAGGTCCGTTCCATCCGCGTGGTGCAGGACAGCGAAAGGCTGCCCATGCGCCGCTGGGAACGGTTGCGCGCGCGGACATCTGGAGAGGAGCTGGTGCCGCATAATGTCGGGCGTCTGGTGATGGCGGTCGAATATGAACCCGGCAAATGGGTCGTGACGCAGACGCGCACGGGCGACCGGCCGCAGCGTTTCGGCGGCTGGCTGATCGGGCAGACCGCCATCCTTTATGTGATCGTGCTGCTGCCCCTGCTGTGGGTGGGCCGCCGTCTGGCGCGTCCGCTGCGTCAATTGACGGGATCGGCCGAGCAATTCGCGCGCACGGGCGCCGCCGATCCGGTGGATGAAAGCGGGCCGGGCGACGTCCGCCAGCTCACGACTGCCTTCAACGCGATGCGGGCGCGCATCTTCCTGATGCTGGATGAGAAGGACCGGATGCTGGGCGCGATCGGGCATGATCTGCGCACGCCACTTGCCTCTCTGCGTGTCCGCGCCGAATCGGTGGAGGATGAGGGCGAGCGCGCCCGCATGTCCGAGACCATCGACGAGATGAACCGGATGCTGGAGGACATATTGTCGCTCGCCCGCGCCGGACGGAGCAGCGAATCCGCGCAGAAGGTCGACCTGTCCGCGCTGGCGGACGCGGTGGTGGAGGATTTCCTGGAACTGGGATCGCCGGTCGACATGGCGGACAGCGGCCGCGCCGTCGCCAATGTGCGCCCGCAGCAGATCCGCCGGGCGCTCCGCAACCTGATCGAGAACGCCATCGTCTATGGCGAGCGGGCGCATGTTTCGGTGATGCGCGGGGATGGAGCCATTCACCTGATCGTGGCGGATGACGGTCCCGGCATCGCAGAGGATCGCATGGAAGAGATGATGGAGCCCTTCACCCGGCTGGAGGGATCGCGCAATCGCGACACGGGCGGCGCGGGCCTCGGTCTGGCGCTGGTGCGGGCGATCATGGCGGAGCATGGCGGCTCGCTGCGCCTCGCCAACCGGACGGAGGGGGGGCTGGAGGCGAGTTTGATCCTTCCTGCCTGATGGGATTGCATTTTGTAGATGTGAGGTGGTTGATTACGGCCATGAGCGGACGTTCAACCTTCGTCATCCCAGCGGAAGCTGGGATCTCGTTGGTGTCTGATTGCGCCTCAAGAAGAGAGATGCCAGCTTTCGCTGGCATGATGGGCATCCCCTAAATTGAAGTGCACCGTGCTCCTGCGAAAGCACTCGATCGAGACAAGTGGCTCGTGAGAGCCCAGATCAAACGGTGGAACTGGGCTCCTGCCTTCGCAGGAGCACGGTTGGATAGAAGCAGACGGACTGCTCCCCACCCAAAACCGCTTCCTTCAATGCTTGCCCGGCTTGCTGGACGTGCCCGCCGCTGTCGGATTGATGAGTTGCGCGCCTGATGGCAAGCCCGTGCCACCCATATTGATGCGAAGGGCTTCCTCTCGGGCGACGCGAAGGGGGTTGTCGCGTTCCTCGACGGCGGCTTTCGTTTCCGCATCCGTTCCTTCGCCGGCGTCGGGCATTTCCGCGCCGCGCGTCCAGCCCAGCACGATCGACATGCGGCGGTTGCGCGGGTCGTAGGTATCGCCCTTCACGAACGGCTCGCGGTCGGCCACGCCCTCGATGCGGGCGAAGCGGGCATTGCCGATGCCTTCATCCGACAGCGCCTTGCGGGTCGCTTCGGCGCGGGCGGAGGATAGCATCCAGTTGTTCATCGTGCGTCCCGCCGCATAAGGCAGGCCGTCCGTATGGCCGCGCACGATCAGCGGATTGGGCATGGTCTCCAGCACCTTGGCGACTTCGCCCACCAGCGCCCGTGCCTGTGGCAACAGCCGGTCGGTGCCCATCGAGAACATCGCGAAATCCGCCTCGTCGATCAGGTCGATGCGAAGCCCTTCGCGCGTTTCGGTGAAGCGCACATTCTTGCGGAGATTCTGCATCCCCCGGCGCGCCATGCGGGCTTCGAGGTCCTTCTTGATCGATTCGAATTTCGCGCGGTCGGCGGCCTTCATCGCCTTGCCGCCCTGTTCCTTGGTCCCGGTCGCGTCGCGCGGAATGGTGATCGACATATTCCCCTGACCGCCGGTGGTCGGATAATTTTCCTTGCCCATGATGCTGTCGCCGCCGAGCAGCCCGGTCGCGCCCGCCGATCCCATCTTCAACTCGACCAGCGTGGGGGTGAAATAGTCGGCCAGCGCCTTGCGCTGCTTTTCCGTGGTCGCGCCCAGAAGCCACATCAGCAGGAAGAAGGCCATCATCGCCGTCACGAAATCGGCATAGGCGACCTTCCATGCGCCGCCATGATGGCCGCCATGCCCTTCGACGATGATCTTCTTGACGATGATCGGTCTTGGTTCGGGCTCGTTCGCGCCGCGCTTCTTCTCCGCCATGGCTTATTTGCCCCGCATGCCGTCGAACACTTCGGCAAAGGCCGGCTGGTTCGCATGGGTGAGGCTGGAGCGCGCCGCTTCGATGACGAGCGGCTGCGGATGGCCGTGGAGCGAGGCGATGATGATCTGCTTGACGACATGATACATGGCGCCGTCGGCTTCGATCACGGAACGGCAGCGGTTGGCGAAGGGGTTGACCATGCCATAGGCCAGCAGCACGCCCAGGAAGGTGCCGACCAGCGCCGAACCGATCATCGCGCCCAGGATCGCGGGGGGCTGGTCGATCGCGCCCATGGTCTTGACCACGCCCAGAACCGCCGCGACGATGCCGAGCGCGGGAAGCGCATCGGCAAGGCCCTGCAAATTGTCGGCGGGCTTCAATGCCTCATGGTGATGGGTCTTGAGGCTGTTGTCCATGACCTCCTCGACCGCATGCGGGTCGAGCGTGCCGGACGACACGACCACCAGCCGCAGCGTGTCGCTGATGAGGTGGATCAGCGTCTTGTCGCCCATCAGGCGCGGATATTCGGTGAAGATGGTGGAGCTGCCGGGATCCTCGATATGCGGTTCCAGCGCGACCGGCCCTTCGACGCGGAGCGTCTTCATCAGGCGGCTGACGAGGAAGATGCAGTCGAGGAAATCCTGCTTCTTATATTTCGGCCCCTTGAACACCTTGCCCAGGCCGCCACCCAGAGCCTTGAGGTCCGCGCCGGAGTTGCCGATGATGAGCGCGCCCACGGCCGCGCCGCCGATGATGAGCATTTCATGAGGCAAGGCGTGCAGGACCGGGCCGATGTCGCCGCCGGTGAAGATGAATCCCCCGAACACCATGGCGAGCAGGACAACGAGGCCGATAATTGCGAACATGAAAATCCCCGAAAATTCTGCCCGAAGGCGCTAACCCCGTGGGCGTCCCGCAAGACGCCTCTCATTTGGTTAATACGGACTGGTTAGCGTTCGGTTTAGGACGAATGCCCTTTTTTCCGATCAGCCGATCAGATCGAACAAAGTCTGTTTGTTGATGCGCGCGAAGGCCGACTGGGCGGCGTTCAGTTGCAGCAGCTTGGCCTGAACCGAGGAGATCACCTGCGCGAGATCGGTCGATTCGAGGGTCTGGCGGCGTTCCGTGAGATCGAGGTCGACATTGGTGAGGCGCGTGCCCACCACCTCCAGACGGTCGGAGCGGACGCCCTGCTTCGCCAGTTCGACGACGATATGGCTTTGCCCCGCCTGGATGCCGTCCAGCGCGCTGCCGATGTCGGCATCCGTGCCGCTGGAAACGGCGGTGATGCTCTGGCCGAGAATGTCGTCGAGCGACATAGCCGTGCCGCCCACGTCAATGCCTTCGGACACCTGCTGGCGCGTGCCGACGACGGCGAGGTTCAGGCCCCGGCTGACCGGAACAAGCGTGCTCTGCCCGTCGTCGAAAACCGGCACGCCCTGATAATCCTTCTGATTGAGCAGTTCGCCGACGGTGGTGCGGATGGTCTTGAGTTCCTCGACGATCGCGCTGCGGCTGGTATCGTTGAGCGAGCCGTTGCGTGCCGAGGTCACGAGGTCCTGCGCGCGGGTCAGCAGGTTGTTGATCTCATCCAGATTGGCTTCGGCGTTGCTCGCGCGGGTCGTGCCATAGCTGACATTGGCCTGCCATGCGGCCTGCTGCGCCTGCGCGCGGCCGATGTCGGATACCTGGACCCAGGCCAGCGCGTTGTCGGACGGTTTGGTCAGCGTCACGCCGGAGGAAATGGCGGTCTGGCCCGCGATGATGCTCTGCGAAAGCTGCTGCTGGCGGCGGATTTCGGCGGTCAGTGTCTTGTTGGTGATGCCGACCATCGGTCAGTCCTTTCCGGTTCAGATGAGCTGCAGGATGGAATCGACGGTTTCCTTCGCGATCTGCAGGATCTTCGCGCAGCCCGAATAGGCCTGCTGAAGGCGCAGCAGGTCGGCGGCTTCCATGTCGAGGTCGACGCCGCTTACGGCTTCCCGCGCGGCGACGGCCTGATCGGCGCGGCCCTGCGCCGTGGTCTGCTCCGCCTTGGTGGCGGTCAGCAGATTGGCGTGGGTGGCGATCAGCGCGGTCCAGTTCTGCTCGACGCTGCCATTGCCGCGCAGGGTCGTCTGCACCGTCAGCAGATTGCCGTTCAGCGTCCCGTCCGCGGACTTGGTGGCGAGCGCCGCCGGGTCGGTGATGAGCGCCGCCACGCTGGCCGCGCTTCCGCCATAGGAGAGAAGGGGCGCTCCCGCCGTGCTGGGGTTGGTCGTGGTGTAGCCCTGCGCGTGCCAGGCGTTCATGTCGGTCACGAACTGCTGCGCCAGCGTATCGAGGCTCGCGCGCCGGTCGGTGACGGTCTGCGCGGCGGAGAACAGGCCGCCCAGCGTGCCATTGGCGGGCGCGGCGAGCGCCGTGCCGTCGCTGGTTGCAAAAGAAAGCGTGCCGTTGGCGTTGGCTGTGACGGCCACGGCGGTGGCGGCGTCGCCCTGCACCAGCGGCTGGCCGTTGAAGCTGATCTGGACCGAATCATGCGCGCCGAAGCTCACATCGACATTCAGATTTTCCGAAAGCTGCTGCAGCGCCGCGTCCCGGCTGTCGAGCAACTGGGCATAAGAGGAGGTGCCCGGCTGGGCGCGCAGCAGGCTGTTGTTGATATTGGCGAGCTGATCGAGGGCGATGTTGATGTTCGCCACGGACGCCTGCGCTTCGGTGGCGATGCCGGTCGAGGCGCTTTGCAGGTCGGCGGAGGTCTGGCGGAAGGCTTCGGCGACACGGCTGATGCTGTCGAGCGTCGTCACGCGCAGCGAGGTGTCGCTGGGGCTGGCGGCCAGCTTGTCCATATTCTGGAACATGCCGGTCATCAGCTTGCCGACGCCCGTGTCGGTATCGTTGAGCGCGGTTTCCGCGTCGGTCAGCCAGCGCATCCGCGCCGTCGCGCTGCCGAGCCCCATGCCGGTGAGGCGCATGTTCGCATCGAGATAGGGATCGGTCGCCCGGTTGACCCCGGCGACCTGGGTGCCGCCGAAATTGCCCCGGGAGATGTAGATGGCCATGGTCGCGGTCGACGCGCCGGATTCGATGGTCGTCACCGAACGGCGCGAATAGCCGTCGGTGCTGGCGTTGGTTATATTTTCCGACACGGCGGCCATGGCGGTGCGATAGGCCTTGGTGCCCGATGCACCGATGACGAAGAGGTCGCTCATGCGCTCTTATCCCGTGCGGGAGCGGCAGGCGTCTGCTCCTTGCCGCCGAACTGGCGCAGCAGAAGCTCGGCTATGCCAAGGCTCCCCTTTTCCGCCATGCTGTCGGCGGTGCGGGCGTCGGCCATGTCGCGGAACTGCTCGGTCGCGCTGGAGTCGAGCAGGCCCTCGCCCTGGCTGGACGAGCGCATCGCGCCGATCATCTGGCGCAGGAAGATCGCCTCGAACTGCTTCGCCGCCTTTTCCAGCGCGGCCTTGTCGGTCGCGCCGGTCGATGGGGAGGAAGCCCCTGTCAGGTTCGAAATCTGCATCACAACACCACCAGATCGGCTTTCATCGCGCCCGCCTGTTTCAAGGCTTCGAGGATCGCGACCATGTCCGCCGGGGAAGCCCCGATGGCGTTGACCGCCTTCACTATATCGGCAAGAGACGCGCCACCTTTAAAATTGACCATCGGTTTTTTCTGTTCGTCGATCTGGATCGAGCTGGATTGCTCGACGGCGGTGCGGCCTTGCGAGAAGGGCGCAGGCTGGACGACGCGGGGCGCTTCGTTGACGGAGACGGTGAGTTTTCCGTGCGCCACGGCGGCGGGATGGATCTTGACCGCGCCGTTGATGACGACCGTGCCGGTGCGCGCGTTGACGATGACGCGGGCGGGAGCGTCGGCGGGCGCGACCTCGATATTCTCGATCATGCCCATCATCATGATGCGGTCCTGCGCGCCGGGCGCGGCGGCGATCGCGACCGAGACGGCGTCCATCGCATGGGCGCGCTGGTCGCCGAAGGTGCGGTTGATGCCGTCCGCCACGCGCAGGGCGGTGGTGAGGTCGGCTTCGGCGAGGTTGAAGGTGAGGGTGGGCGCGGTGTCGAAGCCGGTGGCGACCGCGCGCTCGACCGTCGCGCCGCTGGGGATGCGTCCGGCGGAGGGGACGTTGACCGAAACCTGGCTACCGTCCGCGCCGGAGACGCCGAGGCCGCCGACGGCGAGGTTGCCCTGCGCCATGGCGTAGATTTCATTGTCCGCGCCGCGAAGAGGCGTCATGATGAGCGTGCCGCCGCGCAGCGACTTGGCCTTGCCGAGCGCGGAGACGGTGACGTCGAGGCGCTGGCCGGGCTTGGCGAAGGCGGGGAGGTCGGCGGTGACGAGGACCGCCGCCGCATTCTTGAGCGCCGGGTTGACGCCCTGCGGCAGGGTGAGGCCAAAACGCGAGACGACGCCCTTCATGCCCTGCGTCGCATAGTCGAGACTGTCGTCGCCGGTGCCCGCCAGGCCGACCACGATGCCGTAGCCGGTGAGCTGGTTCGGACGGACCCCCTGGAAGGTTCCAAGGTCCTTGATCCGTTCCGCATGGGCGGGGACGGCGAGCAAGGTCAAGAGTGAGATAGCGAATAATAAGATATTTCGCAGCGGCTGCAGGAGAGGACGCATGTTGGAAATCTCCTATCTCAGAAGGGGCTGATCGCGGAGAAGAAGCGTTGCAGCCAGCCCTGACGGCTGGCGCGGGCGATCTCTCCCTTGCCGGTGTAGATGATCTTCGCGTCTGCCACGCGGGTGGACGCGATGCGGTTGTCCGGGCTGATGTCCGCCTGACGGACGAGGCCGCTGATCTGGATGAATTCGTCGCCGCGATTGAGGGTCAGGGCCTTTTCGCCCTTCACCAGCATCGTGCCGTTGGGATAGGCCGCCGCGATGGTCACGGTGATCTCGCCATTCAAGGCGTTGGACTGGGTGGCCGCGCCCTTGCCGGTGAAGCCGTTCTGGCCGCCCATGGCGACGTCGCTGGCGGAGAAGAGCTTCGACAGCACGCCGGTCGTCGGCGGGGTCAGGCCGATATTGCCGCTGCGGCTGGTGTCGGCGCTGTTGCTCTTGGTCGCCTGCGTCTTTTCGACGAGGACGATGGTGATGATGTCGCCCACGCTCGTGGCGCGCGCGCCGCTGGTGAGCGGGGTGTAGCCCATCGACGCCTGGAAGATCGATCCGTTGGCGGCGGGCGCGGGGGCCTGCTGCACGACGGTGGGGGCGTAGAACTGGCGTTCCTCCTCGCGCTTCTTCTTGCCCGCGATGGCGGGGGAGGCGGCGAGGGAGAAGGCCAAGAGGGAGGCGATTGCGAGACGGCCCACGCGCTTTCCTGAAGGAGAAGTGAAGCCCTTCGACAGGCTCAGGGCGAACGGAGTTTGGTTAGAGGGCGCGTGCATCAATCGGCTCACAACTGCTGGTTGACGTACTGGAGCATCTCGTCGGTCGCCTTGATCATCTTGGAATTGACCTCATAGGCGCGCTGGGTCTCGATCATGTCGACCAGCTCCTCAACGACATTGACGTTCGAGGTTTCGAGATTGCCGGAGCGGATCTGGCCGCGCCCGTCGAGGCCCGCGACGCCGACCTGCGGCGTGCCGCTGGCCGCCGTTTCCAGCAGCATGTTGCCGCCGATGGGCTGAAGCCCGGACGCATTCATGAAATTGGCGAGTTCGATCTGGCCAAGCTGGGTCGGCTCGCTCTGGCCCTGCAAGGTGGCGGAGACGGTGCCGTCATTGCCGACGGTGAGGCCGGTCGTGCCTTCGGGCACGGTGATCTGCGGGATCAGCGGCAGGCCGTCGGAGGTGACAACGACGCCTTCGGCCGTGGTCGTGAAATTGCCCGCGCGGGTATAGGCGATGGAGCCGTCCGGCCGCTGCACCTGAAAGAAGCCCGCCCCCTCGATCGCCATGTCGAGCGCGTTGCCGGTTTCCTGCAGGGTGCCCTGCGTGTTGATCTTGCTGGTGCCCTGCATGGAGACGCCGGAACCGAGATTGAGGCCGGTCGCGAATTTGTTTTCCGTGTCGGAATTCGCGCCCGCCGCCACCATCTGCTGATAGGCGAGGGTTTCGAAATCGGCGCGGTCGCGCTTGAAGCCGGTGGTGTTGACGTTCGCCAGGTTGTTGGCGATCACGCGCATCTTCGTGTTCTGCGCGTCAAGGCCGGTGCGGGCGACATGAAGGGCTGCGTTGGTCATCGTCTCTTGTCTCCGTGGAGCCGGTCGCGGCTCTCGTCCTGCACGTTAAAAAGCAAGGTTCGTGCCAAATTAACCATCAAGGCGCATGAGCGACGCGCCCCCGTCATCGAGCTGTTTCGCGGTGTCGATCATCTTCACCTGCGTCTCCCACGCGCGGCTCGCCTCGATCATCTGGACGAGGGCGGCGGTGGCGTTGACGTTGGACCCTTCGATCGAACCGGCGGTGACGGTCGCGAGCGGATCCTGCGGCAGCGCGCCGCCGTTCGTTTCGCGGAACAGGCCGTCCGTGCCCTTGGCGATGGAGGAGCCGGCGGCGTTCACCAGCTTCAGGCCGTCGACGCGCTGCGGATTGGCGGGATCGCCGCCCTGCGGCACGCCCCAGATGCTGCCGTCCTGCGCGATGGACAGGCTGTCCATCTGCGGCAGGGTGATCGGTCCGCCCTCGCCCAGCACGGGCAGGCCGTCGCCGGTGGTGAGCAGTCCCGTGTCCGTGATCTTGAGGTCGCCGCGGCGGGTATAGGCTTCGCTGCCGTCCTGCGCCTGCACGGCGAGGAGGGCGTCGCCGTCCATCGCGACGTCGAGCGGATTGCCGGTTTGCGTGACCGCCCCCTGCGCCATGTCGGCGGCGATCACCTGTTCGGATTGCTGTGCCCGCGTGTCGAAAGTGGGCCCCTGAATCCAGCGCGTCTCGGCATTGGCGATCTCCGCGCGGAAGCCGACGGTATTGACGTTGGCGAGATTGTTGGAAATCGCCGCCTGCCGCGCCATCGCGCCGCGCATCGCGGTGAGTGCCGTGTTGACGAGCCGGTCCATGGGGTTGTCCTGTCCGAGGGCTGGTGTGGCGTACTCCTGCGAAGGCAGGAGTCGAGTTCGACCGGCGGGACTGGACTCCTGCCTTCGCAGGAGTACGAATCCCGTCAGTCAGCCGATGTTTTACGAGCGCATGTTGACGATGGTGGTCGACAGCGTGTTCGCCGCCTCGATCGCCTTGGCGTTCGCCTGGAAGTTGCGCTGGGCGGAGATCAGGCTGACCAGTTCCTCCGTGATGTCCACGTTGGAGCGTTCCAGCGTGCCGGAATTGACCGAACCGAAAAGCCCGCTGTTAGCGGAACCGATCAGCGGATCGCCGCTGGCGGCGGTGGAGGTCCAGTGGGCGTCGCCCTGCTGGCGCAGACCGTCCTGGCTGTTGAAGGCGGCCATGGCGGTCATGCCCAGATGGACGGTCGTGCCGTCGGCATAGACGCCGGTGATGTCGCCATTTTCCGCTACGCCGACGCTGGACAGCTGATTGCCGGTGCCGCCGTCGGGCCAGTTGGTCGGGATCTTGAGATCGGTGAGGCTGTCCGTGTCATAGGGCGCGGTGGCCGTCGGGGTGCCAGTGGCGGAATCGACCGGGATCACCTGAAGCCGCGCGCCGGTGGTGTCGACGACATAGCGGTCATTGGTCACAGAAAAGGCGCCGTTGCGGGTGTAGCTGACCTGATTGTCGGCATCGCGCTTCACGGTGAAGAAGCCTTCGCCGGTGATGGCGAGGTCAAGCGTGTTGTCGGTGCCCTGGGTCGTGCCCTGCGTGAACTTTTGCGTGATGCCCTGAATGCGGACACCCTGACCGGACACCTGCTGCGTCGTCTGCATCGGCGCGGCGGCGAAGATGTCGCCGAAATTGGCCTGGCTCTTCTTGAACCCGTTCGAATTCACGTTGGCGACGTTGTTGGAGATGGTCGCAAGGTCGGTCTGCGCCGCCTTGAGGCCGGAAAGCGAGATGTAGAAGGACATGGCGTTGCTCCCTGGGTGAAAAGGATGGGGTGATTAAGCGAGGCTGATGGCGTCGGTCGGGCTGTAGGTGCCGAGCGCGGTGATAAGCTTGGACGCGCTGCCGTCCGCGGGCGACTGGACGGCGGCGATGGTGGCCCAGCTTGCGACGCGGGTGGGCGACGCGCCGTTGACCTTGATCTGGAGCGGCCCGGTGGCGACGGTTTCGCCCGCGTCGTTCTTGCCGTCCCAGTAGAAGTTGACGTCGCCCGCGGATTGCGCGCCGAGGTCGATGGTCTTGACGGTGTTGCCGTTGTCGTCGACCAGATCGACCGAGAGGTCGGAAGCGTCCGCGTCCAGCGTAAGCTGGCCGATATACTGGCCGGCCGCGTCGGGGGCGGCGATGTTGCTTTCGACCAGCATCGACTTGCCGATCCAGCTTGCCGCGTCGCCGAGGCGCGATCCGGTAAGCTGCGTCGACAGATCCTTGAGCGTCGCGTTCATCTCCGCGATGCCGGTGGAATTGGTGATGGTCGCCATCTGGGCCACCATCTGCGAATTGTCCATCGGCTCGAACGGGTCCTGCGTCTGCATCTGGGCGGTGAGCAGGCGCAGGAAATCCATCTGGTCCATCTCCGACTTGCCCGTCGCCTTGATGGTGGACGAGTTGTAGACGGAGATGCCCGCGCTGTCGGTTACGGTGGAGGTTGTGCTCATTTGCCGATCCTTATGGTTTCCATCATCAGCGATTTGGCGGTGTTCAGCACCTGCACATTGTTCTGGTACATGCGGGCGGTCTCGATCATGTCGACCAGCTCCGCGCTGCTATCCACGGCGGCTTCCCACACGTCGCCATTGGCGTCGGCCAGCGGGTGGTTGGGATCGTGCCGCTTGACCGGCTGGGCGTTGGTGGTGACGACATTCTCCACCTTCACCGTCGAGACGCCGGGGCTGTCGGTGACGGAGCGGAAGACCGGCTTGATCGCCCGATAGGCTTCCGCCGCGCTGCCCGACACATTGCCGGCATTCGCCATGTTGGAGGCGGTGGTGTTGAGGCGCACAAGCTGCGCGCTCATGGCGCGGCCGGCAATGTCGAAGACGTTCATGGGACCGGAGCCGCTCATGCTCATTCTCCCTTCAGGGCGCGGGTGATGGTGTTGATGCGGCCCTCCAGGAAAGAGAGGGTCGTGCGGTATTTGACGGCATTCTCCGCGAACAGCGTCTGTTCGGTGCTGAGTTCGACGGTGTTGCCGTCAAGGCTGGGCTGGAGCGGGACGCGATAGCCCATGGAGTCGTCCGCCGCCTTCGCCGCTGTGGCGTTGGCGGCGCCAGTCGCTTCCTTGAGCGCGGCGTCGAAGTCGATGTCGCGCGCCTTATAGCCGGGCGTCGAGGCGTTGGCGATGTTCGACGCGAGCAGGGACAGGCGCTGCGAGCGAAGCGCCAGCGCCTTTCCATGGATCCCGAACAGTCCGTCTTCCAGCGACATCTTTCTCTTGCGTCCTTTTTTGCCTTTGCGCGCCTAAAACTTCGGATCGTCCCGCCGTTCTGAAGCCTGATGGCGTGCCGAGCGGGTGATCCAGCCCGATATCCGCAAGAGCCGTGCCAATTTGCGTGGGTGACGCATCGGCAGGGCGGAAATCGCGTAAATCCGGGGGATTGCCGGGAGCGGGCGGCAAGGGCGGCAAGTTTTTGCCGGTCGGCGGCAATCGCCTGCCGGATGGGAAGGAAGCGGGGACTGATGTTCGGAATCGTGTCGCATTTGTTCGATTCGACGACTTTCACGGCGATGGTCGCGGGGATCGGGGCGGTCGCCCTGCTGCAAAATGGCGGGGCGCATTTCGCGCGGGCCTTTGCCGCGCTGAGGCCGCTGGTGACGGCCGATCCGGCGAAGGACCGCGACGCGGCCCGCGCGGCGATGCTCAAGATCGACCAGGTGGCGCAGTTGCGCGGCCTGTCCTGTACCGACCGGGTGAAGACCGCCGATCCTTTCCTGTCCGAAGCGGCCCGCCGTCTCGCCAATTGCGAGAAGGTGGAGCAGTTCGAGAATTGGGCGGCGCAGGCGCTGGCGGATCGCGGGCAGCGGCACGCGGCGGTGTGCAAGGTGTGGCTCTCCATCGCCGACGCCGCGCCCGCGCTGGGCATGGCGGGGACGATCGTCGGCCTTGTCGGCATGTTCGCGGCGATGGACGATCCGGCGAAGCTGGGGCCGTCCATGGCGCTGGCGCTGCTGACGACGCTGTATGGCGTGGTGATCGCCAATATCGTCGCGGCCCCCATCGCGGCGCGGCTGGCCGACCTTTCCGAGCGGGAGATGGCGTGGCAGCAGGAAGCCGTCGCGCGGATGCTTTCCATCGCGAGGCGCGAAAATGCGCCTTTGCGGCGCGCCTCGATCCGAGAGGTCGCATGAGCGTTGCCTCGCCTTCTCCCGCCCCTCCCTCTTCCGCCATGGCGCGGCGGAACCGATGGGCCATCAGCTTTGCCGATCTGCTGTTGCTGCTGCTCGCCTTCTTCGTGCTGTTGCAGGCGAGCGGGCAGAAGCGCGACGTGATGCTGGCGGGCCTCAGCCAGCAATTCGGCGGGCGGGCGATGCGGCAAGGCATCGAATTGCGCGCGGCGGAGCTGTTCGTGCCGGGCGAAGCGATGCTGACCGGCGCGGGCAAGGCGCGGCTGACGGCGATCGCGCGCGAGTTCGCGCGGGAAAGCGGCGGGATCGAGGTGCGCAGCCGGGGCACGGACAAGGCGCGGCAACGCTTCGACGACTGGGATCTGGCGGCGGCGCGGCTGGGCGCGGTGGCGCGGGCCTTGCGGGCCGAGGGGATTGCGGGGTCGCGGCTGGCGATCCGGGGGCTGGACCAGGCCGAGGGACAAGCCGGGCAGGGGCAGGTCATCCGCATCGCGCCTGAGATGAGGTGAGGCGCTCCCCCGCAGGCAAGGAGCACGGAATTTATGAGGCGGGCGCCCTGAACTGGCACGGAAATTGCTGAAACATAGGAAAGGACATCCGCTTTTCCGGAGACTGACCGTGTTGAAACCGCCTGCTCTCGGCCTTGCCGCCTTCGCCCTGATGAGCGCCGCTCCGGCGCTGGCGCAGCAGAAATTCGAGAATCTGGATCGCATCGACAGCCTCGTCGCGATGACTGTGGGGGCTAATCTGGGCGAGCCGGGCGGTCCTGCCGCGCCGGTGGACCGGCGGCTGAAGCTGGCCGCCTGTCCGGCCGTGCCCAGCGTCGAGGGGCCGGTTTTCGGCGCGGCGATGGTGAAGTGCGACGCGCTGGGCTGGCGCATCCGTGTGCCTCTGGTCCCCGGCGGCGCGGCGGCGGCTTCCGGGCCGGCGGCGCGCTATGCGGCGGCCGCCCGCGTCCAGCCGAAGGAAGCCGCGGTGAAGCGCGGCGATCCCGTGCAGTTGATGGCGGGCAATGCGCAATTCAGCGTCTCGCGCATGATGATCGCAGACGAGGACGGCGCGGTCGGCGAGACGATCCGCGTGCGCGAGGACAAGAAATCCTCGCCCATATTGGCCCAGGTCGTCGAAATGGGAATCGTCCGCGTGCCGGGATTTAATGATTTTTGAACTTGTCCGTTATAGAGCATAGGGACGAGTGAAGGATTGAACCCATGATCAAGTCAGTTGGCCAGAGCCTGAACGCCGCTATCGAAGCCTCCCGCATCCGGGAAGGCGGCAAGACGCGCGTGGCTTCCACCGGCACGGGCGGCGCGCCCGCCGCGTCGGCGGCATCGGCCAGCCCGGCGGCGCGCATGGCGGCGGACGGCGCGCCTGTCGATCTGGACCGCGTGGCGGCGATCAAGGCGGCCATCGCTTCGGGCAACTATCCCGTCGATCCGGCGGCGATCGCCGACAAGATGCTGGCGCTGGACCTGCCGGTCGCGGGTTGATCCCATGCCGCTCGGTCTCACCGCTCTCGATCAATTGCGCGGCGCCTGCGAGGATTTGCGGGCGGTGCTGGACGGCTTCGACCCCGCCGCCATCGACGCGGCGAGCGCGAAGGTCGGGCAGGCGGCGGCGGCCGTGCGGGCCATCGGCGTGTGGCGTTCCGACCCGGAAGTGGCGGAACGGGTGAAGGCTATCGTGCCGCTGCTGGAAATGGCGCGGGTGCGCACGCGGGTGCTGTCCGATCAGGCGAATCAGAAGCTGGCCTTGCTGGCGGCGCATGGATCGGAGACGGCGCCGCTGGTTTACGGGCGCTGAAATCATCTACTGCCTGCGATGGCTGGTTACGGCCTTTTTCCCATTGCGGACGTTCAACCTTCGTCATCCCAGCGGAAGCTCCCTCTGGGGTCTGATTGCGCCTCAAGAAGAGAGATGCCAGCTTTCGCTGGCATGACGGGTATCCCCTAAATTGAAGTGCGCCGTGCTCCTGCGAAAGCACTCGAACGAGACAAGTGGCTCTTGAGAGCCCAGATCAGACGGTGGAACTGGGCTCCTGCCTTCGCAGGAGCGCGGCCAAGTCTAAGCAGACCGTCCGCTCCCCACCCAAAG
>JASGDV010000078.1:0-6966 GCA_049841255.1 Sphingobium sp.
ATAATCCCCAAAAAGCTGTTAGAATATCAATTGTCACCGCTCGAAATGCTTCGGCACACGAGAGGCTTCTTAATACGATGAAGCATCTCGGGATCGAACCTGATGAGCTATTCTTGACCGGAGGTATTGAGAAGAAGAATATACTGGACGTCTTGAAGCCGCAGATTTTCTTCGATGACCAGCTAGGTCACCTCACTCCAGCCTCTGAAAACACACCATGCGTCCACATTCCTTTTGGAATCAGAAACCAATAAATTTCCCATAGGGGTCTTGCGTGACCCATAGTGCGCAGTTTAGGGTAACTGCCGTCACTCACGGGTGACAGCGCCGCACTGGGGCGTGCCCGCGAGGAAAATTCCAGAGACGCCGCCGGATATACGGGAGGGTGAAAGTCCCTCTTAGTCCCCCGGACACCCCCGAAGCCGACTGGGGCAGGTGACGACACAAAACTCGGAGGCATGACGAACCTGCCATTGGCAGGATGCGCCGGAGTTGCGTGTATGTCTGACCTGTCTTTCGAGCAGCTTTGTGAACTGTTCAATTATACGCCTAAAGGGCGCCCCCTCGATCCCAAGGAATGCGCCAAACTTATTGGTGTGTCAGTCGATACCCTCGAAGGCTACCGAGGGCGCGGCATTCCCCTTCGCCATTTCGCTCCGCCCGGAACCCGTATCGTCCGGTATGCGGAGCGTGACGTGCTGGCATGGCTGGCGACCGGGGCGCGATACAGCACCAGCGAGCAAATCGCCGCCTGATCTTTCCATCACAAATAGCGGCAGGACCAGGCGTCCACCGTGTCCTGCCGCCGGAGTATCACTGTGAACAGCAGCGTAACAGAAAGCGGCGAAAGGTCGCAAGCATCAGTTATTATTGGAAATTTTCGCGGCCGACTATTTCAGCCGGAAATGCGGATTGGCTCAGCAAGATTTGATACATACCCGGACCCGGCGGAGGTGAGCCATGTCTGACTCGACCACCGAGCGTTGGGTGCGCATCCCTGCTGAACTGCGCGAGCGCCCACAATGGTGCATCAGTCCTGGTCTGGATGGAGATAAGGCACCCCGTTCACTTGACGGGCGCCTTGCCAGCAGCACCAACCCGTCCACATGGAGCAGCTTTGACGCCGCCTGCGCAGCGGCAGCAGAGCGCGGTTGGCACGTTGGGTTTATGCTGCATGAAACTGACCCGTTCGCCTGTATCGACCTTGATGTTAAAGACGACACGCCGGACGCTCACCTTCAACGGTATCAGCGCATCATTGCTGAATCGGACAGTTACACGGAACTGTCGCGCTCCGAGCGGGGGTGGCACGTCTTCGTCGCGGGCGCCATTGGCAAAGGCCGTCGGCGCGACGGGGTGGAGGTATATTCGCAGGAGCGGTTTATCATCTGCACTGGCAACGTCGTGCATGACCGCCCTATCGCGGAGCGGCAGGCAATGCTTGCCAGCATGGTGAATCAGATGGCACCAGCAGCGCCTCCCGAAGTTGAACTTACCGGCGATGACAATGCCGATTGGTATGCTGCGGCACAGGCCGCGGAAGATCCCGGTGAGTTGGGACGCCTGTTCTGTGGCGATTGGGAAGGTCGCTACGAATCTCAATCTGAGGCGGACCTTGCGCTCGTCAAGCTGCTCCTGCCCATCACGGAATCGCCGCTCGAATGCTGGCGCACATTTCGCCTTTCAAAGCTGGGTGCACGGGAAAAGGCGAACCGACCCGATTATGCGCGGCGAACCATAGCGTTGGCTCTTCAGCATCTTGTTAACGATGCCCTTCACTTGCAGGTCGGTGCGGATATGGCGGCGGGATTGTTCTGGCAGGGACCAGCCCCCCACAATGAGCGCCATTTCCGATTGCTGCTTGATGGAGACTTGGAGCGTCAGCCGCCATTGCGATGGCTGGTGAAGCGGGTCATTCCTGACGCTGGCATTGGTGCAATCTATGGCGACTCGGGCACTTTCAAGTCGTTCCTAACCCTTGATGCGATGGCTCACATCGCCAACGGATGGGAATGGTTCGGTTATCGCGTCAAGCAGGCTCCAACCGTGTATGTCCCCTTTGAAGGGCAGGGTGGCGTTCCCAGCCGCGTGAAGGCTTGGCGCTTGGCGCAGGCGGCACGTCTCAATCCGGATATGCTCATGTCCGTTGTCCCGCCGGACGACGTGCGGTCCAATATCGCTGTCATCATGGACCCAATTAACCTACGCGAAAAAGCAGACCGGGACACCTTGGTCGCTACGCTGATGGAGAACGGCTGGGCTGGCGGGGTATTGTGCATCGACACGCTCGCGCACGCCTCAGCGGGGTTGGATGAGAACAGCAGCGCGATGGCGGAGATGATTAGCATCTTCCGCGAGCTCCAATTGCGGCTTGGCGGCGTCATTCTGCTCATCCATCACAGCGGCAAGGACGCTTCGCGGGGAATGCGCGGATGGTCCGGCCTCCATGCGGCAATGGACTTCGTGATTGAATGCCAGCGGGACAAGGAGAGCGCGGCTCTCACGGCAGAGTTTGTTCTGGCGAAGGTGAAGGACGGCACCAGCGGCGTTCGCACGAAATTCCTCTTGCAGGCGGTCCAGATCGGCATTGATGAGGATGGCGATTATATGTCGTCGCTCGTCGTTGCCTCCCCGCTGGCGGACGATGGTGCCGATTCCGATAACCCGTTTAGGACCGATGCCGACGATGCTGCGGAGGCGAATGACGATGACGCATTCGTGGATGAGTGGATTCGTGAGGAGGTGCTGGCCGGTAAGCGTCCCACGGGGCGGTGGCTGGATGCCCAGCGGGTTCATGTGACAGGACGCCGCAACCTGACACAGAAGCGGCTTCGTTCTGCCATCGACCGGCTGAAGGGCGTAGGTCGCTTGGAAGAAACGCCGGGAGGTCCCTCGGGCGCAAAGTGGCTTCGTCCAGTCGATCTTCCCACAGGAGGCGCAGGCTGAAACCGGACGCGTTGCAACGCACCGAGGGGGCGTTGAGGGCGCGTTGTCAGTCTTTAACGCCCACCGAACCCGCAGGGGCAGCAGCACCCCCAAGGGTGCGTTGCTGCGTTACCCTGTATAGGCAACGCACCGTTTTTAACGCGCCTCAGCCACCGGCATTCATGTGAAAATTGCCGCCACTTTGTGGGGAGGTGCGTTGCGCACGCCGCAAGGTGCCGCACAGGCCGACAGCGCCGGGCGCTGGGGCACGAAACAGGGATTGCCGCCCCCGTGCATACCCCCGCCGCGAGCCCGCGCTGTAATTGCCCCATTTCGCCGCCGCGCCATGCGCCAACTTCTGGATGCAGCGGCGACTGTTCAAATCAACATGATGGAAACAGGAAATTATGCCCCGAAGCGATTGATAGATATGACTAATGCAGAAATTAACACATTAACGCCGTATCGCTGATCTTTGCAATTCTACCTATTTTGAAACAGCCTTGAGCAATTCGGCTGGTTCCGTGCCAAGCGCCGCTGCGATCCTTACAAGAACCAGAACGGACGGATTACGCTTTCCACGTTCTATGCCGCCGACATAGGTGAGGTCGATTTCCGCCGCGAACGCCAGTTGTTCCTGCGTCAATTGGGCGCGCTGGCGGAATCGCCTCACATTCATCCCGACAATGCCGCGCCAGTCGTCCATCTGACGATGGATGGCGGCCGGGTATATATTCTCTAGGGAATATAGTCCCTATTAACCTCTGAGGGCTATTTGGGGGTCATGCCAGACGAAGGAGAATGCCATGGCGACCGCCGCGTTCAGGGACACCAGAGCCAATATATCCAGCACAATCGAGTTTCGTTCTTCGACAAAAGCCTTTTTGCTCAAGTCGGCAACTGGCTGGTTTATGATTGCGATAACGCTGCTCACCATGGGCGGGGCGGGAGTTGTGACGCTTCCGATTCTCGCTTTGAAGGCACTGACTAATCGCACCAGCCTTTATTGGCTGGAAGGTGACCGCCTTTTCATGCGGCGCGGTATTCTCATGCGCAGCGAGGAGGAAATCGAACTCTACCGGATCAAGGACATCAAGGTCCATTTCTCGCTGGTGCAGCAGTTCTTCGGTAACGGCGATCTTTCGGTCATCTCGTCCGATGCGACGGGCGTAGGCGAGGGGCGGAGAACGACCTTTCAGATCAATAATGTCGAAGATGCCCGCTCACTGCGGGAGGAACTGCGTTCCCGTGTGGAAGCTGCTCGCAGGCGCGTAGGAGTGCGTGAATATGACGTTGCGTAACCACCGCCATATGCGAACGCTTGGAAAGCTGGTCGGCGTCGGGATTTTCTTCGCCGGGAGTATGGCGCTGACCGCTCCGGCATCCGCGCAAGGTCTTTTCGGCCCGGGCAAATTCAAGATCGAGCAAACAGACGACCGATTTTCCGATGCCCCGACGGTCACGTTCATGGGGATGAACAATCGTATCTCGAAAAAATCCCCGGCAGGGGGAATCTACATCAACGGGCAGGGTCTCTATCTGGAGCCGTTGGTGATGCGGAATCAAGCTGACGGAAAGATCGCAAGGGTCGGCTTCTTCTTCCACAATGAGACGGAAATAGACACCACTTACGGATCGCCCAACAGCATCGGCGTGCCACAGAGCATCGTATTCATAATCGACGGCTCGAAGCGCGTTTCCGCCTCGTTTGTGCAGGGAGGTTCCGCGTTCGGGGAGGGCATCCAATACAATTCCCTGAGTCGGTCTGCCTCATCCAGCCTCCGCGAAACCGGTCTCGCTTACGTGTCGGTCGAGGATATGGAGGCTATCGCTCACGCCAAATCCATCGCGATAAAGGTCGAAGGCAGCAGGCGTGTGGCAACCTTTGATGAGAAGGATATTGCCAAAACCTTCCTTGCGAATCTTGCGGAGTTCTACGCCGATAAAGTCGCTTGACCGTTTGCGCCGTTCTGGTGGGCGAGCTCTTTCGTCGTTAATCCACAGTAGCCAGTAGCCGAGGCGGGAATTGGAAATTCCCGCATTACTGCCCACGCCTTGTGCGTGAGCGCAGTCGTGATCGCTCTTTGCACGCTATGGAAATTGTCAAAATATTCTAGATATATACAACCATCCTGCGAGCGCCTGAGAGTGCTCATATCGAAAATAATCCAAAAATATATTTCATATATGTTGACGATATGGCGAATCCTATGCCACCAATCACGCACTGCATGGCATATATTTGGGCGATTCGCGCATGACCGCTGATGAGAAAAAGCACAGTAAGTTTCGGGAACTGGCCGAAAAGCGCACAAATAAGGCGCTGGAGGCGGTGCGCCTGATCGGCAACCTCTCGAACCGGCAAACCTACGTTTACGAGGAAGCAGAGGTGCGGAAGATCACGAAGGCATTGCGGGACGCGGTTTCTGAAGTGGAAGCGCGGTTCAGTAAAACACCGGGCCGCGGCGGCGGCGAGTTCAAGTTGTAAGGCGGGGGTCAGTCGTGAGCCACATCAAGCAAGTCACCCCGATCAAGATTGCGGACATCGACTTCACCGTCTCCCGCCAGATCGAGCAGTGCCCGAAGACGATGATGCTGCGGGAACTGACGATGAATGCCATTGAGGCCGCTGCGAAGGCACCAGCGGGGCGGAGGCTCGTTGAGATCAAGGGCAAGTCTGTCCCTGAATGCGGCGATGCGCGAAAGCTCACTATCTGGAACACCGGCCCTGGCATGAGCAGTTCCGAGCTTGACCACATCTGCGATCTCGCAGCGTCGCTCGGCAAGGACATGGCGCTTGAGGGCAACTTCGGCATGGGCGCGAAGGTCGCTTCGCTCCCGTCCAACACGCTCGGGATGCGCTATCGCTCCTGCCGTGACGGTGTGGTCAGCCAAGTGATCCTCGGAAAGCGCGAGGGCATCTATGGCAAGGTATGGATTCCGGTCGAGGACTCCTTCGAGGAAGTGGTCGATGTGACCGATCAGGTCCGCGACGAAGCCGAATACCGGCTGGACGAGGATTGGACCGAGGTCGTCCTGTACGGCAACCGGGCCGATCAAGACACGGTGGCCGATCCCTACGATGGCGACCCGAGGCAGGACCGCCAGTGGATCACGACCTATCTCTATCATCGCTTCTACGGCCTTCCCGAAGGCGTCGAAGTGTATTTGCACGAGGGGACGCACCCCCGCGATGGTAGGCGGCAGTTCAAGCCGATCCCCGAACGCTCAGACGCATTCGGTCGCGTTGAGGCGGTCGATGTCGGTGAGGGAATTCGCATCCACTACCTGTACGACCCGGCCTATCAGGATGGCGGGCACAACAAGTCGATATCGGGTTCCCTGACTTCATCGGTGAGCACGACTGCCATCGTGTTCCGCGACGAGATGTACGATGTCCGCAAAGGTCGAAAGTGGGCAGCCGACGCCCCAGCGTTCGGCATCCCGTTCGGTGCTCGCCATATCTCCGTCCACGTTGAACTGCCCGACAGCTTCCCTGTCCGGCACGAGCCGTATCGCCGCTTCGTGCAGCTTAGCGGCAGCGATCAGCGCCAAGTGGTCGTTGAAGACTTCGCCGAGCTTGTGTTCCGCAGTCGCCCCGAGTGGCTGATCGAAATCATTAACTCGCTTGCCCCCAAATCCTCAGCGTCCACCGACGACCTGCGGAAGGAACTTCAAGACCTGCTCAACCAGCTTCGCGTTAAGACCAAGAGTCCGCGCGAAGCAGAGGGTGGGCTTCACCTCGTGGACGATGGTGGGGCGAGGGGCGCGCGTCCTGACCACAAGGACGGGGTAGGCGGTGATAGCGATAGGACGCCGATCAGCCCGACCGATCTGATCTTCAATCACGGCGGCGCCAAGCGTGCTGACATTTCCAAGAACTTGGAACAGGCACCCGAGATCATTCCTTTACGCGACCCGGAGCAGGTGGAGGAAAAGGGCATCACCGGGAAGGCGGCGCGGTATGTGCGGGAGACGAATCAACTTTTCGTCAACCTGACCTATTCGGCAGTCGCAGCGGCGCAGGAAGACCTTGCCTGC
>JASGDV010000079.1:0-4463 GCA_049841255.1 Sphingobium sp.
ATCTGCATGTGGCGTTCATCCACTATCTGACCCCTTATCTTGGCAAGCCGTGGCTGTTCGCCATCGCCCTGCTGATCCCCTTCCTCCTGTGGCATCTCATCCGCCGCAGCCCTTGGGCGCGCCGCATCTTCCTGTAGTGAAAAGGGGCCGGGCGCACTGTTCCATGCGCCCGGCCCCTTTTCCGCGACGAGCAATCTCAACCGTGCAGTTTGATCGCCGTCTCCGCGACCCTGCGGCCCTGATAGCGCGCGCCAGCCAGTTCTTCCTCGCCCGGCTGGCGACTGCCGTCGCCGTCCGCGATGGTGGTCGCGCCATAGGGCGCGCCGCCGCGAACCTTGTCGACGCCCATCTGCTCGGTAAAGCCATAGTCCAGCCCTACGATCACCATGCCGAAATGCAGCAGGTTGGTGATAATCGAAAAGAGCGTGGTTTCCTGACCGCCATGCTGGCTGGCGGTCGAGGTGAAAGCGCCGCCGACCTTTCCGTTCAGCGCGCCCTTCGCCCATAATCCGCCCGCCTGATCGAGGAAGGCCGCCATCTGGCTCGACATCCGGCCAAAGCGGGTGCCGGTGCCGACGATGATCGCGTCATAGTCGGCAATGTCCGCGACGGTCGCGACAGGGGCCTCCTGATCCAGCTTGAAATGGGCGTTCTGCGCGATTTCCAGCGGCACGGTTTCGGGCACGCGCTTGATGTCGACCTGCGCGCCTGCACTCGCCGCGCCTTCCGCGACGGCCTTCGCCATCGTCTCGATATGGCCGTAGGAGGAATAATAGAGAACCAGAACCTTTGCCATGTGACTGCTCCTTTGATGAGATGAAGGATGAAGGGAAAGAGGTGACCGCCCGCGCCAGGTTGGGGGGGGATGCGCGGGCGGCCTGTCGGCCCGTGGGAGGGACGGGCCTTATTCGCTGTCGACCAGGACGATTTCGCTATCCTCGATCGCCTTGATGGTGATCGGCTGTCCGCCGATGATCGCGGCGCCGTCCCGCGCCTCGAAGATTTCGCCGTCGATCTCGATCCGCCCGGTGGCGGGGACGAGATAGAGGTGCCGTCCGGGCGCGCTGTCATAGGTCACGCTGTCCCCGGCCTTCACTGTCCCGCCCAGCAGGCGGGCGTCGGCCCGGATGCGGAGCGCTTCGGCATCGTCCTCATAACCGCTGGCCAGAACCGCCAGCTTGCCGGAACGGTCGTCCTTGGGAAAAGGTTTCGCGCCCCAGCTGGGCGAACCGCCCCGCGCCCGCGGGATGACCCAGATCTGGAAGAGCGTGGTCGTCTCGTCTTCCAGATTATATTCGGCGTGGCGGATGCCGGTGCCCGCGCTCATCACCTGAACGTCGCCCGCTTCGGTGCGGCCCTTGTTGCCCAGGCTGTCCTGATGGGTGATCGCGCCCTGGCGGACATAGGTGATGATTTCCATGTCGGCATGCGGGTGCAGCGGAAATCCTGACCGCGCGGCGATTTCATCATCATTCCACACGCGGATCGCGCCCCAGTTCATCCGGGCGGGATCATGATAGTCCGCGAAGGAAAAATGATGCCGCGCGTTCAGCCAGCCATGGTCGGCATGGCCGAGCGAGGCGAAGGGGCGGCGCTCGATCCGGCTCGCGATATTCGTGCTCATATGCTTGCCTTTCCACTGTCGCGCCGGAAAGTTTCCGGCTTGCTTTCCGACAATCTAGCGATCAGGATCGTTTCTTGAATAAGCAGCATTGAAACGGATTGTTTCCCTTATGCGTCTCCCCGATTTCGAAGCATGGGCCATGTTCGCCGCCGTGGTGGAGCATCGCAGCTTCACCGACGCGGCCAAGGCATTGAGCGTCTCGAAGGCCACGGTTTCCAAGGCCATCACGCGGCTGGAGCAGCATCTGGACACCAGTCTCTTCAACCGCACCAGCCGCCGCCTGTCGCTGACGGAAAGCGGCAAGCGCCTCGCCGCCCATGCCGAGCGCATCCTGTCCGAAGGCGTCGCGGCGGAGGAAGCAGCCCGCGACGAGACGGCGGAGCTTTCCGGCACCGTGCGTCTGGGCGCGCCCATGACCTTCGGCCTGCTCAGGGTCGCGCCGCTGATCGCGCAGTTCTGCCAGGAGCATCCGCAAGTTGACGTCGATCTGCATCTCTCCGACGCGCGCATCGACCTTGTCGAGACGGGGCTGGACGCGACCATCCGCCTCGCCGACATGCCCGACAGTTCGCTTCGCGCCCGCAAGTTGGCGGACGTTATGCTGCATGTGGTCGCATCGCCTGCTTATCTCGCCGAGCGTGGCAGGCCGGTCCATCCGTCCGACCTCAGCGGCCATGACTGCCTGTGCTATTCCAACTCGCCCACGCCCGATGTCTGGCGCTTTTCCGGACCGGGCCAGCAGAATGTCGTGGTGCAGGTTCACGCCCGCATCACCGTCAACAGCGGCGAGGCGATGCTGCCCGCGCTGCGAAATGGCATCGGCATTGCGCGGCTTCCCGATTTCATCGTGGGCGATGCGCTGGCGGCAGGCGATCTGGAGGAAATCCTGCCTGACTGGCGGCCACCCGCGCTGGGCCTCCATCTGGTCACGCCGCCATCGCGTCTGCGCCCCGCGCGGGTCGAGGCGTTGCTTGATTTCCTCGCGCGTCATCATGGCTGCTGACATATCGTTTCGCAGGTGAATCCAGCTTGACTCCGGGCCAGCCGTTACGCCTTCAACCCTTTGTAAAGTGATTCATTTTAGCGCGACTCGCGGATTCCTGCGGGTTAGCGAAAAATTAACCTTTGTCCTTCAGAAGTTTTTTGGTTAATGAATTACAGCAGATGCCGTTCTGGTGGGGTGAACGGACCTGTTACCAAAAGGGGCTTCACATGCGCGTCCTGCTTATTGAAGATGAACCGACCACGGCCAAGGCGATCGAGCTGATGCTCACGACCGAAGGGTTCAACGTCTATACGACGGACCTGGGGGAAGAGGGTCTCGACCTCGGCAAGCTCTATGATTACGACATCATTTGCCTGGACCTGAACCTGCCGGACATGCACGGCTATGACGTGCTCAAGAAGCTGCGCGCCGCCCGCGTCCAGACGCCGGTGCTGATCCTGTCGGGCGTGGCGGAGATGGACAGCAAGGTCCGCTCCTTCGGCTTCGGCGCCGACGATTATGTGACCAAGCCCTTCCACCGCGAGGAACTGATCGCGCGCATCCACGCCGTTGTCCGCCGCTCCAAGGGCCATTCGCAGTCGGTCATCCGCACGGGCAAGCTGGCTGTCAATCTGGACGCTAAGACCGTGGAAGTGGACGGCAACCGCGTCCACCTGACCGGCAAGGAATATGCGATGCTGGAGCTTCTCTCGCTCCGCAAGGGCACCACGCTGACCAAGGAAATGTTCCTGAACCACCTTTATGGCGGCATGGACGAACCCGAACTCAAGATCATCGACGTCTTCATCTGCAAGCTGCGCAAGAAACTGGCGCTGGCCTGTGGTGGCGAGAATTATATCGAGACGGTATGGGGCCGCGGCTATGTGCTGCGCGATGCCGAGGAAGATACGCAGGTTCAGGCCAAGGTCGCCTGAACTTCCCGTGCTAACAGGGGGTGGAAAGGCTGGCGGTCCGTTGAGGATCGCTGGCCTTTTCCGTTTATGGTGGTGGCGGTTTGGATGGCTTCCAGGCGTCCACCCCCGTTCGCCCTGAGCTTGTCGAAGGGCTGCACTTCTTCTTCAAACACAGCGCTTTGAAAGAAAGAAAAGGGCTTCGACAAGCTCAGCCCGAACGGAGGTGGGGATGTTCACTTCTGGCCGAAACCCGCCATTCGTGTCAGCCATACACTCCCAAGCTCTATTCCACCCCTGTCTGAACAAACCACCGCGACGTTCCTTCGAGCCCGATGGCGGTCAGCCGCCCGGAGCGATAAGCGCCCGTATCTATGCCGATGCGGTTGGGCCGCTCGTCTACATCCTCGCTGATGCTGTGGCCATGGACGACGATCTTCTCATGTCCGTGCGGATAATCGAGAAACTCGGTTCTGATCCAGCGCAGGTCGTCGGGCGACTGGGCATGGAGAGCCACTCCCGGCTTCACCCCCGCATGGACGAAGAAATAGTCGCCCATCTCCACGCTGTCCTCAAACCCATCCACGAAATCGACATGGGCCTGCGGCACATTGCCGGCCATCCAGCCCGCCAATGCCTCATCGTCCATGGCGCGGCACTCCTGCGGGTCCAGTCCATAGCTCGCCGCCGTTTCGGCCCCACCATATTGCCGGAAGAAGTGGGTCGCGCGGACATGGCCTCGCGCCGCCATCAGAAAGGCTTCTTCGTGATTGCCCTTGACGAAGCGGATGAGGGGATCGGTCCGCGCCAGTTCCATGGCGCGCTCGATCACCTGCGCGGAGCAGGGGCCGCGGTCGACCAGATCGCCCAGCAGGATCAGATGCGCCAGCATGGCTCCGCGCGCCTTATTGTCTCGCGCGATCAGCGTCAACAGATCCGCGAA